>NZ_JBBEWC010000004.1:0-523299 GCF_037860775.1 Emticicia soli | reverse complement strand
TTTTTCGTTAGCATGAGGCTAACTTAACTATTTTTAAACTCTTTCGCAAAAGCGAAAGTCCTATGATATATATGATGTAAGACTTATTTTTTCCGAACATCTAAGCCATAGCCTTTCAGAATACCACGGGCAAGCGCAGCTTTGTGTACTTCGTCGGCACCATCATAAATACGGGCTGCCCTCTCGTGCGAATACCAATGTGCCAGCAAAATATCGTTGGTCATGCCCAGTGCGCCATGTGTTTGTATGGCTCTGTCAATCACTCGCAACATCATATTAGCCGTGAAGAACTTTATCATTGATATTTCGTCACGCACGGCTGCTGCTCCTTGCTCATCTATATTTTTGGCTGTTCTTAACACTAGAAGACGTGCGGCATCAATCTCAGCTCTGCTTTCAGCAATAAAGCCTTGTATAAACTGTTTTTCGCCTAATACTACACCCTCTTCCATTTCCCTCGAAACCGCATAGCGGCACATTAATTCAAAACTACGTTCGGCAATGCCAATAAAACGCATACAATGGTGTATTCTGCCCGGTCCTAAACGCTCTTGTGCCAACAAAAATCCTGCACCTTCTGCACCAATCAGGTTAGTTTGGGGTACTCGCACATTTTCATATACTACTTCGGCATGGCTTGCCCAACTATCGCCTGCATGCCCCATAATCGGAATATTACGTACCAGCTTAAAGCCCGGCGTATCGGTAGGGACTAATATTTGGCTGGCTCTTTTGTGTGGTGCTGCATCGGGGTTGGTTACTGCCATTACAATGGCAAAAGCTGCACCATCGGCCGACGACGTAAACCATTTATGCCCATTTATTACATAATCGTTGCCGTCTTTTACAGCAGTTGTTCCCATGCGTGTTGGGTTTGACCCTGCAAAATCAGGCTCAGTCATCGAAAAACAACTTCTGATAGTGCCGTCCATCAAGGGTTTAAGGTATTGCTCTTGCAGATGCTTGGGTGCATACTTATGCATCAGCTCTGTATTGCCAATATCAGGCGCTTGGGTATTGAAAGCAAAATGCCCGAAGGGTGTCATGGCCAGAATCTCACTTATTTGTCCAAACTCACAAAGACTCAGCTCCAGCCCTCCATCTTCTTTAGGCAAATGCAAACCCCACAAACCCGCTTTTTTTACCAAAGCTCTCTTCTGTTGTAAAACAGGCTCTATATGCGAGAAATCGTGTGTAAGATTTTCAGTAGTTTCAAGAGGATATAATTCGTTAACTACAAATTCTTTGATTTTAGGTAATAGCGTGCTGATTTTCTCAGTAACAAACAAACGCTCCATAGGCAAGATTTTTAGGTTGAATTTGTAAATATGGTAATAATTTAGATTTCCTGTATTGATTTGTAAAATTTTAAGTTTTTTCGTAGAAAATACATTAATTTTGGCTTTTCAATTATATTATCCTATCAGCTTTGAGTGTTAAAACGAAATTTCCTATCTGCCCCTTTTGAATGAACAAATTCAAACGCATTTTCTTTTTTTTACTTTTAATAATCTGCTGCTGCCAAAGCTTTGCGGCCGATTCGGTATTTGTGAGGCAGGTATTAATAAAAGGGAATATCCGAACCAAAGATAAAATCATTTTGCGTGAGGTAGGCGTGCACCCCGGCGATAGCCTGAACAAAGCCACACTTATAGAAGTGCTCGAAAACGACCGCAGGAAAATTGTAAACACCAACTTGTTTATTACTGTAAATATAGCAGTTGTTGATATAAGCGAGTCGGTGATAGATATTGAGATTGAAGTAAAAGAACGGCTTTATTTTGTGGCTTTTCCGGTGTTTTACCTGGCCGACCGAAACTTTAATGAGTGGTGGTATGAGCATAAGCGAGATTTACGAAGAACAATTTATGGGGTATACAGCAAGCATTCGAACCTTACGGGTAATAACGACCAGCTAAAGCTCAGGGCAGAGTTTGGCTTTGTGCCTAATTTTGAAGTGGCTTATTCGACACCGTATCTTGACAAAGACCTTACCAAGAGAATTTCGGTAGGAGTGCTGTATGTCATGAATAAAACAATGGCTTACCGTACCTGGCAAGATAAGCTACAGTTTGTGCAAAGCGAAACAAAACAACGTGAGCGATTGTATATATACTCAGTTTTTAGCCAGCGTAAAGGCTTTTACCAAAGCCAGCAATTAGAGCTAAGTTATACCAAAGTACAAATAGGCGATACCGTTGCAGTGCTTAACCCCGACTATTTATTAAATGCACAACAAAAACAGAATTACTTTCTTGCTAGTTATGCATATATATATGATAAAAGAGATAACCGACAATATGCGCTTGGCGGCTATTATGCAAGTTTTCAGGCATCAAAGTATGGGTTATTGCCGAGCGACAATATTAATGTATTCAGCCTTGCGGCAGGATTTACACAGTATTTCTCACTAGGTAAGAAATTCTATGCCAACTATAGTGTAAGAGGCCGCTTGTCGTTCCCCAAGAAACAGCCTTTTTTGCAAACGCTTGGTTTGGGGTATCGTAACGATTTGGTAAGAGGATATGAATTATATGTGATAGACGGCCAAAGATATGGGCTTATAAAAACTAACCTGAAATACCAGCTTTTTAATCGCACATTCGATTTGAAAAGGTATCTGAAGATAAAACAATTCAATACTTTTCCGCTGGCTGCATACTTAAATTCGTTTGCCGACGTTGGGTACGTTAAGAATGAGTTTTCGGGTTTGAATAACAGCCGTCTGGCTAATAAAATCATTGCCGGAGCAGGTGTAGGGCTTGATGTAGTAACATTTTATAATGTAGTAGGCCGGATAAATTACTCATTGAATGGCTTGGGAGAAAGGCGGGTTTTCTTTGCGGTTACCAGAGATTTTTAACTTAACAATAGATTAAATACTGATACAATTCGATTCAAAATCATGAAAATCTACATTTTTGTTTTAATTTTGTTTATTCTTGCTTGTAGTAACCCAAAAGAAACCAAGAAAGAGGAAGTGACCGTCCCATCCCCCCCAACAGAAGCACCTGCTGCTAGCAATGTGCAAAACCTGGCCCGTGCTATTATGGGCACAGGCGAAGGCCTTTTGAGAGGTGTTAAATTTGGCGATTCAATCGAAGAAGTTAAAAAGAAAGAAACTGTTGACCTTTTTGAAGAAGAAGATTCACACGTTGGCTATTCTTTTGATACAGAAAATCTGGAAACCGTTGACATTCTTTATGAAAAAAATAGTCAGAATCGGGTTTCAGGGATTGAATTGGACATTTATATGAACACCGACGAAACAAATGAAAGTTTGAAACAAGAACTGGTTGATTTGTTTACAGTACGTTACGGAAAGCCTGTATCGGAAAACCCGATACTTGTATGGAAAATTAAACCGACAGGACAAGTAAGCCTTAAGGTTGTGAAGAATAAATTGGATAGAGGACTAGAGATAAGATTCACGCAACAACCTAAATCTATTTAACGATGTCTTTAAGAAGAACCCTCTAAGAAAAACAACTTAGAGGGTTTTTTATAAGCCGATTTTAATGCTTCTGAGTAGTATGCTTAATACAGTTTGATACAAATCCATTTTACTTTATATGATAACCATGAAAAAAAAATTGTTGCCTTTGGCATTTATTAGCTCTTTAATAATAATTGCCTGCGAAGGCCCACAAGGCCCCGACGGAGCGGTTGGCCCACAAGGAGCAACCGGAGCCACCGGCACTGCAGGTGTTACAGGGCCTACTGGTGCCACCGGAGACAAAGGTGATAAAGGCGACCCCGGAGCACCAGGAGGAAATGGTGCCAACGGACAACAAGGTGCTACCGGAGAAAAAGGCGATAAAGGCGACCCCGGAACTGCCAACGTCATTTATTCAGAATGGTTTACGCCTAACTCAGGCAATTGGCAAAAGGTTTCGGATATTAACTATACATACACTATTGGAGAGGCAAGAATAACACAGGAAATTGTTGATAGAGGGGTAGTTTTGGCTTACAGCCGCCAAAGTGCCAATAGTGCCAGTTATTTGTTGCCGCTTACGCTTACTACCAGCTCTAGTATCAGCAATTATAATGTAGGCATGAGTTTTGGCAGTGTAATTATCAATTTCCTAGAGCTACTGGAACCGTCGGGGCAGCCAGCCAATAATTTACAGTTTCGTTACGTTATTATACCCGGAGGCGTACAAGCAAGAGCTAATTTGGATTATTCTGATTTTAATGCTGTTGCTAAGGCTTTCGGAATCCCGAAGTAGTTTGGAAGATTTGTCAGGAATAGGGATTGTAAAGACACCTTCAGGGGTGTCTTTACTTTTTTTACAGCTTTCGAACAAAATCAGGAAAATGGCTGTTTAACTTTATAAAACCTTGTTGAGTAAGCACAAATAACGTAAATTAGTGCTTACTTTTTTAGTAAATACTTTATTCCACAAAACGGCTTACAAAAATGTGTTATCATCTATCACAGGGAGTTCAATCTGATAGACTGAAAGAGCGCTACAGAGCTAAGAATTTCAAAGAACAGGATAAAATTAAGCCCGTATACCATGCCAGTGCTTTTAGTTTTTTGCCGTGGCCTGTTATTACCAACCATGAGCCTGATACCATACAAGCCATGCATTGGGGTTTGATACCAGCTTGGGCAAAGAGCCAAGATGATGCCCAGAAACTGCGAACTAATACGCTTAATGCTCGTATTGAAACTATCTTCGAAAAGCCATCTTTCAGAGAAGCAGCTCATAAAAAGCACTGCCTTGTACTTGCCACAGGCTTTTTTGAATGGCAAACCGTAGGTGCCAAAAAGTATCCGTACTATATACATCTGAAAGACGAAGAGATTTTTAGTATGGCCGGAATCTGGGAGACCTGGACTGATAAAAAGAGTGGCGAAACGAGAGAAACTTTCTCTATTCTTACAACAGAGGCTAATCCTTTAATGGCACAAATACACAATTCGAAGCAAAGGATGCCCGTTATATTGTCTAAAGAAACTGAACTGAATTGGCTTCAAAAAGGGTTCGATGAAACTACAATAAACTCTTTTGCCAAACCTTTCGACGAAAATAAGATGGTTGCCCACACAGTAAGCCGTTTTATTTCAGAGAAGTACTCAAATACACCTGATGTGCTTAAGCCCTATACCTATCCGGAGTTTATGCAAACCAGTCTTTTTTAATTGTATGATTACTATGTTAAATAAAAATCTAACTCTTCATAAGAGCAGCATAGCTTTTGGTTTTTGGACTATGTTTGCTGCACCGTTGGTTGGCGCTGGCCAGAAATGTAGTTATGACAGCGAAGTAGAAACGTTTTTTACACAACTAAAAAATAATGGACTTAATGAACAAGAACCCGTTGATTATCATTACTTTTTTATAGATGGAAGCCCTGATGATATTATGAAATTGAAAGATGTGCTGATTAAACAAAATTATCAGTATGTAGGTGTAGCCAAAGTGAGGGGTAGGTATCAACTTGAAGTGAGTAAAAAAGAGGCACATACTGCCGGCTCAGCCATTGAACGAAGAAAGGAACTGAAAGCCTTGGCAGCTAATAATGATGTGGAGGTATTTGATGGTTTTGAGGTGAAACTAACCAATGAAAATACTGAAATCTCGGATTTTAAAGAAGAAATTGAAAAAATACCAAATCAGCAGTTATTTAAAAAAGCTTTGGAATTTTATAATCGGAACGATACCGAAAAAGCACTTGTAGCTTTTGACCGTTGTGTTAGCCTGGGTATTAATCCAGAAGCCAGCTATTATAGAAGAGGTATATGTAAAGCTAGCATGGGAAATGTAAATGGAGCTATTGTAGATATGGAATATGTGGTTTACCTGAACCCTAAGCATTATGAAGCAAATTTTAATCTTGGGATTCTGTATGTTGATAAAGAGCACTACGATAACGCCATAAACTATTATCAGCAAGCGGTTACGCTAAATCCAAAAAGTGATAGTGGCTTTTATCGCCTGGCAGAGGCATATCAGAGAAAGGGTGTGAAAGAGAAAGCTTTGCAATATTGTGAAAAATCGTTGGCCGTAAATCCGGATAATCCTTATGCAAAAGAACTTTTAAAGAAATTGAATTGATAACATTTCTATATTTGATAGAATCGGGAGTTGGTCTTGTACCAGCTCCCGATTTTTTTTATGACGTTTTTGCAGTAGTTAAAATCTTGAAAATGACAATTTGTCGTTTATTTTGTCTGGCTAAATAAGGGGATATGTCATTTTGTCTTAGTTTTTGTGCTGGTACACAAATTGATAATTAGTTTAGCGTCGCCACAACGAAGTGGCAAATGAAAATGTTAAACAAGATTAAAATTAATAAAAACCATGGCAACATTAGTTAGAAATTTCGCACCTACATTTCCTGCATTATTAGAAAACTTTTTTAATGATTTTGAGCGTATAGCTCCAAAACACCAACATTCGTTTCCGGCTGTAAATGTTTTTGAAGACGAAAGCGCTTACAAAATTGAATTGGCTGCTCCGGGCTTGAAAAAAGAAGATTTTAAAATCAACGTTCACGAAAATGTATTAACCATTTCGGCTGAACAAAAAACTGAGAGCGAAGAAAACAACAGCAATGGTAAGTATACTCGTAAAGAATTTAACTATTCTTCATTCAAACGTTCGTTTACTTTACCTAAAACCGTAGATGGCGAAAAAATCGTAGCTTCTTACAACGAAGGCGTTTTAGGCTTATCATTGCCTAAAAAAGAAGAAGCAAAACCAAAAGAACCACGTTTAATTGAAATAGTGTAAGCATTGCACATTTTATATAAAAAGGCAAGATACCAACAGGCGTCTTGCCTTTTATTGCAAAGGCAGAAACCTGTAGTTAAAATTTGTTAAAAATCCATGCAGCCACGAATTTTCATAAATAGTTTTACGTTAAATTTGTGTAAAGCAAAAGAAAAATATTATTGCTATCTTTAAACCAGCAAATTAGATTTGGAAATATTTTACTAATGATCGGAGTGCCGGTCAGTGTAATCAGAATAATTCAGTTTAAATCAGCAGTCTAGAACTATGAACAACACATTAAAAACAATCGGTATTGCTCTTGCTAGTAGTATCGTTACTATAGGTGGTTATCGTATGCTGGGTCTTGAAGGCAAAGACGTAATTTTTAACGAAGCCTCAGCCCCTTCTATCAATCGTTTAGCTAACTATACAGGCAGCGGAGCCGCCCCCGGAGACTTTACTTATGCAGCCGAGCTTTCAACACCATCAGTAGTACACATTAAAGCAAAATCATCTCGTATGGTGCGTCAACAACGTTCAATCTTTGATGATTTCTTTGGAGAAGATTCTCCTTTCGGAATGCCTCGTGGCGGTAGCCAACAACAAGAGTCTTCGGGTTCAGGTGTAATCATCTCAGCCGATGGCTATATTGCCACTAACAACCACGTAGTAGAAGGTGCCGACGAACTAGAGGTTGTTACTTCAGACCACAAATCATTCAAAGCAAAAGTATTAGGAACTGACCCGTCGACCGATATTGCGGTTATTAAAGTAGAAGGCGCAAATTTCCCGGCAATGGCATTTGCAAACTCAGATAACGTGAAAGTAGGAGAGTGGGTATTGGCCGTAGGTAACCCTTTCAACCTAGAATCGACAGTAACAGCAGGTATTGTAAGTGCAAAAGGCCGTAACATTGGTATTCTGGCTCAGAAACAACAACAAATGTACCGCCGCAATGGCGACGACCGTCAACAAAGAACAACCGATGCTATCGAGTCATTTATTCAGACCGATGCAGCCGTAAACCCTGGTAACAGTGGTGGTGCTTTGGTAAACCTTAAAGGTGAGTTAATCGGTATCAATACAGCTATTGCCAGCCCTAACGGTGCTTATGCAGGTTATGCTTTTGCGGTACCATCGAGCATTGTTAAAAAAGTAACTGCCGATATTATTAAATTCGGAAATGTACAACGTGGATACCTAGGTATTAGCCTAATAGAACTAGATGGTAAAAAAGCAGCTGAGGTAGGCTCAAAAGTATCAGAAGGTATTTATGTAGCCGATTTAGTAGAGAATGGCGCTGCTAAAGCTGCGGGTGTTCAAAAAGGTGATGTAATTGTGAAAGTAGATGGTGTAACTACCAGAAGCAGTTCAAGTTTACAAGAACTGATAGGTCGTAAACGTCCGGGTGAGTCAGCATTGGTTACAGTATCACGCGATGGTAAATTGAGAGATATTAATGTAACGCTTCGCAACCGTGATGGTGGCAAAGATTTCTTGAAAAAAGAAGTTGCTGAAAGTAATAACGCATTTGAGAAATTGGGTGTTGATTTAGCTGACCTTTCTTCAGGCGATAAACAAAAACTAGGTGTACAGGGTGGTGTAGTTGTAAAGAAAATTTATGATGGTGACATTGCCGACTATACCCAAATGCGTGAAGGATTTGTGATTTTGAAAGTAGGTGAGCGCAGAGTTAGTTCTGTAAACGACTTCAAAGCGGCTATTAAAGAAGCGAAAGAAAATGGAGATGAAGGCGTAATGATTTGTGGCACTTATCAGAGTGCATCACGTACGACTTGCTATGGTTTGAGTTTAGAATAGTGACGCAGATATAGCGTAAAATAAGAGTCCCAGCCCCAAAGCTGGGATTTTTTATGTTCACATAGTAATATTATATATATGCTGGTTAGTAATTTCGCTTTCATTAGATTAATAAAACTGATATTCGTTGTCAGACTACATTTTTTCTCAATGCAATAAAATGTGAATAACTTTTATCTTGAACACTATCATCAAAAATGAGATAGTTTTCAGAATCCTCTTGTTTCCTTGTCTATGGTTTGGTTAGTTCTCATATTTATCGAGGCGAAAAACTTCCTCTTTTAGAAAATCATATATAAAATCATGGCTGGCATTATCAAAATGGTTTCCAAGGTTGGTATTGCTGTAATTGAGAGTTGTACAAAATAAATATTCACCATATTGTCTTTTATTAGCATAAAGCTACCTCAACTATTTTTTTACTTTTTCGTAAGAGCGAAATACCTAACTATATAACCATTAAATAAAATTTCTATATAATATTTTTTTTAACCTAAAAAGGTCATTAATTTAGCATTAAGAAAAAAAGGATTGTTAATTAAAATCAATAAAACTTTTACGTAATGAAAACATTTTTTACTAAGTCGCTCTACATTTCTGCGATATTTTCAGCAAGCACCTTGGGGGTATTTGCACAAAAAGAGAGAGCCAATGTGGGTATTGGCACTACACAACCTGATCAATCAGCCGTGTTGGATATTAAATCTTCTTCTCAAGGTTTATTGATTCCACGTATGTCATTGCAACAACGTAACTCAATTCAGAATCCGGCTAATGGTTTGATGATTTATCAAACAGATTTGCTTTCTGGCTTTTATTTTTATGATGGAAAAGAGTGGAAGCCAATGGCCTCTGGTAAAGAAAACTACGCAGTAGCAGCTGACCCAAATGACTGGACAATGTCTGGAAATGCAGCTCCTTCGAATGCTTATTTAGGTACTACAAATGGTACTCCTATTCAGTTCAAGATAAATAACAACAAGGTTGGTACTTTATCAACAGGAAATAGCTTGTTTTTAGGTTACTTGGCTGGTAATGTTACAACAGGGGCAAATAATGTGGGTTTGGGTTATTTGGCATTAGGTGCTAATACTTCTGGTAATAATAACGTTGCTATTGGTCGTGAAGCTCTTTCTGTAGGTACTAGTAGTGCCTTTAACACAGCAATTGGTACAAACGCCTTAAAAGTTAATACTGCAAATTCAAATACTGGTATTGGAGCTGAAGCTTTAGGAAAAAACACTAGTGGGGCTTTAAATACAGCAATAGGTGCTTCTGCATTAAGAGATAACACGACTGGTGGTAATAATATTGGTATTGGTTGGGCTGCAGGCGGATTCAATACAACTGGAGGCAGTAATATTGCTATTGGTGCTTACTCTTTATATGAAGGAACTGCTACATCTAATAACTTAGCTATTGGATATGAAGCAGGTCGTAAAAACAATAGCACTGGTAACATCTTCTTAGGCTACAGAGCGGGTTATAACGAAACTGGTTCAAATAAACTTTATATTGCTAACTCAAATACAGTTAATCCTTTAATCAAAGGTGAGTTTGATAACAGAACTCTTAGAATTAACTTAGGTGCTAGTAGCTCACAAACTGTTGGTTTCTTAGCAATTGGTAACTTCGAAACAACCTTCCCTATGCCAACTGGTAACTCTTACCGTTTGATTGTACAAGACGGTATCATTACTGAGAAAGTAAAAGTTGCAGTAAAAGGAACAGGAGATTGGGCTGACTACGTTTTTGAGCCATCGTACAAATTAATGCCATTAGATAAAGTTGAGTCTTTCATCAAAGAAAACAAACACTTACCTAATGTTCCATCAGCAGAAGATATGTCTAAAAATGGTTTAGATGTAACTCAAACAAGTGCTAAATTGATGGAGAAAATTGAAGAGTTAACTCTTTATGTAATCGAATTAAATAAAGAAGTTAAAGCTCTAAAAGCTGAAAACGAAAAATTAAAAAAATAATATTTGAGTCTTGAGGGTTTTAATAAGGCAAACCAGTAATGGTTTGCCTTATTAATTTTTTTATCATGATACTATAAGCTTCCTAATATGAAGGCACTTTTATTGCTAGTTTTTTTTTCTTTAACTGAATTAGTATATTTCCGCATAGCAAACTATTTTAATATTATTGATAAGCCTAACCAGCGAAGTCTTCATACAAAAGTAACAATTCGTGGAGGTGGTATTTTATTTGTCATAGCAGTTATATTATTTTTTATTTATTCAAATTTTTCATACCCTTATTTCTTTTTTGGAACGCTCTGTGTAGCTATTATAAGTTTTTTAGATGATATATACACTCTTTCGAGTCGTTATAGATTACCCTTTCAATTTCTAGCAATCTTGATGATTATTCTTGAACTAGACATTTATAATAATTTCTCTTTGGTTTTTGTTGTAATTTATTTAATAATAGGTGTAGGCATTATAAACGCATACAACTTTATGGACGGAATAAATGGCATTACTGGGGGCTATAGCACTGTAATTTTAGTAGCTTTATGGGTTGTTAATAATTACTATAAATCATTTATTGAAAATGATTTCCTTTTCTTTGTTTTAGCTAGCGTTATTGTATTTAATTTCTTTAATTTTAGAAAAAAAGCACTATGTTTTGCCGGAGATGTTGGAAGTATTTCTATTGCAGTGATTATTCTTTTTTTGATTACAAAAATCTCTATTATAGATAATAATCCAATATTCTTCTTATTTTTATCGGTATACGGGGTTGATTCAATAGTAACAATCATTTATAGGCTCAAAAAGAAAGAAAATATATTTCAAGCACATAGAAGCCACTTATTTCAGATAATTGTCTTTCAAAAAAAAATCCCTCATTTGTTAATGTCAGGCATCTATTCATTATTACAACTTTTAATCTGTTTTTTAATAATTTATCAATTACATAGCCCATTTATAAATCAATATTTAACTGGCGCCTCAATTATAATTATTTTAATATCCTCTTATATATTTATAAGATACAAAATATTAAATAAAGTATCTATAGCCGAATAATAAAAAATTCGCTAATCAATTACTTACAAATCTTGTAAGGCAGCTGATAATATTTATATTTGTTTTATTTTCTAGCCATCACACTAAAATACATTCTCTATGACTAACTTTTTACGTAGATATACAGAAAAGTTCGCCTCAAAATGGCTAATTCTTTTAGTCGATTTATTCATTTGTTTTGTTACTTTCACAATTGCGGTTTTTGTTCATTTCAACTTTGAATTAACATACGCAGAACCATATATATTTAAGTATCATGTAGTTTTTGTCTTAAGTGTCAGGGGTATTTTTTTTATATTCTTTAAATCATACGAAGGTATAATTAGACACACTAGTATGGAAGATGCCGCTTTATTACTAAAGGTGGTAACTATCAGTAGTATATTTATTTTTCTACTTTCTAATTTTGGCTGCTACCATAACATAGTTTATTTGTGTATTCCTCCTCGGATCACTATAATAAGCTATTTTATTACTCTATTTGCACTTATCTTCAGTCGCTTCTTAGTAAAAGGTTTATATGACTCATTCTTTAGAAAAATAAAACTAGCTAGTTCTGTAATTATTTATGGAACAGGTTATATGGGGCTAATTACAAAAAATAGTTTGTTAAACGATAAGGTTAAAAACTATAAAGTTTTATGTTTCATTGATGATAATCCGCAAAAGATTAACAAAACAGTTGAAGGTATCAGAGTTTTATCAAGAGCTGAAGCTATCGAAAAATATATTACAAACCCCAACTCTAAAGAAGAGAACATTGAAGTAATTTTTGCAATACAGAATATTAGCCCACTAGCTAAGGCAAAAATTGCAGAGGATTTCTTGACTAAGGGTATCATATTAAAGTCAATCCCGCCTATCAACAAGTGGATAAAAGGTGAGTTGACTACTAAACAGATTCAAAGAATTGAGATTGATGATTTGTTGGAAAGAGATCCTATCACAATCAACAACAAGTTTGTAGAAAGATTTATAAACAACAAGAAGATTCTTGTAACGGGAGCTGCTGGTTCTATTGGTAGTGAATTGGTGAGACAATTGATAAAATTCTCTCCTAAAAAAATCATTTTAATTGACCAGGCAGAATCTGCTTTATATGACCTAGAAACTGAATTACTTCGCACAACAACTGCCGAAAACAAGCAATTACCAAACATCAGAGTTGAGGTATATGATGTAACAAATGAAAAATTAATGGATAGCCTCTTTAAAGAAGAGATGCCTCAAGTGATTTTTCATGCGGCCGCATATAAACACGTTCCTCTTATGGAGAAAAATCCTTATCAGGCAATTAGGGTGAATGTTTTAGGAACAAGAATCGTTGCAAATCTTGCATCAAAATATGGTATTGAAAAATTTGTTATGATTTCGACCGATAAAGCCGTAAATCCAACAAATGTTATGGGGGCTTCTAAGCGTTTGGCCGAAATGTATGTGCAAGGTCTTGATAGCCATCATAATAACAATACAAGATTTATTATTACCCGCTTTGGAAACGTGCTTGGTTCTAATGGCTCGGTGATTCCTTTGTTCAAAAAGCAAATTGAAAATGGTGGACCAATCACTGTAACGCATAAGGACATTATCAGATACTTCATGACGATTCCTGAGGCTTGCCAATTAGTATTAGAGGCAGGTACAATGGGTAAAGGAGGTGAAATCTACGTTTTTGATATGGGCAAACCTGTAAAAATTGTAGATTTAGCGAAGAAAATGGTTCAACTTTCTGGTTTAGAACTAGATAAAGACATAAAAATTACATTTACAGGTTTAAGACCAGGCGAAAAACTGTATGAAGAATTATTGAACAGTAATGAGAATACACAGCCAACTTACCACCATAAAATCATGATTGCGAAAGTTGTACCTGAAGATTACGACTTACTGAATCTAGCAATAAAAAATCTGGAATCAACATTAACTAAGCTTGATAACAATTCTATTGTGTTTGAATTGAAAAAGCTGATTCCTGAATATATAAGTAATAATTCTGTTTATGAAGATTTAGATGAATTAGAAGAAAGTTCTCTGAACTCCTAAATAGCCTCCTAGTGTTGTTGGGAATAGTTTCCCTTCATCAAAGGAAATATAAGAGATTAATGAGAACTTAGGCAAGTTATATTTTACTCTATAAAGGAAAGAGAACTGTCTCGCATTAATAGGCAGATGGTAACTTCCTAAGTTATGGTTAAATATTAGTTTAGTGTAATATTCAATATTCTTACCTCGTCCTTCTATAGCTAAAGAAAAAGCCTTAACTCTATTTAGGGTATAAGCACTAGAAAACTGGTCAAGATTTTTATTACCAAAAACAGCCTTATCAACAGAATTTATAGGAGTTAATAGCGGTGTCCCAATCACATTTCCTCCATAAGTCCAACCATCTGTATATACAGCATTATTAAAGTAATTATCTACTCCTCTTAGTTGAGGGATATCATCGTATCTTTCTTCCGGGGGGCCTCCTTGGCTAGTGGTTTGTAAGTACTCAAAACAGACACGGACGATTCCCGTCTTTACATTCTTTCTTCTGACCGATACACCTAATAGGCCATCTGTTATATTATTCAAGAAGAATAAAGAACCGTCTTCATAAATACTTTGTCTGTATAAAAATAAATCGAAACCTTTGAAGTTAAATTCTGCTCCAATATCAATAGTACCCAAATGGTTCCCAGCTCTATTTAAAGCTTCATTTGCAGGAGCACCTGTGCTTAAACCATCGTTCTCTTTATTAAGGCTAGTGCCGGTAACTACTTGTAGATAAGTAGCTAAATCAGAAGGAAACGATGTAACAAGCGTGCCTGTTGCTCTATCTATAAATGGTGTAAGTGGCCTTCCACCCCATTGCACCTGATGGTTGAAACCTGCATGAAGTTTGGTTTTCCAGCTAGGTTTTCCGATTCGGGCATAAAGGTATTTCTGGTGTAAATAGTAACTTCTTACTGAACCATTATCAAAAAAACCATGACTATAAGCTCCTTTAATTGACAAAAAACCATTCCCTAATATTGGTGTATAATTAGGTATTGCTATTTGTATTTTAGGAATTGGAAGGGCATTGCCTGACCATATATATGAGCCTGAGGTAAGTACAGAATCAACTAAACCTACTATCTCTCTTCTACGGCCTGCATATATCTCAAAAGCACCATACCGAACTTTGAGATAAGCTTCTGGTATTAGAAACTGATTTGTTTTTCCTACGTTGGCAGCTATATCTGCACCAAAGCCAAAGCCAAACTTATTTAGCTTATTAAGTGATGTAAATGTGGAATCATAATCTTTAAAAGCTCCACCTCTTATAGTGAAAATTGAAGACTCAACCGGAACTATTCCGTATTGATTAGCTCTTACTAAAAATGGTGTTTTTCCTGATGTAGATAAAAAGATGCCGCTTTCAGCCTGATATTTAATCTTTTCAAAAAAATCTTGGCCTAAGACACAAGAAGACGTTAATAAAAACAAAAAAATAACTTTAGTTACAAATGGCATAAGGTAGGCTGTTTTCTGCAAATTACTACCATTTTTTAACAATAAAAAAACTAATTCCTATATTATTACCATATAATTCACCTGAATCGAAAGCAATATTAATCTTTGAATCGAGTTTAAGTTTCTCTAGTGGTATATTGAGAGCCAGAAGGCTTGAAAACTGCTTAAGGCTCTTTTCTCTCACAAAACTAGGCGTACCAAGACTTGTGATAAGAGACGATTTGAATAGATAGCCATAATTACCGAGTTTTCCTGTTGCAGCAATCGAATAGGCCTGCACACGATTATCTACAGTAAAAATTCTATCCGGAAAAAACTGGGCATTTTCTTTTAGGTCTTTATTAGGGATAATCAGCGGCGTTCCGATGCCATTTCCTTGATAACTCCAGCCTTCTATATATTGCCCGTGATTGAAATAATTCTGAAACTCACCAAAATGGGTCTCTTTTTTTCCGACCCAACGGGCAAACTTGGTTAGTTCACCGGCTTGCCTTCGGGTATCTAAATAGCCAAAACTGATTTGATGCAATTGCTTTTTCTCCTTTAAATCGAAGTTCAATGAATAATTACCATCCATTGATAGAATAACTTCTGGCATCTGGCCATCTTCGTATGGAATTTGGCGATAAAAAGAAATATTTGCAAAAGCGGTTTTCATACTCACGCCAAAATCAACACTGCCTAAGTGGTTTCCAAAGCGATTTTGGGTTTCAAAATCGGTATAAGTACCATCGTTTGGTATGCGCCAAGCAATAGGTAACACAACGTTGAGATACACAAAAGGATCGGCCGAAAAATAGCCATTCTTAGTAGAAAACGTATTGTCTTTTTGCGCCTCGGCATAACCACCCCATTGTACCTGATGATTGATTCCTCCATAGAAATTAAATTTCCACGAGTCTCGCCCTACTTTGCCATAAAGCCATTTCTGATGCAGATAATAGCCATCGGTATAAGCCTGATTTCCGAACCAGCCATGAGCATAAGCACCTTTAATAGATATTAAGCCTTTACCGATAATAGAAGTATAATTAGGAATAGAAATCTGAACTTTAGGAAGTGGCAAAGCATTGCCCGACCAGATATAAGACCCCGGATTGAGCAGCGTATCTGTTAAACCTATTATTTCTTTCCGACGGCCAGCATAAAACTCAAATGCACCGTATCTGATTTTTGCATAGACCTCTGGTAATAATAATTGGCTTTGCTTTGCGGCATTTACAACCACAGAAGCACCATAACCTATATCAAATTTTTTGATTTGCTTAAAATCTCTTTTTGTTGAGTCGTATTCGCGATACACACCGCCTTGAAGAGTAAAAAAGGGACCTTGCTGGGGGACAATACCATATTGATTGGCTCGCATCCAAAATGGGGTTTTTCCTGAAACATACGCACCTGTGCCTACCTGGTATTTAATGTCTGATAGTATATTGTTCTGTGCATAAACATTAATGTAACTATTTAAACAAAATAGTAGAACAAGAAAAGGTCGAAATATTTTTATCATAAAGGGTGTGTTATCTCATAAGCAAAAACTTACCAGTTTTACTTACTTCTGTTCCATCATTTATTTGAGCATAAATTTTATAAGTATAAGTATCAGCAGGAGCCATCGTTCCTTGGAAATTGCCATCCCAGGTTCTAAGAGGATCATCAGAAGTAAATACCGGATTTCCCCAGCGATTATATATCTGGAACTCAAATTTAGTAATTCTTCTGAATGTTCCTTTTATTTGAAGGTTATCATTATGGGTATCATTATTGGGCGTAAAAACATCAGGAAGTAGCAATTTAACACTTATAGGAATCGTGTAAGTGTTAGAATAACTCACACTGCCATCAGCCCTGGTGGTTTTTATTCTAAATTTGGCTTCTTCCACAAAACCACTTAAATCGGGAATGTACTCTAGCTGAGTAGCGGGCAAGGCTGGAGAAGTAATCACAGAAGATGTACCTGTGTTTTCATCAAAGCTCTCTACTTCATAATCAGCTACATCAATATCGGCAAAAGGCGTTGGTGCAGTCCATGCAAGTTGCCCTTTATTAGCTTCTGAAAGAAAGATAGTACAGAACGGGTCCGATAAATCAGATGTACTTCCGCACTCATCTACAAAAGCTATTTTATAACAATTGGATTTCTGGGAGTTATCAACAGTAACATCAGTTAATAATGCCTCTGTAGGATTGCTCATTATTTCTGTAAATGTAGTCCCATTATCACGATAAAGTAAGTATTTATCCCTTACTAAAGTCCATGAACTATTATCTTTGAATGTTACTACTGAAGTATTGGCATCACTGACACTTACAAAAGCATCTGTGATTTTTGGTGGATGGAAATCTTCTTTATCAACACAAATTTGTTTAGAGAGACTTACACCGGCAAAGGTGTAAAAATAAAGTTGCCCACTTGTTTCAGCCTGTATCCTGTAGCAATACTTTTTCTGACAATCTATATTATCTCTATATGGACTACCACTCACCGTTATTTCTGGCAATTCTACTCCATCCTCTTCTTTAATTAGCTTCGTTGTACTGGTCAAGAATCTACCATAAGTTGGCTCATTAGGGAAACTTGTCATTCTGGTAGGATATGGTTCCCAGATTACTTCTTGAGTGGTAATATCAATAGGTTTGACATCCGACAAAACAACAGTGCATATTTCTGCTGATTGTTCAATTCCGCAAGCATTAAATCGCTCTATATAAAAACAATATGACTGCGTAGTATCTGGTATAGAAATAGAAACATCACCCGGCCGTACACCTGTTTTATGCGGAGTAAAACCATAGGGTGTTCCCTGAGGAGTCATGTAAAGGCTATAACCGTCAGGGTCATGGCTTCCACTAATCGTCAAGACTGCTTTATCTGCGCTTTCTAATATTAATTGTCCGATTACTCCAAGATTAGGATCATTCCGCGGCCCTGAGGTACCTCCCAGAAAAGGAATAGTTTTAGAAGAGCTTGCTAAACAGGTACTTGCAGTATTAAAAACGCCATTTACATTTATAGTTCTTGGTAAAACTAAATCTTTATAATTTTTATACGGAAGGTCACTAGGATTTACAGTTTCAGGAGGGTTACCATCGCCCCAATCAATAGTATAACGATCAAAGTTATTGGCTGGGTCATTAGGAATGATAATCTCTACCCTATTATCGTTACAACCGGAATAACTAAATATTGGCTCGCTATTCTCTCTTACTACAACTTTCTTGCAGAGGTACATATCCTTGCCGTTTTTCTTACCATATTGTAGTATGGTATATTCTCCTTTTGCAGCAAACGCCCAGTCGGCATCAGGCGTTGTACGTGTAGGCGTTAAGAGGTTAGCGGCTTGTCCTCTATAACCAAATATGTACTTTATATCTGTACCTCCTGACCTATCTTTTACGTTTACAACCTCTCCTAAACACACAGCAGCAGGTGCATCAAAAGCACCTTTTTCTACACCATTTGTTAAGTCACAAACACCTTGCGAAAAAGCTGAAATTGATACAAAAAAAAGTAAAATTATTCTCAAAACATTCTTCATTTACTGTTAAGGAAGTGGCAAAGGATGGGATACAAATTTCCAAATAAATAACGTATGCAGACAACAATAATTCTGTTTTTCTTTTGATTTTTATTTAATGGTCATATTTCTTCATTAAGCCTTAGCAATAGTTACTAAATCTGGTGAAGCTCTTAAATTCACTCTTATAGAACCTTTTTCTTTCATAAATAGAGTCAAATATGTATTAATTAGAGATGATTTACCGAAAAATAATCAATTTTTAAGCTAATTTCTTTTTGATTAAAAGGCTCTGGATTTGAATAATAGAGCAAAAAATTGGCCAAACACTAATCGGTTTGTTAAAAGATATTTACTCAATTTTGGTTTCTGCCTAATTTTTCAAAACAATATTCTTTCTCAATTATCGAAATCTGTTTAATCAATTATTTCTATGGGCTAAAAATGCGTATCTTTGCACTCTATTTTTGGGAAAGGACCCATTTTTCGCTTATTATTATGCACTACAAAGAGTATAAATCAGTCAACTACGCAGCGATTGCTGACGAGATTCTTGAATTTTGGAAACAGAATAAAATATTCGAGCAATCGATTGAGGTAAGAGAAGGCGCTCCTACTTTTACCTTTTATGAAGGACCACCCTCAGCGAACGGAACGCCGGGTATTCACCACGTGATGGCTCGTACTATTAAAGATATTTTCTGCCGCTATAAAACGCTACGTGGTTTTCAGGTAAAGCGTAAAGGTGGTTGGGATACCCACGGCTTGCCTGTAGAATTGCAAGTAGAAAAAGAATTGGGTATTACAAAAGAAGACATAGGCGTTAAGATTTCGGTTGAAGAATATAATAAGAAGTGTCGTGAAACAGTAATGCGTTTTACTGACCAATGGAATGACCTGACCGAGAAAATGGGATACTGGGTTGACCTAGATGACCCATATATTACTTATAAAAACGAGTACATAGAGAGTATCTGGTACTTGTTGAAAGAGTTTTACAAAAAAGGTTTGCTTTATAAAGGCTATACAATTCAGCCATATTCGCCAGCGGCCGGAACGGGGCTTTCGTCGCATGAGTTGAATATGCCAGGTACTTATAAAGAAGTAAAAGACACATCACTTACGGCACAATTCAAAGTACGAAAATCTGAAAAATCAGAGTTTTTATTTGATGCGGCTAAAGATGACAATGTATATATTCTGGCCTGGACGACTACTCCTTGGACGCTCCCAGCAAACTCGGCCTTAACAGTAGGCAAAGGTATAGATTATGTATTGGTGAAAACTTTTAACCCGTATACTTATCTGCCTGTTAATGTGGTGTTGGCCAAAGTTCTGGTAAGCAAATATTTATCAGAAAAAGGCCACGACGGAGATTTTGAAGGCTTTGAGGCATCAGATAAAAAAGTGATTCCTTGGACAATTCTTACAGAATTTAAGGGCAGTATGCTAGAAGGCATAGAATATGAGCAATTGTTGCCGTATGTTCAGCCAGATGTAGCGGCTTTCAGAGTAATAATCGGAGACTTTGTAACTACTGAAGACGGAACAGGGGTTGTGCATACTTCACCTACTTTTGGTGCTGATGACTTCCGTGTTGCTCAGCAAAACGGTATTCCGCCTATCATGGTAAAAGATGAAACCGGCAAAGATGTACCGATTGTTGACAAACGTGGGCGTTTTGTAAAAGAAATCAGCGATTTTGCACTAGAGTACGTAAAAGAGCAATATCTGACAGATGCAGAAAAAGAAGTTGAGCGCCAAAAACAAGGACGTGATAAATATCTATCGGTTGATGAGCGTATCGGTATCAAATTAAAAACAGAGAATAAGGCTTTCAATGTTCAGAAGTTTGACCACCCTTACCCACATTGCTGGAGAACAGATAAACCTGTGTTGTATTATCCGTTAGATAGCTGGTTTATCCGTACAACAGCTATGAAAGACCGCTTGGTGGCTTTAAATAAAACTATCAACTGGCAACCGGAAAGCACAGGAACAGGCCGCTTTGGTAACTGGCTTGAAAACGCCGTTGACTGGAACTTGTCTCGTAGCCGTTATTGGGGAACACCGCTACCAATATGGAGAAGTGAAGATGGTGAAGAGGTTTGTATAGGCTCACTGGAAGAACTTAAAAACGGTATTCTTCATGCACAGCAAGACAATGCCTTGAGTGCTGAGCAAAAACAGAAAAATGCGTATTTCCTTGAATTATTGGCCGAAAACAAAGAAGATTTACACCGTCCGTTTGTAGATGAAGTATATCTGGTTTCGCCAAGTGGCAAGGTAATGCAACGTGAAACTGATTTGATAGACGTTTGGTTTGATTCGGGTGCTATGCCGTTTGCACAATGGCATTATCCGTTCGAAAACAAAGACATATTTGATAACAGCTATCCGGCTGACTTTATTTCGGAAGGTGTTGACCAGACTCGTGGTTGGTTCTTTACGCTGCATGCTATTTCGGGTATGTTATACGATTCTATTGCCTTCAAAAATGTAGTATCAACAGGCTTGGTGCTAGATAAAAATGGCAATAAGATGTCGAAACGTCTGGGTAATGCAGTAAACCCGTTTGAGACATTGGCCCAATATGGTGCCGACCCAACCCGTTGGTATATGATTACCAACGCAGAGCCTTGGGATAACCTTAAATTTAACGTTGAGGGTATCACAGAGGTGCAACGTAAGTTTTTTGGTACGCTAACCAATACTTACAATTTCTTTGCACTATATGCTAATCTGGATAATTATAAAATGACGGAATCTGACCGTGTGCCATACGAGCGTTTGCCCGAAATGGACCGTTGGATTTTGTCAAAACTATATACAGTAATTAAAGAAGTTGCCGAGCAATACGAAACCTACAACCCTACGAAAGCAGGACGCTTGATACAGGATTTTGTTTGCGACCAACTTTCTAACTGGTATGTGCGCTTGTGCCGTCGTCGTTTCTGGCAAGGAGAAATGACCGAAAACAAAAAAGCAGCTTACGAAACACTTCAACATTGTTTGACAGCCGTATCTCAGTTGATGTCGCCGATTGCGCCTTTCTACGGAGAGTGGTTGTATAGAAACATGACAGATTGTATCAGAGAAGAAGCCAAAGAAAAAAGAACGCATTTCTTGCATGAGTCGGTACACTTTACCGACTGGCACGCTTATGATGAAAGCCTTGTAGACAAAGACCTTGAAGAGTCAATGGATTTGGCACAAAGAATATCATCACTAGTACACTCTTTGCGTAAGATTCATAAAATAAAAGTACGCCAACCCCTACAAAGAGTCTTGATTCCGGTACTTTCAGAAAGCACTCGTGAGAAGATTCGCCATGTAGAAGAAATCATCAAGTCGGAAGTAAACATCAAAGCGGTTGAATACCTTGATGATGATTCGGGTATCTTGAAAAAGAAAGTGAAGCCTAATTTCAAAGTTCTTGGGCCAAAATATGGCAAAGATATGAAAGATGTAGGTAGCTTTATAAATGCCATGACTCCTGAACAATTGAAAGAACTAGAGAAAAACGGTGAATTAACTACAAATTCTGCTTTAGCTGCATTTTCACAACTGAAACTCGAAGATGTTGAGATTCTGACAGAAGATGTACCGGGTTGGTTAGTAGCAAGCGAAGCGGGAATTACAGTAGCCCTTGACATGACGATTTCGGAAGAATTACGCAACGAAGGTATCGCCCGTGATTTTGTAAATCGTATACAGAATTACAGAAAAGACAATGGATTTGAGGTAATTGATAAAATTAGTATATATTTGTATAATAATAACGAAACGCTTATTACCGCTGTACAGACTAACAAAGATTATATATGTCAGGAAGTACAAGCACTTTCATTGGCAATTGTTCAGAGTCCAATCGAAAACGCAAGTGAGATTGAGATGGATGAATTCTTGCTTATCGTAAAAGTTGATGTAGTTAAATAACAATCGCATAGACATGAAAAAGGTGGAGAGCTTCTCCACCTTTTCATTTTATATGCCTATTGAATCTGTTTAGGGTTATTTATTAGCTACATATTTTATTCCTTCTAGTAGCCTGTCTAAATCATTAAGTGTAGTGTACACATGCGGTGTTACACGCACACCATCTAGTTTCTCCCATTTTACAGGCGAAGTATGAATTTTAAACTTCCCTAGCAATTCGCCTTCAATCTTGCCTCCTTCTAAGCCTTCGATTCCAAAATGTGCTAATGCACCCGAGAAATCTGCTTTCAGAGATGTATTGAGTTTAAATTTAGGGATACTATTCAACGCTTCTTTAGCCCAATAGTTTTTCAGATACCGCAAACGAGCCTCTTTACGGGCATTGCCAATAGCTAATTGAAAATTAAGCGCCTGCCCAATAGCTTGCTCAATCATGAACGGTCTTGTGCCTAGGTTCTCAAATTTCCTGATATTATCTGAATTAGGCTTATCATTAGGTATCAACGGAAATACTTTACTTATTTTCTCTTTCTTAATCCAGAGCATACCCGAGCCTATCGGTGCCGATAGCCATTTATGAAGGCTTGTGCCGTAGTAATCACCGCCTAAATCAGGAATTTTATATTCCAAATGCGCAAAAGAGTGCGCACCATCAATCAATACCTCAATACCTCTTTTGTGTGCTTCGTCTGCTATACGTTTGGCTGGTAGAATCTGCCCGTTCCAGTTAATGATGTGGGTGATATGTACAACCTTGGTTTTAGGTGTCATTTGCTCCACAAATTTCTTCACAATCAAATCATTATCTTCGGCAGGTAATTCTAAATCTACATAATTAATTTTCAAGCCCTCACGCAATTCTCGTTGTCGCCAAGCATGAAGCATATTCGGGTAATCGTAGCGGGTCATTACAATTTCATCGCCTCTTTGTAAAGGCAAACCCAGAATCACCGTATCGAGGGCCTCGGTAGCATTTCGGTTAATAGCAATTTCTTCTGGTGATGTTCCGGCATATTTAGCCAGATTCTCTCTCAGGGGTTCTCGGCCCTGGTCAAGAATACGCCACATAAAATAGCTGGGTGCTTCGTTAGCTAATTTACCATAACGCTCTACTGCATTTTGCACAACTAATGGTGCCGGACTAACACCTCCATTGTTGAGGTTAATAATCTGTGGAGAAACAGTGTAAGCCTGCTGAATCTGGTACCAGTAATCTTCGTCGGTGGCTAGTTCTTCCGGTGTTTTGCCTAGGCTTAACTGACTGATGTTAAAGAGGCTATCAGCCGAAAGGGCTTTTAAAGAGGGAATAAGCGATGCACCTGTGAAAGCCGAGAGTTTTTGAATGAAGTGTCGACGTGAATCCATCAGTTTTAGAGTTTAGATTAGATATTGAGTGTTTGCGAATATAAGAAAAAGGCGGCTTGATTCAAATACTGAAAATGCTTTTATTAATTACTTACAACATAAGCACCTTCGCTTATAGAGTAGTTATAAAGCAGCGCTTTGAGGTTTTCTTAATTGCACTTGCAAAGAGTTGGTAAATGAAGTTGTTTAGGATTATTTCTTTCGTTTAAAAATGCGTTGTTTTGGCTACGCCAACATCAAATGATTTCGATTATAGAGCTACAATGAATTCATTATTTAATTTGCCTCGCTCACAATACCATTATTTTTAAACTGAAATTAAAGTTCTAAACAGCTTCAATAATGTGTTTCTTACCTGATATAAAATTGGTATATATTTTTGGACTTTAATTTTAAGGAATGACCAAACTGAATATTGTAAAAAGGAAAGAAGTTTGTTCCAGAAAACAAAGAATCCAGCCTTTTGTAGACTGGATTCTTTATATATATCCTTGCTTTGAATGAATTATCGAGATTGGCTTACTTTACTAAATTCAGGTCAGGAAAAGAAAACTAAATATAAATTGTACTTTTTTAAGATATAATTCCTTGAAAAAAATCAGGACACCCAAAAATACGAGTATCTTATCTTTATTATATCCTGAATAAATGAATTTTTAAAGGAGGGGGTAACTATATCATTATCATTGACTTAATTGTCAAAAGGGAGGCCAAAATATTAATTTTTAAAGAGGGTAAATTAAAATTAATAAATCTACTTTTTTTCATTAGCAAAAGCTTGAAAAGTTCTTTTTAAGCCCTCTTTAGAAGAAATAGGCAATGGTTGTTTGAGTACTTTTAGAATCTTTGCATTATCTACTACATAATTTTCGGTCATCTTTTGGAGTCGCTCCTCATTTAAAGGTAAATGAAGAATATTACCTATTTTAGCTATAGACCTAACAAGTGATGGGTTAACATAGCTGATTTTGGTTTTTTTATTTAACGAATCACTCATAATGCTAATTAGTGTATTAGTAGATAAAGCCTCGTTATCTGCTACATTATAAATACCCGATGGAATATCTGATCGTGTAATTAACTGGTTAAACACGAAATTCAGATTACCAACACTTAGAAAAGAACGTTTATTTTCGAATGCCCCTAGAGGATAAGGAATGCCTCTTTTTACTATTTGATATAATAAATTCAAGTTTCCTTTATTACCTTCTCCATGAATCATACAAGGACGAAGTACATATACACGCTTATTGACTGGAATTGGTTTTGAGAATATATATTCTTCTGCCAATAATTTAGATTTCCCATAGTGTGTTTTCGGGTCTGGTCTTGTCTCTTCTGTTAAGGTGCCTGTAACTTTATCAGTCACTGCTTTAACTGAGCTTATCGCGATAAAAACCGATGCATCAGAAGCTAGAAATTTATCATAAATTTTTCTCGTCAACTCAGTATTTATCTCGTAATAATCTTCTGGCTTTGATACTTTTTTTAAATCATGAGCTTTTCCAGCAAGATGGACAACCGCATTAACACCTTTGAGATCAGTATTTTCAATAGAAGTATTGCGGAGCGATATAGGTTCTATACTGAACTCATCACTAAAGGCTTTTATAAAATTTTTTCCAACAAAACCTGATGCGCCTGTTAAGAGAATTTTAATCTTATTCATATATTTTCCCTGCTGTCATATTAAGACTTTGTCTTTCTTTATCAAAAAACCAACCCCATTTGCTAAAATAATATAAGGAACTTTTAATTGCTATCAGAAGTAATTTAAAATTAGTGGCTGACTCCCGAGCATAACCATGATAAATAAAAACTTCTGGATAATATATATTTTTATAGTACTTATTAATTCTTCTTGATAGGTCTATGTCTTCGGTATACATAAAAATCTTTTCGTCAAACAAACCCACTTTCTTTAAGGCTTCACTTCTTATAAACATGAAACATCCGGAAATAAATGGAACATTCATCGTTTGATTATAATCTTTATCCCGGAATTCATAAGACTCTATTCTTTTCTTAAATAAAGAAGGTATAAGACGTTTCGCAAAAAAATCGACTGGTGTAGGTAGTTTTCGGCATACATACTGAAGAGATCCATCCATATACAAAACCTTTGGCGATAAAATCCCAATATCTTTACGAGGTTCTATATAACTACATAATTTTTCTAAGACCCCTTTATTAAAAACTATATCTGGGTTTAAGACTAAGTAGTATTTGCAAAGGTTGATATACTTCAATATCCCAATGTTATGGCCAGCCCCAAATCCAACATTATTATTGTTAAATATGTATTCAATTTTGCTATCAGAGGCTAAATATTTTAATTTATCTGTTGGCGAATTATCAATTAAGACTAGCCTGATTCTTAAATCTGTATTAATAAAGCTTTTAATGGCATCTTCAATAGATTTGTCGTTATTATAAAGAACTATACTCGCTACTATATCAAACATGATTTTGAAAATTATTCGGTATTTCGGAGAACAATACAAATTACTCCAAAAAAAGACTTGAAGCCAATTGTATTTCTATTAATTAATAGAGAAGGATGTTTATCTTACATCAAAACTATTTATACTTATTTAAGACACTATTAAGCACTTCTGCTGATTTTGCCCAAGAGAACCTTTCATTCGCCGAATATTTCTTTCTAGAATGTTGTTTATCTAATACTTTGGCTACTTCATCGCTTGCGAGGGGGTCGATATACATAACTTCATCCTTACATACTTCATGAAAGACCGCAATATCAGAAGTTAAAATCGGGCATTCGCAAGCCATTGCTTCTAATAATGGAATACCGAAGCCTTCATAAAGACTTAAGTACACAAATAAATCAGCCTTATTATATAACTGCACCAATTCATCTTGAGAAACATAATGCAAAAAAAGAACGTCTTCTGTTATTCTCAAATCCTTGCATATTTCTTGTAAAGAAACTAAGTAGTTATTTACTCCACCTACAATTACCAACGCAGTAGATGTACGAGTTTTGGATTTGCTAAAGGCTTTTAGTATAGTTTCAATATTTTTATGAGAATAAGCTGCACCAACAACTAGTAAGAATCTGTCTTTATTCAAAGCTTTTAGCTTATTATGTAGAAAGAAGTCTTGATTGCTTAAGTCTATTTTTCTAAAAGCTTGCTTGTCGTATGAATTATGAATAACTTTTATTTTGTCTTCAGAGCAACCATAAAATCTAACAATTTCTTTCTTTGTAAATTCAGATATAGTGATGATATATTTAGCTCTCTGTACAAAGATTTTAACAATGTATTTAAAATACAATGATTGTAATTTATGGTTTTTAGGGAAATTTAATGAAATTACGTCATGAATTGTAATAACTTGATTGCTTAAAAAAAGGCTTCCATGAGTTGTTGGACAGTAGCATAAATCATACTTTAATCCATAAAGGGTAAAAAAGATTTGATTCCAAAGAAAGCGAGCTAAACCTGCAATTTTTGGGTATTTGTCGTTTCTAACGAGTTGTGAGATTTTTTTTTGTGGAATAGTATTGTTTTCTATTGTTACTGGCGATAATACTAATATGTTGTCTTTCTCTGGGTACTTTTGAAGTTCGTTGATAAAATTGAGTGCTACATTACCGACACCTGTCGGCTTTTTATCGACCATTGATAAATTAATTAATACTCTTCTTCGTGAACCCATATTTTTCTAAATAAATTACGATATAACCAGAAAGGAAAAAAAATAAATCAGCATTAAAATAGCGTCCATCTCTGATCAGTCTACAAAAAATAGTAACAAGTATGGCGCGGGAAATAATTTGATGGATACCAGGGTCTTTTATTCGATATTTTCTTAGAAAAATGAATGCCGCAGCTATACCCCAATATCCTAAATCTGAAAGAATTCTATTAAACAATGAGTTAGCATCAAATGGTGCTTTTTGATAGGCTTCGCCTAAATTAGCTGTATTTAATACGTTTAGAATGGTATTCTTATAAGTATTTGAATGTGAACCTAGTCCATGACCTAGTCCGTAAGTGGTATTAGCACTATTAATAGCAACATACGAATTTGATAATAGGTAGAAAGAGCTTAAGTTTAAAGCACTTATATTTACTAAATCCTCTTTTTCTTGTAAGATAGCAACAGATGAATCTACTCTTGATTGAAACTTTTCAAATGTGTTATAGGCAAAATAGACTAGTAAACAAACTGTACCAAATATTGGTATCATTATTCTTGGTCTCCATTTTCTAACTGAAAACATAAAACTAAATAAGATTCCAATAAAACCTAAGCTCGATGAACTTAGAAGAAGACCGGAAAAAACGCATATAAATTCCAGAATATTTTCTCTTGACCTTATAACTTTTTGTAAGTAATAAAAAAAAGCAGGCAAAACTAAAGTACAATATACTGATGCTTCGGTTGCGAAAGAGTCAAATTGTATGAATTTCGAATCTTTTAAAAGATAGAATATAAATTCAAAATATCCGAATATAGTAAATAGTATGCATCCTTTAGCATATTTTTTAAATAGGTCTATATATGAGACATTAATCTTTCTAAAGAAAACGTAATAATATATGCTCATAAAAGATATACCCCAAATAGTCATTAAAAACCTAGGTAGAACCTCAGGTGCTAAAACACTGCCTAAAAACCCAGAAATACTTAGGATAGTCAAACCTATAATAAGTTTTTTATTGATTACAAACGTGCCACTTAAGCTAAGAATAACAAGGTTTATAGCAAAAATGAAATAATATAGCCTTATATCAATTTCATTGAATTCACTTCTGTAATAAATATTATCTGAGGCAAATACACAGAAAATAGTAGAGTATATTAGATAATTTTTCATGCACTTTTAACAGCAATTTCTATGGCATTAGCTAAATTATTTACGTTTTCTTGTTCTAATACATGGGGAGTGGCATTAGGGTCAGAGATAGTCCCATTAAAGGAGTTTTTCATAATATATTTACAAAACTCTAGCCTATTATCTTCACTATTTTTAATTTCAGAGATTAAGTCTTCTATGTTAGTGATGTTTTCTATTTCACTTAAAGATATATGTTTACAATAGTTAAGTCTTCTGAAAAAAACTGGAGATAAGACAATAGAAGGATACCCCATAAGTGCTGATTCGTAAGCAATTGTACCTGAGATAGAAACTACTAATTTAGACTTTTTAATGAGTTCGTATGAATCTAAATTAGCATTAGCCAGAATAATATTCGGAAATTGTGTTAGTTCTTTATAGAACTTAACATCTCTATCACCAATTGCATTACTATGTTCTTTTACAACGAGTTTCCAGTTTGGAGGTAATATTCTCCAGAAATTTAATATTGTTTGCTTTTGATCTTCATAATATCGGCCTACTACATCAATAGAAGCTTCTGGTTGTTTATGAAGGGTATAAAGAATGTAGGGATGTTCGTCATTAAAAGTGCTTAAAGATATAGGTCTAATAAAAGCCCTATAAGTTTCTTTATTTAATTCTTCCGATGACCTTATTTTAAACCGATTCCAGCCACTTCTAATAAGTCCTGGATCGTTGGGGTCAAAGTCTTTGCCTGTCAAAAATCTAAGTGCTTTATTAAATCTAGATTTTAGACTTCGTTTTTTATTTAATATTAAATCGTTGTTTTTCAGATATGCAGGTTTTTCAACTTTAAAAATAGATTCCAAGTTAATTGTTTCGTTATTGTCTATTTCTAAAATCTCAGACTGCCGATCGTCTTTAAAGAATACAAATCTTTTATTTGGTATTCTTGTTACAGCCGGGCAAATAAATCTGCATTTTAGTTCTGTTCTTTTTCTTGTAATTCTATTTATTAGTAACTCATGAGCCCAGGTTAATTCTCCAAGTACTGTTGATACTGAGTTTTTTAAAAGAAAGTCATAAATAGGTTTCTGAATATTTGTCAAATAATTAACGGCATCCACTTTTTCTAATCGAAGAACTCTATCTCCATAAATAAGCTCATTAATCTGGAAATCATCAACAGGCTGATTCGGCTTAGATATATAGCCGCGATTAATATATAATATATTCTCTTCTTTAACCCCTGCCTGAATTAAAAAATTATGGTAAGATTTATTCGATACTATCCAGAAAACCCGAAAGCCTTTAGTTTGCAAAACTTTAGAAACATCATGCCACAAATAAGTGAAATAGAAATTAGAGATAAAGCAAATATTTTTCATCGGCCGAAAAGAATAGAGCTTGTTTTAGGAAAGGCTCTTTTAATGAATGAAGTTAATTGGATACAAATAAAAACAGTTATAATAATAGCAATTATATATAATGGTATTAGAAAAATTTCTGAAATTTTAGTAGAGATATAAATGCTAATTTTTTTTAAAAAAGAAATAAGAATAGGCTGATGTAATGCAAAAATACCAAAGGATAATTGTGCATATTTAAAAACAGCATCTTTCTTTAAAATTAAAGTGGGATGCAGTAAATCTGATAAACTCCAAAATGCAAATATACCAAAGAGTATAGTTAATCTATGAATAGGCATACTATAATCATACTGTAAGACTTGGAATACTAAATCTATAACGCTTAATAAGAGATAAATATATATGCTGTATTTACTGCTATATTTTAGTGAATTTTGATTTTGGGCTAAAACATGTCCAACCATAAAGAAGAAAATCCCCTCGGTCCATAAATAACCTATACTTAGTGGAATATTAAATAACCACATAACACCCATAATAAGAGTAGGGATTATTTTGAGGAAATTATAAGAAAAAAAGAATAATGGAAAAAATAATGTTAAAGTAAATAAATCTCTGATGAACCAAAATTGATATGCTACGGGTTCTCTTGATAATCCCCATAATGCATCAATTAAAGAATTAAAATGGAAAGGATACGGGTAATTTAATAATTGATGAATTATATAGAAGAAAAGTAAATAGAAGGAATTCCATATAATATGAGGAATAAATAGAGTCAGTACTTTTTTGCTAATAATACTTTTGTAATCCTGAAAGGATATACTCTTTATTTTTAAAAATAATAAATATGAAGAAATTATAAAAAAAAGAGGTACGGCAACCCTTGAAATAACATTGGAGAAGTAAGTCTGAAACCAAAAAGTATAATCTTTTTTAACTGGTTCTAAAAAGAAACCATAACTATGAATTATTACAACCTGAATTATTAAGAAAAAACGTAAGAAGGATATTCTTAAAGATATTTGTTCATTCATGTAATTGCTAAGTTATAAATAATGAAAGCAGTAGTGGCAAGAAATACAAATCTATTTATGCTTTTGACTCTTCTAAGTGGAACATCAGTTTTCTTTTTAATAAGAAACATCTGTATTTCTGAATATACGTAAACGCCAAAACACTGGATAGTACTGATTGTTATCAAGGAAAGATAATTAAGATGATCAAACAAGTAGCAAGTAGCAAAAATGGATAGTATTATGGCTAAAAGATAAAAATTCAGAGTTTTTGTTACCTTTTCTCTATATATAATATTTTCTAGAAGAGCTGTTACTATCCAAAAGAACATTTGAGCACTTAGTATATACAATAGTAGAAACAAATAATGGCTTGTTTCTTGATATATCTTGAAATATGGCAGTATAAAAAATGGGAACAGTAATAATATTAAGGCTGAAATAAAGATAAAAGATACTAATAATTGTAAGAACATTTTATCTAATTTGCTAATGTGCTCAGCATATAACTTTCTAAAAAGAAGAATCATAATAGCTTGATATACAATTACCAGAATAGAAACAATACGAAAATAAAATGAATAATAGGCAACTGCTTTTAAATCTAAGAAGTATTCAATTAATACTCGATTACTGGTTGTTAAAGTAGCTATTAGGAGAGAACTTATAAAAACAGGAAAGCTAAAGAGAACTACTTTCTTATAATCTATAATATCGTTGCTTTCATGTGTAACATTGCTATCTACATCTTTATTTTTCTTCCTTAAAAAAGACAAAGATGTAGATAGCAGTATAATCGAATATAAAAATAGCAATGATAAAAAAACAAGCTCACTTAAGTAATCAGTATGTGTAAAATACAGATAACAAATATAGCATAGTAATATAGACAATATGCCTCCATCTAATATTACTGCCCAAGAAGACTTTTGTTCAGATTTTAATATAGCAGAAAACAATAACTGTGCGCCAAATATAGTGCCAATAAATAATAGCTTAGAGATATTGGCTGACGGGAAAAGTAAAATGGTAATTATAAAAAAAACAGAGCAGAAGAATATTAAGCTAAAATGCAAAATAAATGGCTTATAAACGCTCTTTTTTAATGTAATATTAAAATAGGGGTAAGCACTTGATAAGCCTAACAAGAAAAATGAAGATATTAACGAGCCCGCATTCAGAAGATACTCAATTCTTCCGTAATCTTCCGTTCTTTTTAGAAAGTTTGAGGCAAGTAGTGGAGTAATAAATGGTATTAGCTTTGAAACAAAAAATATAATAATAAAAACGAGAAATTCTTTATTATAAATCCTTTCTAAACTCGGTAGCTTCTGGAGGAAGTGTTTTTTCATAAACTTCATTCAATGTCTCAAATCCTTCAACTTTATTTAATTTTTGGCGTACACTTGACAAATCGGTATCTATATAACGTAAAGGTTGAGAAACGTACATGCCTTTTTTTAGCAAAGATTTAGAAACACAAGAATTGGCGCCAATAGTAATTCCACTGGAAACAAAGACTCCTGGCTGAAAAGTACAACGTGAGCCGATATAAACATTATTACCAATTACAATTTCTCCGTCTATTCTAATACGTTCTATCCCTTCAGTTGCATGCATAAATCCATGTGTCCAAAGTTGCGTATGTGAACCTGCTAAAATTGAATATTCATCAATATAAATGCTTCTTGTACAGTCGATTTGATGCTTTGTTGTAATCTTACTGTACTTGCCAATCTTTAGATATGAGGTGCTATATGTAACGCCTTTTGTTGAAGATCTACTAATAGAGTTATAGTTTCCTATACCTGAACTCTCATCAAGATAAAATTTAATAGGCCCATTTAATCTGTTAAGATTTCCAATATTAGCATTTGATTTTAAAAAAATAGAATCTACTCTTATTAAATTGAATTTTCCTAATATTGCTCCTTTTTCTAGAGACAACTTATCATTTATCCAAAGAAAATTAAATCCTAATTTAGAATCTTTATGAACGTTATGCCCTAGTGAATTTAATATACCCGCAATCCATCTGGTAGGAAAAAACAAACATAAAAATAGGGTTAAAACTCTTTTAAACATAAATTATTAATTACAATGAAAGTGCATCTCCCCTTTTATAGCTTTTGTAAGTAGTTTTTCCCAGTAGCCCCTCAAAATATTTGGGATGAATACCATCGCCTGGGCGTATTACTCGTATATTTTCTTCAGTAAATATTTCACCTGCTTTAATATCTTTTACAACATATATAGAACGCTTGAACAAAAGACTTTTCTTCTCAGAATCTTGGATGCCATATTGAATTTGGCCTAATGATTGCCAAGCGCGTTCGGTCTCTATAACTAATGATTTAAGTTCATCAGGCTCTAAAGAGAATGCTGAATCTACACCTCCTTCTGCACGGCTTAAACAAAAGTGCTTTTCTATTACTGTTGCTCCAAGCGTTACCGCAGCACACGGAACACCAATGCCCATTGTATGGTCGCTCAAGCCAACTTCACATTGGAATAAATCTCTTAAGTGGGGAATCGTACGGACGTTTGAGTTTTCAGGGCTTGCCGGATAATTACTTGTACATTTTAATAATACTAAATCTTTACAACCATTTTCTCTTAATACCGTTACTGATTCATCTAAGTTAGCAAGTGTACTTGCACCGGTAGACATAATAACGGGTTTACCAGTTTTTGCTATCTTTTTTAACAAAGGGTGGTGATTGTTTTCAAAAGAGGCAACTTTATGAACTGGTGTATTAAGATTTTCTAGAAAATCAACGGCTGTGTCATCAAAAGGTGTTGAAAAACAAATAACATTATTATCTGCTGCACACTTATACATTGCTTCGTGCCATTCCCAAGGCGTATAAGCTTCCTGATATAGTTCATATAAATTTCTGCCTTTCCAAAGAGACGTTTTATCTTCTATATCAAACAATCCTCCTCTGTGATCAATCGTCAATGTATCTGCGGTATATGTTTGCAACTTAATAGCATCGGCCCCACATTGAGCTGCAATTTCTATAATTTTTAAAGCTCTTTCTAATGACTGGTTATGGTTACCACTCATTTCGGCTATAATGAAAGGTTTGTGGTCTCTTCCGATATTATAATTTCCTATCTTCATCATTCTACTATTTCTCCTATTTGAAAGTCATTTTTGTTATAATCTTCAATCTCGAACAGCTTCATAGCACCATTCGATGTTTTTATTATTATCCCATCTTCCTCTATTGCTAAAATCAGTCCATTTGCATCAGTATCTTTAAAACCTAAACTATTATAATTAGACGAATGTACAACTTTTTTCTTAAAATTATGATAGAAAAAAGCTCCGGGATATGGCTTTGCCAATGCTCTAATCCAGTTGTATATACGTTCTTTATGCCAATCCCATATAATTTTTCCATCTTCCGGCTCTCGCTTAGAAAAATAAGTTGCCAAAGTTGAATCTTGTTCATATGGCTCGTTAATTTCTATATTCTCTAAAACTTTGTCAACCAGCGAGGGATAATACTCATAATACTTTTCTAAGATTGTAAACCCTGTATCTGTATCAGAGATAGGTATTATAACTTGTTCTAAAATTGGTCCGGCATCCAGTCCTTCAGTTAAGATATGAGCCGTTATGCCTGTTTGTTTTTCTCCATTAATTATCGCCCATACATGAGGAGTTCGTCCTCTATATTTTGGTAGTAATGACCCATGGAAGTTAACCGCATACTTTTTGGCTAGATTAATCAGTCCTTTCTCGATAATAAATAGGTAATTTATAGAAAGGATAATATCTATATTTAATTTTTCTGCAAACTCAAGAGATTTATTATTGCGTGGATTACCAATAAAAACAGGGACTTTATTTTGATTACTAAAATCAATAATATTAGTAGACTTCCTGTCTGTGAAAATAGCTGTAATATTGAACCTTTTTACTAAATGTAAAAGGACAGTATAACCTAAATTTCCGCTGATTAATAATGCTATATTATACTTTTGGGTGCCCATTTTGAATGAATTAAAACATCAATAAATTTATTTTCAAACAGGCAATGGCCAACAAGCCGAGCTTCATTGTGGAAATTGTTTTTTATTAATGCTTCGTAAAGATGAGGTCTCAAATCAAAAGCATAAGTGTAGATTTTATGAAACTGAAGTTCTTCAAAAGCAATTCTTTCGAGCAATTGTAAAAATACCGACCAATGGAATTCAAATTTTTCAGCTTCTAACTTTGTATTCATGATAAAAGATACTTCTGCATTTTTATCTATCCAATTAATATGAACTAGCCCACCATACCCGATGCACACATCATTTTCTAAGTAAGAGAATAGTACTTGATTCGGCTTTTCTTGTTGAAACAATTGAGCTACTATATTCTCATAATACCATTCCTGTTTTTCTTTAGTGAGTGGTTCGGCCTGTCTTAGATGATAAATCTGTTCATTACGCCATTGCATAATATCATATTTGTCTTCATCTCTGAGCGGAACAATAGAATATTTATCGATGCTAAATCCTTGTTTATTTAAACACAGGTAGTTTCTCATTATAGATTAAGCTGAATTTCATCTCTGCTAATTTCCAATCGGTTTCGTTATCGATATCTTGCCCTTCTAGTTCACTTATCTCAATAGCGCCTGAATTGGTAGTAATTAGTTTTTGAGTTTGTAAAAATGAATTTACATTGAAAAAATAAAACTGGCCTGCATCATGAAATGCTTTAGGCAAATCTTGTGAGCGGGTCAGAGCATATTGCGGCTCCATCCAATTTACTCTGTCATTCTCTTTTAAAAAAGCTCTTTGGATCGGAAAAGAGAAAGACTGTACGGGTAATACTGTATCAAAGCCACGGTTTATCAATAAATTATGCGCTTCTTTTAATTTATCAGCTGATACGAATGGTGCTGTAGGATAAATACAACAAGCATAAGCAAAATCTTTGTTTAAAGAAGAATAATTATTTAAAACTTCATTTAATACTGAAGCAGTGGTAGCATGATCGTTGGCATTTTCCTCCGAGCGCAAAAAAGGAACGCTTGCTCCGTACTGTAGCCCTATTGATGCAATCTCCTGGTCATCAGTTGAAACTATTATTTCATCAAATAGATTACTTTCTATAGCTGCTTTGATAGAATAAGCTATGATTGGGAGTCCACAAAAATCTTTTATATTTTTTCGTGGTATCCGTTTACTTCCACCGCGAGCTGGTATTACAGCTAACTTGGCCATAATTATTTAAGATAAAATATTTATAATATAATACAGATAATTATTAGCAAGACTTACTAAAGACAGTTCTATAAGTATATTATGATAAAAAATCCTTAATAGTATCTATCACATACATTTGCTCCGCCTCAGTGAGGGTAGGGTACATCGGCAAGCTGATACAATGCTTATAGTAGGTTTCGGCCTTTGGTTTATCACCTTCTTTCCAGCCTAAATCTCTGTAATATGGCATCAGATGGCATGGGATATAGTGTATCTGAGCAAAAATATTATGCTCTCTCAGATAATTATAAAGCCCTAATCTATTTTCTACCTCGATAACATACAAATGGTAAGCATGGCCTTCTACTACGCCTGATTGGCCTTTGATAGCATCAATATCTTTAAAAGCAGCGTAGTAATTATTGGCTATTTCTCTTCTTCTAACCAAACCTTCGTCTGCTCTTTTTAGTTGGCTATCGCCTAATGCAGCCTGAAAATCAGTTATTCTATAATTGTATCCCAATGTCTGCATTTCCATGTACCACCCCGGATATTTATCTTTACCACCAGCAAACTCAATGGTATTTACATATAAATCGTCAGATTTTACGATACCATGCGTGCGCAGTTTCAAGAGAGCTTTATAAAGATTTTCGTCGTTTGTAGTAATCATACCACCTTCACCACTAGCTATATGCTTTACAGGATGAAACGAGAAAATTGCTAAATCTGCAAAGTTACTGTTACCACAGCTTTGTTTTTGCCCCTTCGAATCAACAAAGTAACCGCCTGGTGCATGACAAGCATCTTCAATAATCCAGAGATTATATTCGTCTGCAAGTTTACGGAATTCTTCCAGATTAACAGCTCTTCCAGCAAAGTCAACAGGAATAATTCCTTTATAAGTGCCTTTCGGAGATTGTTCTAACAACTCTCTTACTGCATTTATATCAAGCAGATATGTATCTGGTTCAATATCAGCAAATACAACCTCTCCACCGCAGTAACGAACACAATTGGCTGATGCTGCAAAAGTAATAGGAGTTGTAATAACTTTATCACCTTCTTTTACACCTAAAGCCATTGCGCATAAATGCAAAGCGGCTGTTCCATTAGCCAAGGCTACTGCATATTTCGCTCCTACATATTTTGCGAAATTCTCTTCAAACTCTTTGATTTTAGGCCCTTGTGTTAGATACGGGCTTTTAAGCGTTTCGATGACAATGGCAATGTCTTCGTCGGTTATATTTTGTTTTCCGTAAGGAATTGCGTCCATTTAATTAAGCTTCAAAAGTTGAGTCTACGTGTTCCTTGATCAATGCTCTTAGGTTTTCTACGGTTTCCCACTCAGTGTTTTCGCCTGAATTATATTTGAATCCGATAGGTACTTTTACTGCCCCAAACTGGCTGATAAAATCATCAAGTTTCCATTTATGCATCGAAGGAAGAATAGTATAATATTTACCAAGATCATAAGTAAGGAAAGAATCTGACTCTGAAATCATTTCTTCATGTATTTTTTCGCCGGGTCTGATACCCACAACTTTCGTTTCGCACTCAGGGGCAATAGCTTGAGCAATATCAAGAATACGATATGATGGAATCTTAGGGATAAATATCTCTCCACCCCAAGCGTGTTCTAAGGCATGCATTACCATGTCTACTCCACCTTGTAGAGAAATATTAAAGCGGGTCATGCTAGGGTCAGTAATAGGAAGAATACCTTCTTTTCTTTTATTAATAAAGAACGGAATAACAGAGCCATTTGAGCCCATTACATTTCCGTATCTTACTACCGAAAACTTGATAGGGTTCCAACCCTTAATATTGTTAGCTGCTACAAATAATTTATCAGATGCAAGTTTAGTAGCACCATAAAGGTTGATAGGGGCACAAGCTTTATCTGTCGATAATGCAACTACACGTTCTACATCTGTCTCTAAACAAGCATTGATGATGTTTTCAGCACCTAAAATATTTGTTTTTACACATTCCATTGGGTTGTACTCCGCAATCGGAACATGTTTCATTGCTGCTGCATGTATTACATAGTCAACGCCTCTTAGTGCTCTTTTAACTCTTTCAAAATCACGCACATCTCCTATAAAATATCTTATCTGAGGATATTTAGTGTCAGGATACTCTTGCGCCATCTGAAATTGTTTTTGCTCGTCTCTTGAGAAGATGATAAGCTTTTTAATTTCAGGGTACTTTGATAAAATATGACCAGTGAGGGCTTTGCCTAAAGATCCGGTTCCTCCGGTAATAAGGATTGATTTATCTTTTAAAGTAAATGACATGGAATATTGCGTTGTTTTGATTCAAAAAATCGGTGTTAAATTTAATTCACACCAATTGGTTAATATATGATATCTAATGTTAATTGAGTGCGAATGTTTAAATTTCAAATACCTTTTTATAGTTTTGTTTTCTTAGCATAATAACAAATAAAGCTATAACTCCACCTACTACTATACCTATTAGAAGTATAATTGCTCTTTTAGGTTCGCTCTTTTGTGTAGGAGCGGCAGGAGGAGTTAATACCTGAAATACAGGTATTGATTCTTGAAAATTGATATTTGCCTCTTCGTATTTCTTTACTAACTCATCATAGAATACAGAAGACGTACGATATTCTGACTCTATTCTTTCTCTTTGAACGTCGGCAGATTGTAAGCGGATAGTAGGCAACTGAAACTGGTCGCTATACTGAGCTCTCTTTGCTTGTGTTGAATAAAATTTACCTCTGGCGGCATCAACTTTTTCTTTCAAAAATTCTAAGTTCTTTTGGGCTTTATCTGTTCTATAATGAGTAATATAATTAGTAAGATAAATCATAGAAAAGCGTGCAAGACTAGCGGCAACAACTGGGTCGGGCATTTTAACCGAAATACTTATTATGCCACTTTTTATATCAATACTCGTCTGAATCCTCTTTTTCAGGTCTTTAATTCTATCTTCGCTTAAGGTGTTTAAAACTAAAAAACCATTTTCTTTAACCGGAAATTTTGTGATTTTCTTTTGCGGTATTTCCTTGTTTTGCTCTATTACCTGATGATAAAAATTCTCGAATGATATTTGTTTATTATCTTTTGTAGTAACAGTTTGTTTAAATAAATCCAGAAAAAAAGGAGTACTTTGTAATATATCTGGATACAAATCTGGGCGGAAAGCATCTGTTCCATCTCCACTACTTGCTATATCAACCCCCGCTAAACTTGCCAATCCGGCTAGACCTCTTAATTTATTGCCTTTTGAGGCAAGTTCAGGTAATATCTGCCCTTCAGAAATAAATTCGTCTTTTTTAGTAAAAGCATAATAAGCACTAGCTCCTAAGAATATTGCAACAATACCCAAAAGAAGAAGTTTTTCTTTCCATATTATCTGAATGAAAGCCTTTAAATTAAATGCAATAATATCGTCTTTTACTTCTTCCATTATTTTTGTTTTATACTACTTTTATCTTAAAACCAAAGAATTAAATACGGCTTCGCCGTCCTGAGTCCCATTTTTAACTATTAGGTCAGGGAAAATTTATTTTAAAATGCTAACAGTATAGTTTTTAATAAAAAATATCGTACTACTTTGTTAGGTAATTTGCTTTTCTTTGTTTTCTATCGGATTTACTATAATATTAGACTGAGATACATATAGAGCAAACCCTAAACTTTCAAGTTGTAACATTAATTGATTTCCATTCTGCTTCATAACGATGGCTTCTTTATCAATTAATATGCCCGACTTTATTATTACACGTTCGTTATTCTGAAACTGCTTGATACTAATCTGCTCGTGGTCATATTCATTTAACCACCTTTTAATTTCTGCTATTTCCTTGTCTCGAACAATGGCTGGCTTTTTTAGCCAAAATAAATACCTTAAAACCCCTGAGACCTGAAATACTTTATTTCTATCAGAGTCTTCCAGATACACAAAACAATATGATGTAAATAAGGGAACTTCAACTTTTTTCTTTCTATCAGACCATTGCCGTGCTACAACCTTTACAGGGCAATAGGCTTCTATTCCTATTTTTGTTAATTCATTGGCAATTTTTTTCTCTTGCCTAGGCTTAGTATAAACCACAAACCAATTTTTCATGCTAGTTGGGTTTATGTGATAATAATTACCTTTAAGTCTAAATAAGGCGTATCAATGTAAGTAATACGGCAGACAATGAAACAAATCCTGTTCCGATAGCTATTCTTTCTGCCGGAGACATTCTGACTCTATTTCTTGTCGGAACATAGATACTCATACCTTGTTGTATTTTTGGGTAAACTTTTATCCCAAAGAAACTACGAGTTCTGTTAGTACTTCCGTTTGCATATTGTACGTAAGTCTTTTTCACAAAAGCACTATCTGTAAACCCACCTGCTTGTGCGATATAGTCATTAAAAGAGAAGTCAGGCTGATACGCAACCCTCGTTGGGTTTAAAACTTGCCCACCAATAGCAATCGTTTGTCTTTCTTTGGGGATTTCTATTCTGTCGCCATTTTCAAGAATAAGATTAGAAGCTGTATTTTTATTTTTCAGGGCTTTGTCAAAATCAACAAATACAAGTTTATCATTTCTGTAAAGTTTAGCCCCGGCTATATATGCTTCTTGGCGTAGCCCCCCTGCTCTGTCAATCAAATCACTTAATCGGTCTGTTTTATTTTCAATTGTATATGTACCAGGGTAGTTAACTTCACCTACTATATAAACTGGTTGCTGCACTTCATAATTTGGCAAACTTCGAACAAAAACCTTATCAAAAGGTTGCAGTTTTGCGCCTCCTTCTGCCGGATTCAATTCTTTCGATATATCAACTGAAATAATCTGTACCGTTTTTGCACTCAACTCGTCATTATAAAGCCGGCGAGCAATTTCAATTTTTTTACCTGTTGCACCATCTGTAAAGCCTCCAGCTAATAAAATAATATCTTTTACCGACATATTTTCGGCAAAAGGGAAAACCCCCGGATTATTAACAGCCCCTTCTATGTTAACGACTCTTTCTTGACGAATCTCTACAATTGACTTTACTACCAATTGGTCTTGTCTTTTCAGTTCAATATCAGCTATTTCTCCTTTTAATAATTTACTCAGGTCAACCGGTACATACATCTGGTCAAGATCTTCTTGTTCACGTATCAAAATGGCTCTATTGGCATAAGCATCTTCTCTTAAGCCTTGTGCACTTTCAATTAATTGCTTAATAGTTTTTATTTTATCACCTAGTGCGTATTCGCCTGGTCTGAATACTGCACCTCTTATTTCTACTTTATTTTCAAAACGGTCTAAAATAGTGCCTACATAAAATTGGTCACCATTTTGTACTGTAAAATTAGTACTCGTTTGTGGGTCAAAGGTTAGTAGTTTTTTCTCAGTTTTTGTATTTCTACGTACATTTATTGTGTTAGTATAAGCCTGTTCGGTATATCCGCCTGCATACCCTAATAAAGTATTGAAATTGTCATTTTCATTTAACTCAAAAATGCCGATTCTTTTAACCTCTCCTTCTATTTTAACCTTTTTCTGAAAAACAGGTACCAGAATTACGTCTTGGTCATGCAGGTTGATATTGTCTTGTAGCGTGCCTTTCAGCAAGAAATCATAAACGTCTATTTTTTTTACAAGAACATTGTTGCGGAATATCTGAATATTTCTGAAAGACCCATTCTTGTTTGGCCCTCCTGATAGATAAAGTGCATTAAATGCAGATGCTAAAGAAGAAACGGTATAACTGCCTGGGCTTGTAACTTCACCTACCAAGGTAACCTTTATGCTTCTTACATTGCCAAGCGTAACATCGGCATTCAAACGGCCATTCTGCAAACCGGCAAAGATAGTTTTTAAGCGTTCGATGATTTTTGCTTTAGCTTGCTCAATCGTATTGCCATTTACATAAATAGGAGAGAGGTTTTCTATTTTTATAGTGCCTTCAGGCGAAACCTTTGCATCATAATGTTGATAAGCATAACCCGTAATATCAATCTTTAGCTCATCGTCAGGGCCTAAAATATATCCTTTTGGAGTTGCAAGCCTGAGGTTAGGTTCGAAAGTCAGGTTTTTATTGCTGAACAATTCACTGCCAAATGTTTCTAAGACCTTGCCTACTTCCTGTTTATCCGATGCCACTACTGGTGTTCTTTCAGCTAATTCGCCAATTTGTTCACGGGTAACTTTATCTGTTTTAATATCATTTGTGTTGGTAGGTTTTACCTCTGCAGTACCGGTTTTTAAGCGGTTAATACGCTCTCTTAGTTTAGCTATGTCAATTGCAGTATAACCATTTGCCAGAGCTGCCGCTTCTATCTGAGTTTCGGTGAGACCTCTTGTTTGGGCTTCTTTCAAAAAAGTTTCAATTTGCTTATCAGTTAGATTTTCAACGCTGGTAGGAGAGGTAGTAGGCGTTTGCGAATATGCTATTTCAAAGAAACCGAAAATTAATAAAAATATTATTTTATAGGGAGTTTTAAAGGAGGTCATAACAAAATTTTATATACGCGTCATTTGAACAAACGCCTGCAAATTTAACTAAATCTCATGAAAGAGACAAACCGATATGCATTAAGTTTAAGATCAGAAATTGAGGCATTAAATGAGGTTTAAAAGGTACTGACCATATCCACTTTTTACCAGTGGTTCGGCAATTTTTTGTAATTGTGTACTGTCAATGAAGCCCATACGATAAGCAACTTCTTCAATACAACCTATTTTAAGACCCTGACGCTCTTCTATTACTTGCACAAATTGTGCAGCTTGCATTAGAGAAGGAAAAGTTCCGGTATCGAGCCATGCTGTTCCTCGGTTCATAATGCCAACGCTTAGTTTGCCATTCTCGAGGTATTTTCTGTTAATATCTGTTATTTCTAGTTCTCCACGGGGCGACGGTTGAATGTTTTTGGCTATTTCAACTACATCGTTGTCATAAAAATATAAGCCCGGAACGGCAAAATTAGACTTCGGCTTTGCCGGTTTTTCTTCTATGGATATTGCCTTTCGGTTTTCGTCAAATTCTACAACACCGTATCTTTCAGGGTCTTGTACCTGATAAGCAAACACTACGCCACCTTCAGGGTTTGTGCTACTCTGAAGCAGTTTGCTCAGGCCCGCTCCATAAAAAATATTATCGCCTAATACAAGTGCTACACTATCATTACCGATAAAATCGGCACCAATAATAAAGGCCTGTGCAAGGCCATCAGGGCTTGGTTGCTCTGCATATGTAAATTCGCATCCTATTCTGCTGCCATCTCCTAATAACTTTTTAAAATGAGGTAAATCATGAGGGGTTGATATAATCAGAATTTCTTTAATACCCGCCAACATTAATATTGACAACGGATAGTAAATCATTGGCTTGTCGTATACAGGCATTAATTGTTTACTAACAGCAAGCGTAAGTGGGTGTAAGCGAGTACCCGAACCTCCGGCAAGTATAATTCCTTTCATTATAAGTTAATTATAAAACGAAGTAATAAATATTTTAACTATTATTAGTAAAAAATAGACTTAAATATAACAATAAGCGGTTAATTTATCATCTTCATACAGGTATGGAATCCTAAAAAATTGTGGTTTTTGATGCAAGTTATAGCATTTCTAACAAATGTGATAGCAAAAACTATAAAAGTTTACAAAATCTTTATTTACTGGTAAATTGTATTATTCTAATAAATCGGTGTTTTGATACCACTTAAAAACAAAAAAGGAGATACTTAAATAGGTATCTCCTTCTAAAATTATTTAATAATGTTTATTCGTTCGGAATAACTCTCTTTGCATTTGAGAAGCGTTTTTGTACTGCTTCCCAGTCAACTACATTCCAAAATGTATCAATATAATCAGGGCGTTTATTCTGGAATTTCAGGTAATAAGCGTGTTCCCAAACATCTAAACCTAATACCGGAATACCTTTTTTCTCAGCTACGTCCATCAATGGGTTATCTTGGTTAGGAGTAGAGGTAATAAAAAGTTTCTCTTGGTCGTCAACACACAACCATGCCCAACCTGAGCCAAAACGACTGATTGCTGCTTTTTTGAACTCATCTTTGAACGCATCAAACGAACCCCACGCCTCATCGATAGCTTTGCCTAAAGTACTTGAAGGGGTACCACCACCATTTGGTGAAAGAATATTCCAGAATAAATCATGGTTAAAGTGTCCGCCACCATTGTTTCTAACAGCAGCAGGATATTTACTGATATTTGCCAAAAGTTCTTTCAAGCTCAAGCTTTCCATTTCTGTGCCTGCAATGGCATTGTTTAGATTTGTTACATAAGCTTGGTGATGACGGTCATGGTGGATTTCCATGGTTGCCTTGTCAAAATTAGGCTCCAGTGCGTCACTTGCATAAGGGAGCGGATCGAGTGTGTATGCCATATCTTAAAGTAAGTTTTAAAATGTTGAATATAATTGTGTTAGTTAATTCAGCCTAAAGGCTAAACGTTAACAAGAAAAATTATGTTCGCAAAGTCTTGAAAAAATTCTTGAGAATAATTTCGCAATCTTTCTCCAGAATGCCTTTTACAACGTTTGTCTTTGGGTGAAGAAGGTTAGGAGTAGCTCTGCTAAAGCCTCTTTTGGAGTCAGATGCGCCATACACAATTCTATCAATTTGTGCCCAGTTGAGTGCTCCGGCACACATTACGCATGGCTCAAGCGTAACATACAAAGTACAATCTTTCAGATATTTTGCTCCCAGAAATTGTGCAGCGGCAGTGATGGCTATTATTTCGGCGTGCGCAGTTACATCATTTAGTTGCTCGGTTTGGTTAGAGCCTTTGCCTATAATTTTGCTACCTCCGGCTACAACAATTGCTCCTACAGGAATTTCGCCTGCTTCACCCGATTGTATTGCTAAATCAAGTGCTTTAGCCATAAAATATTCATGAGAGTAGAGCGGATAATTGAGTGCCAAAATTTAAGTATTTAGATTGTTAAAGACAATTAAGAAACAAAGGTTCGCCTACTAAGCGAACCTCTATATAAACTACGTATCAGATTTCAATGTTACAGACCAAATTTTGCTGATAACTCAAGCATTCTTTCGATAGGCCTTCTGGCTGCTTCAATCACATCCATCGGTAAAACAATTTCTGGTGTTTCGTCTCTTAAACACAAATAGAGTTTTTCCATTGTGTTGAGTTTCATATGTGGGCAATCAGAGCAAGCAATGCAAGCATGGCCATTTTTTGCAGTAGGCGCAACGATAAATTTCTTCTCAGGTGCTGCTTTTCTCATCTGGTGTAAAATACCTGACTCAGTAGCTACAATGAATTCTTTTTCCGGGCTGTTAATTACGTGCTTCAATAAGCCTGTTGTAGAACCAATATAATCGGCCAGTTGTAGCACAGGTTGCTCGCTTTCTGGGTGAGCTACGACTTGTGCATTTGGGTGTTTGGCTTTTAAATCCTGAATCATTTTACCCGAAAATGTTTCATGAACCATACAGGCTCCATCCCATAGCACCATATCACGGCCTGTTACACGGTTTATATAGCCACCAAGGTTTTTGTCGGGGGCAAAAATTATTTTCTGGTCTTTCGGAAAACTCTCAACAATTTTAACAGCATTGCTACTAGTACATACTACATCAGTAAGGGTTTTTAATGCTGCCGAACAGTTTACGTAAGAAATAACTATGTGGTCGGGGTGTTGTGCTTTAAAAGCAGCAAACTCATCGGCAGGAGCCGATTCTTCGAGCGAACAACCCGCATTCATATCAGGCAAAACCACTTTCTTTTGTGGAGATAATATCTTTGCCGTCTCGGCCATGAATCTTACTCCAGCAAAAACAATCATTTCTGCATCTGTTTTAGCCGCTTGTTGAGATAAACCAAGGCTATCGCCAATATAATCGGCAATATCCTGTATTTCAGCAACTTGGTAATAGTGAGCCAGAATAACAGCATTTTTTTCTTTCTTAAGTCGGGCTATTTCCGCAACCAAATCAATACTTTCTTTTACCATTGTGGTTTGTTTTCTAAATAACTGTCAAAAAAATCGTAAAGTACTTTAGCAAGCTTGCTTATTTACAAAGGAACTCCCACTCTTTCTGAGATGTCGAGGTGCCTTTTGAATCGGAGTATAATTCTTTGATTATGTTGCCATTAGCATCATGGCCAAAGTCTCTTATACTTAAAAGCTGATTATTATAAAAATAGTTCTCTTTTATTAAGAGACCTTTGCTATTGTATTCGTAGGTAAAATAATAATCAACTTTGTTCTGACTATTTAGACGTGTTTTTTTCTCAAGGTTACCTTTTGAGTCATAAGTATTTACTGTTGAAGCATATAACACATCATTACGCAAGGTTGTTTCTTTAAGTAATTTACCCGCAGTATCATAGTCGTAGTTAGTAATTGTGGTTACTTTATCTGCTGCATCGTAATGTACCCATCGGCTCACTTTGCCTAGTGCAAAATACGTATACTTATCAGAGAAGGCAAGATTACCATTTGCACTAGTTACCTCTTTGGTAAGTATTTGCCCGTTAAGGTCAAGTCCGATTTTCTCTCTTACGGTTTCAGTAACTCCATCTTTATCAAAGAAGATCTGCTCAGAGCCTGAATCTGTAATTATTAGTTTTTTGATAGGGCTGGTGTTGTCGCTGGTAAAAACAAGTTCTTGGGTTAATTTACCTGTAATACCATATTCTTTCTTAGTTATGTTTTTTACAACATTATTATGGCTAAAAGTTATTTGTGTATTGTTGCCTTTAGCATCATACAGGTATATATATTCTTCTGTATAATTACCTGAGAATTGGCTCGAGAATGTCTTGGTGTCACTTAGCAAATTGCCTTGAGTATCATACTTTTTAAGAAATAATTGCTCTACTCTTCCTTGGCGGGTAAATGAATACTTGGTTTCGAGGCAGGTACTTGTTGGGTTAATAATATCTATTTGAGCAAAAGAGCATGAAGAGTTCAAAAATAAACTCAAACAAACGCCAACGTTTATACTTTTAAGATTTAGTTTCATGCTTTTGATGAAATAAATATGAGAAATAAATTGATCTAACATAAGTCTAGCAGATTTTTAGCATAAAATTACGACTTTTCCCGAAAATGCTACTTATGATTTTATTTAATGGCAAAAATTGTGCACAAATTGTAAGGCTTATATATAAACATGCAAAGAAATGTAGAATATAAGAGAAAAAAAGAGAGCAGAACTCTGAAGTTCTGCTCTCTTAATATAAATTCAGTTGTTATAATTATTTCAACTGGAACTCAATACGAGTGTTTGTTTTCTTACCATCTGGAGTAGTGTAAGGAGTCGATGGATCCTCATCACCTTTTCCTTCGTAAGTCATACGTGCTTTGCTGATACATTTTTTCTTCAAGAAGTATGCATAGATAGCATTTGAACGCAATTTAGCTGCACGAAGGTTTGAAGCACTGCTAGAACCATCATTGTATGCTACAATGTTCAGGATACTATCTGGGCATCTTTGCAATAAAGCACAAACACGGTCTAATTTTTTGTATGAGCTTGTTTTCAGTTTGCTAGTACCAGCCTGGAATTCAATGCCTTGAGCTGCAAAGCTTAATTCATCTAACTCAGCTTTAGAAATCATACAACCGCTCAATGTTCTGTAACCTGGAGCAACACCGTTTACATAACCTTCAGGGCAACCATCGTTGGTTTGTAAACCTGCTAAGTCAGGACATTTATCTTTATCGTCAGCTACACCATCGCCATCACGGTCTGGGCATCCTTTACCAGAAGCAACACCCGGAGTTTTAGGGCAAGCATCATCTTTATCAGCAATACCATCACCATCTGAATCAGGGCAACCGTTCAATGCTGCTGAACCTGGCTCTGTAGGGCAAGCATCTTCTGCATCAGTGATACCATCACCATCAGTATCAGGGCAACCTTTCAATGATTTAGGACCCGGAACATCAGGGCACGCATCATCTTTATCTGCAACACCATCTTTGTCTTTATCAGGGCAACCATTCAATGAAGCAGGACCAACTACAGTAGGGCAAGCATCATCTTTATCAGGGATACCATCACCGTCAGTATCAGGGCAACCACCTAGTGCCATCGGGCCAGCTTGAGTAGGGCAGGCATCATCTTTATCAGGTATACCGTCTCCATCAGTATCAGGGCAGCCTTGGAATTTACGAAGACCTTTTTCGTTGATACAAGCATCACAACGGTCAACAACACCATCTTTATCCGTATCTTTATCACCGAATCGGTAAGAACCTAACAGGTTAACCATTCCGTAACCATCTTTTTTAGGTACATTTGTTACCAAGCTGGTAGTTGATTTGCTAGTACCATCAAGGTAATCGGTGAAAGCATAACGGTAGCCGGCTTCTAAACCAACTGTCCATCTTTCAGCTAAATTATATTTTACCCCAAGACCAAAAGGTATAGCAAAAGCCGTTTTTTGAAGCTCTGCTTTATCTTCGTCTAATAATCTTTGGATTGGAGGAGAAGCACCACCTGGTTGAACCGTTACGGTTGGGTTAGTGAATACTGCCGCAACACCACCATAGATGTAAGGTGTTATGTTTCTTTTGAATGTTCCATCACAAAAATACTTACGCTCCCCAAATGGATATAACTCACCTGACAAGCCAACTTCTGTTAATGGAGTAGTAAATTTAAGACGACGGTAATCCCATCTGCCGTTTGGTTCATCCATATCGTTTCCGGCAAGTTGTCCGAACGCTACTTGACCTCTCAATGCGAAATAATTGCCGAAGTGTCGACGTACAAATGCACCGAACATAGGACGTACTTGTGAAAGATAGAATTCATCACTGTGAACATCGGTATAGTTTTGGTTAGCACCAATCAGGAGACCAGCCTCCCACTTGTATGGCTTACAAACTCTACAGGTGTCTTGGGCTTGCGTCGCTAGAGAGATTGTGAATAACGCCGCAAATAATAGTATTGCCTTCTTCATGTTGGGGGAATTTTATGTTATATCAAATAAAACAATGTAAAAATTGGACTAAATAAAGTATTTTGGGTCACAATCTGTTCGGAATATTTGGCAAAGAAAAAACAAAATGTTATAAATTTCTAGTAAAAAGGTTCATTTTTTTTGCGAATATGATTAATCGGTAAAATTGAACCGTAACAGTGTGTTTTTAATAGCCAAAAACATAAACTAAAAAAACTATATAATTGTTTTAAGATAAAATACCTGCTAAATCTAAAATAAAAGCATATTCTTTTGCAATCAATTTTAATGAAGCAAATCTGCCTGATGCGCCTCCATGCCCTGCTTCCATATCTATATACATCAATAATAAATTGCTATCGGTTTTTAGCGTACGTAACTTGGCAACCCATTTGGCAGGCTCAAAGTATTGTACTTGCGAGTCGTGTAAGCCTGTGGTTACCAGTAAGTTAGGGTACGCTTTAGGCTCTACGTTATCATACGGTGAATACGAGAGCATATACTCATAAGAATCTTTGTTTTTAGGGTTTCCCCATTCTTCAAATTCTCCGGTTGTAAGGGGTATGCTCTCATCAAGCATAGTAGTTACAACATCTACAAATGGTACCGATGCTACAATACCTCTGTAAAGTTCAGGCTTTAAATTTATAATAGCACCCATCAGTAAGCCTCCGGCGCTACCACCCATGGCAAACAATTTAGATGAACTACAATATTTATTAGCAATCAGAAACTCAGAGCAGTCAACAAAATCGTTAAAAGTATTTTTTTTCTTAAACATTTTGCCGTTATCGTACCACTCACGCCCCATTTCCTGCCCACCTCTGATATGTGCAATGGCATAAACAAAGCCCCTGTCGAGCAGGCTTAAACGAACCGAACTAAATGTTGCATCGGTTGAATAGCCATACGAACCATAAGAATATTGTAAGAGTGGTGCAGAGCCATCAAGTTGTGTTCCTTTTCTGTATACAATTGAGAGTGGTATTCTGGCTCCGTCTCTTGCTACTACAAAAACTCTTTCAGATACATAATTGTTTTTATTAAAGTCACCAATTATGGCTTGTTCTTTTTTCAGGTCTTTTGTTTGTGTATCTAAATTATAATCAAAAGTTGAATTTGGGGTAGTAAGCGAAGTATAAATAAAGCGTAGTACATTAGTGTTAAACTCTGGGTTTGCGCCTATGTAAGCATCGTAAGCAGGTTCGCCAAAATCAATGTAATGCTCTTCTTTTGTGGTTTGATTAATTACACGCAACTCAATCAAGCCCTCTTTTCTTTCCTGAATTACAAGATGGTTGTTAAAAACTTCTAGTGTTTCAAGAAAAACATCTTTTCGGTGTGCTATTACATCTTTCCATTGAGTTTTATTGGCTACATCGGTTTCTTTTACTTCCATCAGTTTAAAGTTAGTTGCTTTATCCCGATTGGTTCTGATGTAGAATTTATCCTGAAAATGCTCAATTCCATACTCGTGCCCTCTTTCTCTCTCCGAAAAAACTTTAAAATCTCCTATTGGTTTTGTTGCATCTAACAAACGATACTCAGTCGATACGCCATTATGGTCTGAAACAATAGCAATATATTTCTTCGATTTCATTCGATAGAGCCCCATATAAAACTGGTTGTCTTGCTCTTCGTATACCAATACATCTTCTTTTACATCTGTACCCAGCGTATGTCGCCATACCTGATAGCCTAGTAGTGTTTGCTGGTCTCTTTTTATATAAAAGAATGTCTTGTTGTCGCTTGCCCAGGCATAGCTTCCACCTTCGGTGTTTTTGATTTTTTCTTTATATAATTTACCAGTTTGCAGATTTTTAAAGCTAACTGTGTAATTCCGGCGGCTGATGGTATCTACACCATAGGCCATAATTTCTTCATTATCAGTTATTTCATAGCCGCCTATATTGAAGTAAGATTTGTTCTTTGCCAGCTTATTGCCATCGAGCAGGATTTCTTCCGGTGCATCTAAATTTTCTTTTTTTCGGCAATAAATCGGGTATTCACCACCTTCGATGAATCGGACATAGTAAAAATAATTGCCTTCTTTTACAGGCACCGATTCATCTTGTTTCTTGATACGGCCTTTCATTTCCTCAAAAAGCTGTTCTTCAAAAGGCTTTATGGGTGCCATTACTTGGTCGAGATAAGCATTTTCCGCATTCAGATAGTCTATTACCTCGGGGTTCTCTCTTTCGTTGAGCCAATAATAGTTATCTATGCGGGTATGCCCGTGTATAGATAATTCTTTGGCTTGTTCTTTTGCTATTGGTGTGGCAATACCTTCGTGGTTCATCAATTGTCTAGTGCTCATACTAGGTCTGTTATAATATTAATATCTTCTTTTACTTGCTTGAAGTTTTATGAAATATACGCACAAAAAAATTAAATCGTTCAACAAGGGCTTACCCAACAAGGTTTCTGAAAACTCTATCGAATATAAATACATTTTAAAATGACGCGGCTTTTTGTTTAAAAGGAAAAAATTAACGATTTTTATGCCTGATATTACAGCCTAAACTAAATTGGCCTAACAACTTAAATTACAGGTAGATGAGAAAGAAAATTTTATTTTTTACACTTACAATCAGCATAGCTTTTTTTTCGGCTTTTACTTCTCCTGCCGATGAACTAGAACAGCTCTTTAAAAAAATTAATAATGATGTTTTAAGCCGTGGACGTGCCTATGAAACACTTGGCGAAGCTACATCATCAATAGGCCATCGACTAACAGGTAGCCCAAACGGGGGCAAAGCCGAGGATTTTGCCTACAAACTATTGAAAGAATATGGCTTTACTGATGTAAAGTATATGCCTTTTGAGGTAGAGTCGTGGGCAAGAGACACCGTAAGTCTAGCCATTGTACCTAAGGGTAGCGATAATTTTCGTGATGTAGAGGTAGTTGCATTAGCACACTCTCCGGTTTCTTCACACTTAAAAGCTCCGATTGTAGATTGTGGCGATGGCGTAGAGGCTGACTTCGAAAAAGTAAAAGACCAGGTGAAAGGTAAAATAGCTTTATTCAACATCAATCTTCAATCGCCAGAAAACAAAGGCAAGAAAAACCTGCACCGTTCAGAAAAAACTGCTTTGGCTATTAAATATGGCGCAATAGGGGTAATTATTGCTAATGCTGTAGAAGGTGGAGTGTTATTAACTGGAACAGCTTCAGTTACAGGCGCACTTATTCCGATACCTGCCGTGTGCGTTTCGGTAGAAAGTGGCAAGGCTATTCGTAAATGGATGAAAGATGAAAATAATCTGTTGGCCGTAATTGATATGCAGAATTATAGCCGCCCTATCAGAGCCAGAAATGTAATTGCTACCCTGCCGGGAAGTTCGAAAAAACATGCTGGCGATAAAATTGTAATCGGTGGCCACCTTGATTCTTGGGATTTAGCTACCGGAGCAATGGACAATGGCATTGGGTCTTTTACTGTAATGGATGTAGCTAGGGTTTTTCAGGCTTTGAAACTGAAACCTAAACGTACAATCGAATTTGTACTTTTTATGGGTGAAGAGCAAGGCTTACTTGGCTCTAAAGCCCTGGTGAAAAAATATAAAGATGAAGGTAAATTAGATAAGGTTCAGCTAATGATGAATCTTGACATGGTAAATAATGCCAGAGGCTTTAATGCTATGGGTCGCCCCGAATTAAGGGAGTTTTTTGATGAAATAGGTAAGAAAATCAAAAACGTTGATTCTTCTTATGCAAACATCAACCCTAATGGTGCAGGCTTGCATTCAGACCACCAACCATTCATGATTCAAGGCGTTCCGGTTTGTTCGCCATCAGGTAGTTTCCCAATCAAAGCATATAACTGTTATCATGCTAACTGTGATAATTTCGATTTGATAGACAAAAAACAAATCAACAACAATGTGCGCTTTACAGCCATGATGTTGTACGCTCTAGCAAATGCTGATGCGCTACCTGTGAAGAAAATGAACGACGATGAAACCAAAGCGTTTTTGATTAAGCAAAATCTTAAAAACGAATTGATAATAGGTAAAGACTGGCGTTGGGAAGAATAAGAGAGTATCTTAAAATATATTTAAATCCCTCACAATTGTGAGGGATTTGCTTTTTATTGTAGGCTGTTCGTTTTTTGAAGAAGCACTAAATTCTCTTTAGTTGCCGATATTTTGGCCGAAGAACTCATTTGCAATGAGATTTTGCCCAGCTTTGCTTCGCCTAAATCGGCTTTAGCTTGGTTTTGTAAATCAAGACTGATGTCATCGACCCGAGAGTTGCCGATAAGTTTAAGTTGTGAGTTATCGCTTAGTGTAGCATCAATCTTTTGTACTTGTGTTTTGTTAAGTACAAGCTCTGCCTTTTTTTCTAAACTGATTTGCAGGTGCCCTCCACTTACACTATCAAGATTAATAGAAGCACAATTGGTTTTTATGGTTTCAGGTACTATTCCAGAAACAAATATAGGTAGCGGATACCTGTAATTGATATTACTATTAATGATAAGTGTATCGCCTTTGTAGGTAAAATTAACTAATTCTCTGAAACCACCTTCTTTGGGAATAAACAGCGTTTTTTCGTTACCGCTAATGTATTTTATAAGTAGCGTATTCTGATAATCAGAAGACTTACTATCCATTAACCCGTTTATTACCATGTGTTTTAACGATTTCAGAGAAATACGCTCATAGTTGCGATAAGGGTCATTTGTATTGATTTTCTGGTATTCGGCTTTTAGCTGAAAGGCCACAAAAAATATAAGGGCGATGATTGTGCCTAAAAAGCCAAGTAAAAGTTTATTGCTTGTTTTCATATTTTTGTATCAACGGAAAAGGTGCTTGTTTTTTCTTCTTTAAAAACTTCGAATCTGGCTTTCAATTCTTCAAAATCGATATTCAGCAAATCGATATTCTGAAAAAATAGAGGTAAATCATTTTTCAGGAAATCTTCTTTTCTGAAAGCCATCGCTTTACTCTTGCCATCTTCGCTCACAAAATAGCCCATGCCTCGCTTAGTAAAAATAATTTCTTTTTGAGTCAGGAACTCATAAGTGCGGGCAACTGTATTGGGATTTACCTCAAGCGTTACGGCAAGTTCACGGACAGATGGAATCTTATCACCTTGTGGCCATCGGCTTAGAAGTATGTTTTCGCAGACCATCTCGGCAATTTGCAGGTAAATGGCCTGATTATTTCTGAATTCCATGTGTTTAAATTTCTTTTTCTTTGAGTTTCAAAAAAGTAATAAATGTAAAAAACAATGCGCCGCCTATTGTTAAAGTCAGGTTTACAAAGTAATACATAGGTTTAGGCAGGCTAATAGTATCGATAGTATTGTGCTGTGGTGAATACACATAACATTGCGCCAGATTAAATATATTACCAGTTATTTCTTTGTCTCCAAGCAGGTCTTTCATGATACTTTCTTTGAGAAAAAATGAAAAGTAGGCTAAGGAAAAAATTCCAAGGATAATGAGCGTAATTGTTTTTATGTAAGAAAATTTCTCGAACAACAAGCTGCTCATGAGCGCAATAGGTTGTATCATTAAAAACAGAACCGTAACAGGCAGCACAATTGTATCAGTATCCCAGATGCTCACAACACGAAGTTCAGAATCATCAATCTGCAAGGTTGTGATTGATTTCACGATTTCGATATAAGCAGCATCTAAAAGTGTATAGGTTGTGATGTATACTGCCGGAAATACAAGGCAACTATAGAAAATGCCTGTCAGAAGTTTTTCGAATGCTGTGGCAGGTAAAAGCAGAAAATTGATGCTTTGCCCTTTATTGGAGAAGTCTCGCCAGATAAAATTGCCAAAGAGTGTACCCGAAACCAACAGCCCGAGACTGTAAAGCAATTGACGGGGATAAAATGCGCTAAGATGTTTTCGGTCAGTTGTCAGTAAATGAAATATCGTATATAAGGCGATTAGTGTCCCCAAGGTCATAAACCAGATTCGGTAGTTTTCTACCCATGTCTTTTTTATGAGCAGTAATAGTCTTTTAAGGCTGAAATTATTCATGCGTATATTAGGTTTAAGCGTGTTGCGTATTAAATGATTTTGGGTAAAATATTTCTTTGAGTAATTCTCGATTATGAATAACAGCATTGAATAGAAGTTCTAAATCTACTTTGGTACTTTCTTGCGTATGGTTGGGCATTACTGCCATCGTACCTTTAAGTGTTTGCTCAGTATAGATGGCTTCATGATGAGAATCGGAACCAGCAAGTAGTTTGAAACTTAAACGCTCTCCAATTTCTTCAATCGAATTATTTAATAGAATAGTGCTTTCGTCTAATATAATAATGTTGTCAATCAGCCCATCGAGGTCACGTACCTGATGTGTGGAGATAATAATGGTTTGCTCGTCAGTAAAACTTGAAGCAATAAGCTTACGGAACTGACTCTTCGACGGAATATCTAGCCCATTGGTAGGCTCGTCTAATATTAGTAGTTGTACATTGGTGGCTAGTCCGAAACCAATCAATACCTTTTTCTTTTGTCCGTACGATAGTTTGCTAAGTTTATCAGTAGCAGATAGTTGAAACTCCTTTAAGTAATTCGCAAATTGCTCATGATTAAACTTCGGATAAAAAGGACTATTGATGTTGACAAACTCGGCTATACTAATATCTGGCGTGTGAAATTCCTCCGGCAAAAAGTAAATGTTTTGTAGCACAGCCACACTGCGGGTTCGGGTAGCAATACCATTAAATTGGCAACTGCCTTCTGTTGGGAACAGTAAGCCTCCTATTAGTCTTAGTAAAGATGATTTTCCTGCGCCGTTTTTACCAAGCAGACCATAAATATTGCCTTGCTTGAGCGTGAGCGAGAGGTTTTCGAAAATAGGTTTTCGTCGGGTATAGCCAAAGCTGAGGTTCTGAATGTTGAGCATATAATTGTTGTTTTGAGATGGAGTCTGTTTTCATTGGTCAGCTTTGCGGTTTTTCCAAAGCCCGTATAAGTATATAAGTACAAACGAAACAAGCCCTGCGTAAGCTATATTAGGTGCAGAATCTGGAATAAGCCTGCGCAAGGAAACGGCTAAAAGAATTAGTAATAAACCCAGTAGGTAGAGTATGTCAAGTTGCAAATCTTTTCGTCGTAGCCGAATTCCCCGTAAGGTCGTAGTATCATCAGTCAATAAGAATTTTATTTTATGGAAATCATAGATAAGCAAGTATATATTGCAAGCCAGCAGAAAAGCCACTATGTAGGGAGTGCCGCGCCATTCTAAAGAAATAGTAATCATTAAGATATTGGCTAGCATTGGTATAGCCATAATAGCACCTAAAGTAGCAAAGCGTTTGACAAGTAACATAAAGCCAATAACAAGTTGCGATAATGCTATGAATATACCATACAAACCCAGATTATATTTTTCGAGCTCTGTTTCGAGCCATACAGGGCCAATGAAGCCAATAAAATGCCCATGAAACATTTTACCTACTCCGGCTGTAAGAAGAATCAGCCCCAGCCAGAACTGAATACAGTGTGCAATAAATGATGTAAGCTTTTTCATAATTGTTTTTTAGTGTACTATTTAACTAATACACTACAAAATAAAAATATTGATTGTTGAAAAGCAAGCTTTTTAAAGTTTTTATAGAAGAAATTTTCTGTGTTTCATAAACCTATACACTAAAGTATTTTTAGTTAATGACCAAGTAGTATTGTAGTTAGAATAAAGCTGTTACTCGCAGCGCACTAATAGAAGAGGGCAATAATACTCCCTATTTTAGCTGTGAGTATATTTAATTCAGGTGCTTAGATAGTAATCAAATTATTGCTCCTATAAGTAGGCACTAAACTTAATTTTGAATTTACGAAACGTATGTTTTACTTGATAAATTTACAATTTTATAACGTTAAACATATTGCAAATTGTTAAACCGTTTCAGCAAAGTTAAATTTTTGCATTATTAATAAGTTTTACTTGTTTAATACCTAATGTATCTTTATTATTGTTGGACAATTTGTTGAGACTGCCTATTAAAAGATATAAGTAAAGGACTGACTCAATACATTTAAGTTGAGATATTGATAATGCTATAGTGATACTTTCTTCAAAAGCCATTTTATTCTATATACTACTTCCACACAAATAACCCATTGAAGTTTTAAATGAGTTGTTCTCAATGTTATTTGTTCATTTATTACTGGGTTTCATAAAAAATGTGATTAAAATTATCTTCAGTTTTTAAAGCTGACGAAAATTCAAATATATTTTTACCTCATTACACGTATTACCAAAGAAATGCTAGCCACTAGGAAAATACTTCTCTTATTGCTTTTTCTGAGTAATTGTACTTTTGGGCAAAATTTGTCTGATGCATATCGGGCAAAGGCTGAAAGCTTATACCAAAATAACGAAGAAGCACTGAAATATTATAAACTTGCGTTTGATGAAGCTCTCAAAGCAAAAGACTATGTCAGGTGTGCAAATCTTTGTATTGATATCAGTTCGCAGCACCATAGGGCGACAGAATTTGATATTGCTCTAAAATATTGTTGGCAAGCCGATAGCTTCTTTAAAAATTCTTCTACAAAACCTGATACTATTCTTTTCAAGATAAACTCAAGTCTTGGAACAATGTATAAAAATATTAATCGTAAAGATTCTGCCTATCATTATTTTGCCTTGGCTGATAAGATACTTTCTCAGAACAAAACAATTGCACACATAATACCTGATTATGTTCAAAGCCACTATAATATTCAGGGTAGATGGCTCAATAGTTTAGGCGAATTTAAAAGTGGGACAGTGCTTATCGAAAAAGCTGTTGAAATGGCCAGAAAACACTTTATGGTAGAAGAAGAAATTATAGCACTTACTAATTTAGCTGCTACTTACCAAACGCTGGGCATGTATGATAAAGCCTTGCATTATAGGTTGGAAGCATCTAAAATTAAGACTAAGGATGATTTATTAAAATGTCAGAATCTGGCGGGTCTTGGGTGGGTGTTGGTATTAAATAAAAAACCAGACGAAGGCATCGCTTATTTGACAAAAGCCATGAATTTATATGAAAGCCTTCGGGTAAAAAATAAAATTAAACCTAATTTTGATTTATACACAACAATACTGAATAACATAGGTACTGGTTTACTAGAAAAAAAAGAGTATCAAAAAGCAGAAGAGTATTTTAACAGAGTGGTTGCTGAATATAAAATCAATAAGCGAAACAGAGGACTGATTCTAAGTAAGTCGTATATGCAATTGGGTGCATTGCAAAAAATAAAGGGGCGGTTTCCGAATAGTGTAAAGTACTTACAATTGGCATTGATTAGTGCCCATACGCAGTTTTCGGATGAAAACATTGCTGCAAACCCGCAAGCCAAAGGCGCTATCAACGAAAAACAGCTTATAAATGTACTGCTTCTAAAAGGAAATATCTTAGAAACACTTTACCAGAATACCCCAAAAATTAGTGACTTAGAAAATATTTCGCAGGCATATCTGAGTGGTATTAGTATAATTAATGAGCTTAGAGGTAGTTATGATAATAACGAGTCTAAACTGTTTTTGAACGAACAGAACCACTCTATTCATGATTTGGCATTAAATACCTTATCTAAATTATATGAACTAACAAAAAAAGAAGTGTATAAAGAAGCTATCTTTCATGTAACTGAAAGTAGTAAATCTTCTATTCTAAGTGAATTTTTGCGTGAGTCGGTTATTAAGCCACAGACTATTCCGTATCAATTGCTGAACAATGAAGCGAAGCTAAAAAATGATATATCAAAACTTAAAAATCTAAACTCCCTTGACTCATCTCAGCAAGTAAGACTGCGTGATTTAGAACTGGAAAAGTATAATCTTGTCAGAAAATTTGAACAAGAATATGCCAATTATTATCAACTGAAATATAACAAAAAACCATATAAATTGGCTGATATTCAGGTTAGGCTGGCAAAAGACGAATCTTTTATCTCCTATTATCTGAGTTCAGAGTTTCTATATATTATTCTTATTAATACCGAGCAATTTGAGATTATAAAACAGCCAATAAATACCAAAGAATTTAATGTAAGAATAGATAAGTTTAAACAGATAATTTATAAAAACCCGGGTCTTAACTCATATCAAGGAGTAGAGTTATCTGCGTATTTGTATAAGACTCTTTTTCTGCCAGTCGAAAAACTATTAAATAATAGGAGTCGCTTAATTATTTGTAGAGATTGGCAATTTAGTTTCTTGCCATTCGAAATTCTTGAAACAGGAAGGTATATATACGATTATCTGGCTAAAAAATATAGTTTCAGATATGCTTATCTGGCTGAGTTGATAGTAAATCAGACACAAAATAACCCTAATAGAGCGGTCTTGGGCGTAGCTCCATTTACTATAAACAAGTTTTATGCAAGCGATACCCTTTTTAAGTATTTGCCAGATTCGGAAGCACAAGTTCGCAGAAATAGCAATGAAGTGCTGATAGATAGCTTGGCTACTAAAGAGCGTTTTTTAAGAATATATAAAAACTTTGGGGTAATTAATTTTGCTACTCATTCAATTGTAAATATCGATAACTCAAGAGAATCATATATTGCATTTAACCCAAGAGCAGACTATAAACTTCGGATTGACGAAATCTATAACCTTGATTTCAGCGGTACCAATCTGGTTGTATTAAGCTCTTGCGAGGCCGATAAAGGGAAAATTTACAAAAGCGAGGGCGCTATGTCTTTAGCCAGGGCTTTTATTTATAGTGGTTGTAGAGCAGTATTAACTACACTCTGGGCTACCAATGATGCTAGCAGCACTTATTTGGCAGAACGTTTTCATTATTATTTGCAACAAGGCGACCCCAAAGATATAGCCTTGCAAAAAGCCAGACTAGACTTTTTCTCTTCTGACTTTGGGAAAAAATATAATCATCCATTCTTCTGGGGAAATTTCAACTTAATTGGTAATAACGATCCCATTTTTCATAAGGCAGTTTCTAAATGGTATTTTATGGCCTTGCCTTTACTCTTAATCCTTTTTGCCGGAGGCTATAAATATTATAAAACTAAAAAAGAAAAATATCCTTCATTGTAACCTTTGGTGGTTTAGATAGAATTATTAGTAGTTATATTAAAAATACAATCAACACAAAGTAGTAGTTTACCCTGAGATAATTGATTAGTCTTGGTAAATTCTCTTTGAGCTTATTGTAAACAAACTATCAATTTCTTTGCTGAACCTTATAGAAAATGCCCTTATATCTCCGATTTAATGGGTGTTTAAATCATTGCTTTTTCTGAACTAAAAATGGGCAAATTCTGGTAGTCAGGAGTGTCTGAACAAACAATACCTACTAATGCTGAACTACAAATTCATTGTTTTAGTAATTACTTTTTTTGTTTGCATAGAAGCTGTGCAGGCACAAAATTCTAATTATACTGTTTCGTCAGTAGCGGGAACCTCCATTTGTTTAAAAAGAGGTGAAGAAAAATACATACTTAAAGTGAAAATAAATGCTCCGGTATCGGCATGTACTATTACAAAGTATAAAATTAAATGGGATGACGACACTGAGAATGAGTACCCTTTCGACCCCTCAAAAACTGAGCATGAACATGAGTATGACTTCAAAGATTTTGTCAATAGCTGTACAGAAAAAATCAGGCGAAATGTAGAAATTGAAACAGATAATAAAAACTGTGAGAGCAATATTACGCCTGTTAATTTTTTCAACGCCCCAAAGCCTGATTTCGCTACAAACCGGGCACTTCCTTGTGCTGGTCAATTAGTTACTTTTCTGCCTGAAGCATGCCCAAGTACTGCCAATACAAGTTTTGTTTGGTCGTATGGCGATGGTGCTAGTACCGATAATAAGGGCACTTATACCTATGCCAAATCAGGTACTTATGATGTAAAACTTACCGTAACAAATGATTGCGGTGCCGCCTCTGTCACAAAGCAAATTACTATTATTGATCAGGCAAAAGCAGCAATGGCAGATTCAGGTCATGTTAAAATTGTGGCAGATACTGCTATTATATGCCTTAATGGTGGGGGTGTTATTCGATTAGATGGTACAGTTTCACAATCAGCTACCGATTATGAATGGCGCTTTAGCGATAATGGTGCGATAGTTTTTTTAGATAATACTAATCGGTATTCTCCCAAACCTAAAATTAAGTTTACAAAACCAGGTATTTATAACATTGAGCTTACGGTGAATAACGATTGTGGTATTCCGAGCAAAATCTCGTGCTTCCATAAAGTAGAAGATGTACCTGTGCCAAGGCTCACCAAACATGGAGATAAGTGTGAACCCACAAAGTATAAACTGAGTAATTACACAAGTTTTGTAAGTGGTGCTGTTTATAAACTTAACGGAAAGGTTATTACTATTGATGAAGAAACAAGCCTGCCATTTTCGGATACCCCTTATATTGTAGAGGCTTCAATCAATAATATTTGTGGTAATACTCCTGTAACCGATACTTTTTTTGTACGAGCACCACAGCAGGTAAAAATTACTAATAAATTCAGAGATACAGTACTTTGTGTAGGGTCTGGTGTGTTGCCGTTGTCAGTAAACATAACAGGAGGAAGCTGGACAGGAAATGGATTAATAGATCAGGGAGTAAATAAAGTGTTTGACCCCCAGAATACTGGGGTATATCAGATAGCTTATTCTTATGGTACGGGGGCTTGTGCAAGCAGCGATAATGTAAAAATTGAGGTAAAAGGGATTGATATTATAACTAAAGATGAAGCGATTTGTCAGGGACAAGATAAATTACCACTAGTAGCAACCCCGCTGGGAGGGGTCTGGACTACTACTGGTTGTACAAACTGTATCAATAAAGATACCTTATCTATAGCATCTATAACTGCTAGTCAGATAAAGCTTACTTATACTGTTAATAGTGATGTAGGAGGCGGGAAATTCTGTGATGCTTCTAAACAAATAACGGTTAGCATTGGCAGCCCCAAGGCAAGCTTTGATATTCAGGGAGGCTGTAGTGGAACAAATGCCCAAATCACTAATTTGTCGAGTGGTGGATCGGGGTATGAATGGTATCTTAACGGAGCTACTATGCCTATTTCAACAGCTACTAATCCTTCCTTTGCATTACCGTCGGGGAGTGTTGCTGTTAAATTGATTGTTAAAGCAGGTGGTTGTGAAGATACCGCTTCCAAAACAATAAATATTACTTCTAAACCAGATGTCATTAGCTTTACAAGTAATATCAACTCTGGGTGTTCGCCTCTTAGTGTTACCTTAACACCTAATGGTACTGAGCGAAATGACGTAACTTATACCTGGGACTTTGGCGATGGCACCACCAGTAACGGCTTTCAACCCCCGCTACATGTTTTTAGTAATTCAGGTTCTACTGTAAAAGAGTTTGAGATTAAATTACTAGCCCAAAATAATTGTGGAAATGAAGGTGATAACCGGAAAATTTCGGTAAATCCTTTGGCAAAAGCAGAAATAGGAGTCGATTCAACTGTTTTTCGTTGTACACCTGCTGCTGTTAAGTTTTCTAATCGTTCAGTAGGCCACCAAGGCAATTCTCTCTGGATTTTTGGCGATGGCCATACTTCTAATAATTCGAGTGATACTTTATCGCATGTTTTTTCGGCAAAAGATTCAGCTCAGGTTTATACGGTTCAACTTGTAGTATCAAACTCATGCGGTAATGATACTAATCATGTAGAGTTAACAGTCTTCCCATCAACAGTTAAAGCACTTTTTTTAATTGATAAAACATCGGCTTGTATAGGCGAGCCTGTTAGTTTTAAAGATGCAAGCGTACCTAAACCAAGCCGATGGGAGTGGAAGTTTGGTACAGAAACAGAAGCATTTTCGGAAAACCCCATTTATGGTTTTAAACAATCACAAACTTATACAATTACCATGATTGCTCATACCGATTGTGGCTCTGGTTCTATTCAAAGAAATATAAGAATTGTCCCTCCTCCAAGTGTAGATTTTGAGATAAAGGCTCCTGTTGTTTGTGAAGGGGAAGCTGTTGAAGTGCAAATTAAAGCTGATTCTATTTATAGTTTCCACTGGAATTTTGGAGATGGCTCGCCAATAGACTCTGTTAATGCTACAACCAACCATGTTTTTGCGGGCGATGGTACCAAAAAAATTACATTAACGGGCTTTGGTAAATCTGCTGCTTGCAAAAACGAAAAGCAGAAAGAAGTTTACATTAACCCAAAGCCTAAGGCAGATTTTACATTAAAAAACGCAGTTGATACTTTATGTTCGGGTGCGCCTATAACTTTTGAAAATAAATCTCTTGATGCTACAATTTTCCGCTGGTATACAAATGATACTTTGTATGCATCTCAGCATCTTGAAGTGAGTCTTAAAACAGGGATACACGATATAGCCCTGGTAGCTATAAACAATGAAGGTTGCCGCGATTCGGTTTATCGTCGTAGTGTTATTTCAGTAGACACATGCCAGGTAATGTTTCCCGATGCTTTTACTCCAAATAATGATGGTAATGGCGATTATTTTACCAGTTACGCTACCAAAGGTATCAGGAAAGTAAAGTATTTAAGAATACGAAACCGATGGGGAGAGATAATCTATGAAGCAAAAGATATTAACCCGAATATCCCAAGCGAAGGCTGGAATGGTACTTCATCAAAAGGAAATTCTGTGCCTAACGGAGAGTATATATATGAAGCAGAGGTAGAATTAGCCGGAGGAGGTAAAAGAAATTTTGTCAATAAAGTAATGGTTGTCCGATGATGAAAAAATTTACCCTGCTATTAATTATTCTAGGTATATCAAGAGTAATGCTGGCGCAAAGCCCACAGTTTTCGCAGTTTTATGCTAATCCTTTGTATCATAATCCTGCTTTTACCGGTGATGCTTCCACAACCCGATTGATAGCTACCGCAAGGTATCAATGGCTTGGATACGGATCGGGCTATAATTCGCATGCTTTTTCGATTGATAGTTATTTAGGCGCAAAGAATAGTATCGGATTTCAGGCTATACACGATAACCAGTTTCAATTTTTGAAAACAGAGAGTTTAGCAGGTTTTTATTCTCGGTTTGTGCCATTAAATGAAAACACAGGTTTAACACTAGGTACAAAAATTGGCTGGACTTTCAGCCGGTTCGATAATTTAAGTAATCTGAATTTTGCCGATGCTTTCAGTGCTACTTCGGGTCTTATTAGTGTTAGTCCTACATCAAGAGATAAAACTGATTTTGGTTCAATTCCACTTAATTGGAATTATCCTGATGTTGCCTTTGGAGCTTTATTGAAAACCTCTGAAACCCTTGATGGTTTTCCGCTTACGTGGGTAGGTTTTTCGGCTAATTACAGGCAATTGATGGGCGAAAACACAAAAGCGACGTTTATTCCTAGATGGAAATTAGGTATGCAATTAGGTTATAAAGTGTCGCATCATTTGCAAATATGGGATAGAGCACTTGGTAGAGACGCAGACCGGGAAAAAAGTATTTCTTTTACTTCGCACCTGCGTAAAGAAGCCAGATTCTGGCAAATAGATTTTGGTGTAAATTTTACCTACACACCATTGGTTTTGGGTGTGTGGTATAGAAATATACCGTTCAGAAGATTTGATAAAGTAAGCCAGCAAGATGCCCTGACTTTTCTTGGAGGTTTTCAGTTTGGGAAATTTCTGGTTGAGTACAGTTATGATGTTACCGTTTCATCTTTATACAACAGTAGTGCTGGGGCGCACGAAATAAGTATTTGGTACGGAATAGATGCATTTCTGGATTTTCGCTCAAAAAAAAGGGAGCATCGGAGGCGCTTAGATTGCACAAATTTCTAGCTTAATACTACTAGGAGAAGTTTTTATAATTTACAGTTTTTGGCCAATTACTAAATAAACCCTAATTAAAACTTCATTATTGTTGAAATATGATAAGAAAATTTACTTTACTTGTTTTATGTTGTTTCTCATTGCTGTCAGGGTGTTTAAAAGATTACCCTATTGTTAAATATGATAAAACCATTGCTACGCTTCCGGAAATACAGTCTTTAGCATCAATGGGTTGTCAGCTAAGCTATTCATTAGACGAGAAATATGATAGACTTAACGATAATAACCAATTAAATGCTATTAAAACAGCCTTTAGTACCTGGGAAGAAGCGTATCCAAGCCTGCGCTTTGTAGATGTTACTAATACTAGTGTGCCGTCAAATATTAAGATTTATTTTGCTTTAGCATCAGACTCTGTCATTTATAAAGAAAACACACCTGCAGAGAGTTTTATTAGAAGTTCTTATGAAGAAGCATCAACCATTGTTCAGAAAAATAGTAGAGAAGTAGCAATTTATTTAAATGTAAAACATGATTGGAATGTAAACCAGATTACTAAAACTATTATGTTTCACGCTGGCTATATTCTTGGACTTAAACCTTCAGATGATCCTACTTCTGTTATGTTTCCAAAACTAACAGAAGCACCAATTACGATTAATGATACAGACAAAAGGAAATTAAAAGAAAGTTTTCCGAGAGGATGCCAGGTATGGCTCGAAAACAAAACAGAATTGCCTGAACTTTTTTATTATAGTACAAAAGTTTTTAAAATAGGGGATAGAGTTTTTGCCCTATGCGAGGGTTTTTATCCTGAATTTCTCCTTTACGAGTTTAATACCGATAAAGCCACATGGGAGAAGCGGAAAAGCTTGATTATCAATACTAAAGAATTTGGCATAGATATCAGGAATATTTTTGCTTTTGGGTTGCTGACACATGGTTATGTTGGCCTTGCTACCAGCTTTTTTGGTGATGGCACAGAGAGTGGTGAGGTATGGTCTTATGACCCAAGCAAAGATGAATGGAAAGAAGTAAATGATGCAAAATTTCCTAACAAGCTTATGACACCAAATAATGTTTATGCAAATAGCAGTAATACAAAAGGGTATGTATTTATATATGGATCGGCTGAGACAACGGCTTGGGAGTTTGATTTATCAATAAAACAATGGACAAAATTAACAATACCAGAAAGTTTCTCTATTTCTCCTTTTCTCTATTTTGTAGGTAATGGTAAAAGAAGTTATATTTTTTCTTTTGAACCTTATCGTGAAAACTTCTACGAATTAAATACAAATGATAATCAATGGCGCTCTATTGTCTCATCAAAAATAATTAGTACACCACATACCGTGACACCCTTTGCTGATAGTGATAACATTTATTTAATAGTAACGGATACTAATGAAGAATCAGAAAATTTAAGACATAAAATGTGGGTTTTTAATAGTGATAAGGGGCCTGCATCACAGTGGGAACTATTGGTAGATTTTCCGGAAAAAATAACTAAGCAAGATTTAGCTTTTGGTTTTGTTACCAAAGGTAGAATATTTATCCAGACTAGAGATAATGTGATTTGGGAGTATCTGCCATGATGCTATGTTTTTAAGCTTTTAAAAGCAAAATAAGCCGTAAAATAAAAGTTCTCAAAGGCTAAGTTTTACCACGTTTATTCTTATTGGTTTAGCAATAAGTACTATTAAAATATAAATAATGGCTGTTTGTTAGAAATAAATTAGTGTTTGTTAGAAGTTTCAGCAAAAGGGTTAAGAGGTGTGCTTTAAAACTAAAATTGTATAAAAACTAACTTTCATAAATTCGAATATACCTTATACTTTTCTTCAAAAACATGAAAAATAGAAAAATATCTATTGAAGAATCTTATAAAATTGTCTGTGATAACTTACCCGAATTAATAGATAGATTGGGGAAGGCTAAAAAAGATGACTTTATAAAATATGCTCAATTAGAAATACTAAGCATTTCTAAAAATATAGGTGAAATTCCTTGTAATTTTATTGATATTATCTGTCCTCAGATAGTAGAAAAATCTTTTGAAGTATTTTTAGTGAGGTACAATAATTCTAAAGAGGATAATGCTTTAGAAAATGTACGTAGTAATGCTAAAATTAAAATTCATAACGATTATAAGAAAAACATCTACCCTTTTATTGATTTTATAGCACAGAAGGAGTCATTGACTACCGAAGAAATAGCAGAATTGAAACATTCTGTGTTTCTATGTGGGCTTAATGTGATACAAAAGAAAAAAAGAGAATCTGTTTTAAAACTGAAAAATGAGAGTGTATTTATTAATGAAGCTTTATTTTATCAGTTTATAGTGAAGAAGATATTTCTGAATTGTGTAAGAAAGTCTTTAGAAGAGAGCCTTCGGAAATCTAAATGTCTTGACGATTTTACAAGTAAATTTGAACTTAAAAATGAAAAAATAAAGGCTCTTATTTATAAAATAACAACAGAGTATTGGGGCTCAAATGTAAGTGAAATAGAAGAACATATTCATGATTATATACATGATGCGCAATTAGAGATAATAGAGAAAATAAAGAAAAATGAATTTTGCCTTTCTAGCGAATTAACTACGTATATTTCTAGTGTTGTAATTAATAAGTTTAGAGAAGAGCGCAGACGAGCAGATAAAAACGTATCAATAGATTATCAGAAGCTCGATAAAATCGAAGAGTATCTAGGTGAAGATAGCTCAGAAGGAAATGTAATTATATACTTTTTGCTGGATATTAAATTTTTGGACCAATTAGACCAGAAACAAAGAGATGTTTTTGAAATGGATTTGCAAAGATATTCTGATGAAGAAATCGCTGAAAAATATGATACTTCGGCTAATAATATAAGCAAAATAAGGAGTAGAATAAGAGAGAAAGCACTTAAGTTTTTACTGGAAAATTCTCATAAAATAGATAATTAATAATGACATGGATACCAATAGAGAAAAAGAATTGATAAAACGTTACCTAAACGGAGACGCCAGTCCTGAGGAATTCTGGGAGGTAGAACAACTTCTTGCAGAAGACCCCAATTTCTTAAAGAAATTTGAGACCACAAAAGGATTGAATTATATTGAGAAAACAGTCTTTGAAAAGAATGTAAATGAAGAGATAGATCAGTATTTAGAGCCAATAGAAGAAGTTGCTCAAAAAAGAGAGATTGATAACAAACCAAGAGAAGACGACAGATACAAAAAAGAAAAAATAGTATTCTTCACACCAAGGGTTCTTGTTGGCATGGCTGCAAGTCTTATTATAATTGCTGGATTGGTATACCACTTTACAGCGGGGCAAGATAAAGCACCTGTACTTTTAACAACTTTATCAGCTCATGAAAGGCTTGATGTTATTCCCACTGACGGAAAGAATTTTGCGAGCGATGATTCTACAGGTATTGTAGGAGATGTGGTAGTACAATTATTTCAGGATAAAAAGCTGCCGTCAGATACTACAAAATATATCTACATAAAAGATATGGATAGACCGGAGGCAGATACATTAAAGGTTTTCTTCTCAGACAAAGCAAAGCTTGAAATGTGGCAGAAGGCTAAGGAACTGACAATAAAATACAACGAAACAGAAGATAACTATAACTTATTGATTGATAAAAAGAAATATATATTAAACCTAAATACCCTAGAAACACTAAAATGAAACAGATAATATTGTTTGTTATCTTAGTATTTGTTTTTACCAACAGTTTCGCCCAGAATAAAAAAAATACTAAAGAAGACGAAAAAATAGCAAGAAAATGCCATTGTGGCGACGTTAAAGGGAAATCTTTTGAAGATGAGAAAGATATGTTTGATAGTGCTACTGAAGCGAGAGCGGTTGTAAAAAGTTTTCGAAGCTTTTTTCCTGATTTTAATGAAGACATAAGGGTGATGCCGGTTACTTGTCTTGAGAATGGCAATCCAGCAAAAGCAATAGTATGTACTAAGATTCGATATGTATTCTATGACAATGATAATTTGACAAAAGAAAAGAATTCATGGTTTGATAAGTTTGTTTTAGCACATGAATTAGGGCATCACATAAGAGGGCACTTCCATGATGGTTCTACCTTTAATCCTAAAACTGGTGACACGGAGGAATATAATAATAAAAATTTTAAGTTTTACAATGAGAGCATTATAGAAGAACTTCAAGCTGATGAATTAGCTGTATATACAATAAAGCGATTAGGGGGTAACTTGTCTACAATAAGTAAAGCAATGGAGGCGCGAGGAGAACCTGCTTCCAACAAACACCCTAGTAGTAAAGAAAGAAGCTTGTTTATTGAAGCATGTTGGAAGAGGCTAAATGTAAATAGAGATTTTGATAAACAAAACGATAAAAATTTTGCTACAGAATTTCATATTAAATATGGTAAAAAGGTTTACGGATTTACATTTGAAGTTCTGGGAGGATGGATGACGAGTATTCCGCAATTCAGTAAAAACAATGAAACTGTTAATGCTACTCTAATTTCTAGACCAAATAAACCTACATTTAAAGCTGGGTTACGTTTTTCTTATATAAATATTGATTTTCCTATACGACCAGAGGTAGAAGTTAATTTTTTATCACATCACTATGCAACACTTGATGAAGCTAAAATCTCTAAAGCCGAGGAGTTCTCTTTTCAGCATATTAGCATTATTCCTCAGGCTACATTTAGTACATTAAGTATTTCTAAAGATTCTATTACTATACCTCGCTGGGCGTTTACAGCCTCAGCGGGTTTGGCTGTTAATGTACCTGTTGCTTATAGTTACAGCAATTATTATACAGCAAATACCCCTGCAATGAGCAAGAGTGATTTAAAGACAACGTTTAATCCCACTTTTGCAATAGGCCTTGAACGTAAACCTATAAGAGACAAAATAGTGAAGTATTTCAGAGTATCGGCAAGGTATTCTCCTATGCCTCTTGGTATACCGAGCAATAACCCACAAGATAAATTGAGTACAAAATCTCACTTAATGGATTTGAGCCTATCTCTTAGATTGTGGAATTAAACTACTTAAGAATTTATTACCACGCTTTGATAAATATTACCACATAAACCAAATTAAAATAGGAAGAAATTTTACCACTCAAGATTTTTTTTAAAATCAAAATCTCTATTAGTATATGAGAAAGATATTTATTGCCGTATTTTTAAGTATTCTGGCACTCCAATGTACGCCAGACTACGAAGAGGTTAAGCCAATTGTTTATATAAGTAATAATACAAGAGACAAAGGAGGAAGAACTTTCTCGGATTGTACTATTAAATACACCCTAATAAACTCTTTTAAAGATAAAGACAAAACTACGCTACAAGGTGCTGTACGCGATGCCTTTGGTTTATGGCAAAGTGTAAACCGAAATCTGATTTATATTGAATCGCCGGTAAGTGAAACCAGCGAAATTTTGGTCAGATTTGCCGACCCTTCTGAGATTGAAAAGACAGAAATCACTGCGTCTACAGGGTTATTGTCTACAACTGTCAAAAACTTATCTTCAATAAAACAGTCTACTAGTGGTCAGTTTTCCATACTGTTAGATAATTCTTACGACTGGACTAACGACCAGATAACCAAAACAGTTGCTTACAATATTGGCTTTTTTCTAGGGCTTGCTACTTCTACAAACAAAGAGTCAATTATGTATCCGGTGTATTCAAATACACCTAATAAAATAATCAAAGAAGATTCTGTACAGATTAATACCTTATATTTATTGCCATGCAGAACAACAAGTGTGGGAAGTTTACCAATCAAATTTAAATTAGGAAACCAAATGGTAGTGAAAGAGTTTTTGACAGGTAAGGCAGGGACAATTTCTATCCGCTCTTCTGGAGTAATGGTTGTTGGGCCAAATATTGGAGAGTCTACTCCTGACGGAAAAGATGTATTATACTTTTTAATACCAATTGATAAAGTTTATTATGTTGTGCCTAATTATCCTCACGGCTCAATTATGTATCGTTTCAATGATAATACCGAGTGGTTATCGTGCAAAAGTAATTGTGAGTTTACCACTAGAGGTAACGAGTTTATATCAATATCTTTTCTTGTTAATGATAGTATGCCCGAAGAAAATACAGGTACTTATGATGTAGAGATTAATTACAAATAACCTTGTATAAGTTCCCATAGCTACACAATATGGGGATTTGCTTGCTATGATATTAAATCAGGTGACTTTGAAAATGATATTTCTTAATATTGGAGCTAACTGTTTTGCAAGAAATATTTTTCTGGAAAAACTGTAACCTATTGTATTGAAGAAGAATTAATGATAAATGAAACTAACAAATTAATCAATGTGTGTTTAAAAATCGGTATAAGCTCTTTCGATACTATTTTAAGAAAACTGTAGAAAGTTTATTTTTATTCATTAATTCAGAACAGTTATTTTTTGAGGTAACATCATTGCCTTCAATTAAAAGATAGGGTAGTTGTGCAGCTACCCTATCATTGATTTTACTCTTTAAATTTAAAGAGACAAGCTAAACTCAACCACCGTAGTCTGGCTCATGAGGTGGTTTACCATCAGAAGTAGGTTTGTCGGCAGGCACTACAACATTGTTGTCTCCTGATTTGCCATCAGGGCTAACTACTTCATCCTGACAAGAAGTAAAGCCTAAGGCTAACAAAGTTGAGAACGCCGTGATTCTCAAGCCATTACTGATAGTGGAAAGACGTAGATCTTTCATTTTTTTAAAGGTTTAAAGAAGGTCGACGTTGGCCTTCTGAACCTTTATGAAAGAGTCTTTAAAACATGACAGCCTTTTCTGAAGTTTTTTTTCTAAGTTAGATAAATAGTTTTTTCTAAAAATTTAAGTGTTTTATATAGTAATTAGAGAAAAATGAACAACAAATAGACTGATAGCCGAGATACATTTACCAGGGACAGAAAAAGTAAATAAAAAAGATAGGATAGTTGTGCTACTATCCTATCTTGGGGTTCTCTCATTAAATTAAGACACGCTAAACTCAACCACCATAATCTGGTTCATGGGGTGGTTTACCATCGGAAGTTGGTTTGTCGGCAGGCACTACAATATTGTTGTTTCCTGATTTGTCTTTAGGAGTAACTCCTTCATCTTGACAAGAAGTAAGGGCAAGGCTAAACAGCGCACAGAATGCAGAGAATTTAAGGCTGTTTGAGATTGTATTTTTTGAAAATTTCATGTTGGTTTCAGAAGGGGTTTTAGGGGCCTTCTGAACCTTTATGAAAGAGTCTTAAAAACATGACAGCCTTTTTTGATTTTTTTTCTTAATTTCATACTTACCTTTTTTCCTGAAAAAACTTAAATACCTGTAACTATTCTTTATCTAAATAGAATAAAGAGTGAATAAAATTAAATTGATGGCTGAAACATTTACTGACCAACAAGTAGTTGATGGATTATTGAAGAGAGAAAAAAGTCTTACTAATCGTATAGTTGCCTATTTGTATATTTACCAAGAGTCAATTACTCATATGGTAATGGCAAATAATGGCCGGACAGAAGATGCAGAAGATGTTTTTCAGGAAATGATAATAATCTTTTTGAATCAGGTATGGGACGAAAAATTTAAACTAATTAAACTCTCCTCTGACGACCCGGAAGAGGAAGAGAAGTATATAAAAATCAGCACTTATTTGTACAAACTAGCCAATCGTATTTGGTTAAAAAAAATGTTGAGAGATAAAAAACAACAAAATTGGGAAGATAAGTTTTTGGCTCTTCAAGATACTAATGATGAATATACACCATTATTACAGATAACTTCAGAAGAAGATAGCTCTCGGTTTAAAAAAATGTATAGCCAGCTAAAAGAAGATTGTATAAAGATTTTAGATGCATTTTATTTTCAAGATAAATCTATTAGAGAAATTGCTGATGAATTGAAAATAACTGAAGCAAACGTTAAAGTAATAAAACACAGATGTATTGAAAAACTAAAAAAAATTATTACAAGATGAAACAAGCAGAAGATCATGAAGAGTTCAATACAATTGAAGCTTACTTGCTTAATCAGCTAGATAAAAAAACAATGGCAGATGTTGAGTATAGAATTAAAAATGATAGCGAATTCGCAAAAAAAGTAAAAGAAATTCAGCACACACAATTGTTTATAAAAGAAGCTTTTTTAGAAAGAAGTGCCCTGGAAACAATTAAAGCATTACAACAAAAAGATAGAGAGAAATTTAAAAAAGAAACACAACCAAAACGTAAAACTGTATACTGGAAAAAAGTTGTTTCTTTTGCTGCCGCCGCTTCAATTATTATTATCTCTTATCTGTCGTTAACTCCTGTAGAATTTCCTGATACAGAAAACGACTTTCATATTACCCGCGGGCTTGATACTACTAACTTTACTAGAGAGCAACGTATTGCATTCAGCCAGTTTTTTGATGGACAAGCCCATTTTGCAGAAGGAGAATATTTGCTGGCAGTAAGAGACTTTGAAAATGCAGCAACTGTTAAAAATGTGCGTCCTTATTTCCGTGAGGCTACACAATGGCATTTGGCGCTGGCATATACTAAAAGTGGACAAGCACTAAAAGCAGAAAGAATTTATAAACAATTCAGTGAATGTGTTGATTGTGAGTATCCGATTAGCCCTGTTAACCGATGGAAACTTTGGTGGCGAATACAATGGGCAAAGAATGGTAGACTGTTTTAGATGAATATGATGCATTTTCTTACCTATATAGTTTAAATTATGAAAATACATATATTGCATAAGTTTTGAAAAATGTTCAGCTTCAAATTCTTTTGCAGTAATGGTAAATAAAGCACAATTGATATATATCTTCTTTAATCTTACTCAAATTGTATATACTACAAAAACCTATATTTTATACGTTTAGGAGTAATATTCATTTAAAGGCTATAAATCGAGATAAGGGGTAAATTCTACTTTTAGTGTTGTGTTTCCAATAGATATTATATCATCCGGAAAAATGGCCAGCCCCATTGAGTCAACTTTTATGGCATTTACATATATTCCGTTTGTTGATAAATGCCATACAGATTGCCCTTCGTTGTTGGTTCTCCATTGGCCGTCTCTAATAAACCAGATGCCGGTCTTAACCGAAAACTCTATTGTAGCATGATAGCGCGAAATGGTTAACATATTATCTAAATCTGCAATGGCAATGTCGTTTTCTTGGGTCTCGGTATTAGTTTTCCGGCCAATCAGTACAATGCCTTTACTCATGATAATATCATTCAAATAAAAACAAGTATTGGTTTCTTTACCTACCACTATTCTGAGCCCAATACTACCATTTAAAAGATAACTACCACAGCTTTCACAAAATAAGTCATGTTTTGATTTAATTTCATGATTACAATTGGCACAGTATTTATTTATATCAATAGAATTAAGTATAGTTAAGATTTCATTTGCACTCTGAAAGCGCAAGAGAGGATCGGCTAATAAGCATTTTTCTATTATTTCTACCCAAAACGTACTAATAATATTGTTTTCTTTAAAATACGTAAGGTTTTCCCAAAGGTTATTTAATACTTTCTGAAAGTATTCACCAAGCCTTGAGTGATAGTCATTTACACTCGAGGCAGAGTCTGGAGGAGTTCCATAAGGGTAATAGCCTCCTGTTAGGGTTTCAAATAAAAGTACACCAAAGCTAAAAATATCAACTGTTGGTTGTTTTGTGAAAATATCTTTTTTTTCGGTATCAAACCATTCGGGAGCCATATATACATCAGTGCCTAGTACTTCTGTTTTTCGGGTCATTCTCACATTATTTCGGCCAGAAATGCCAAAATCGATGAGTTTTGCTTGGCCATTATGAAAAACTACATTATTGGGCTTTAAATCACGATGAACAGCATGCTCTTTATGAAGGTCATTTAAACCCTTAAGAATATCAGAGGCTATTTTAATTAGCTTAATATTAGACAAATTGGTGCCTATATAATTTGTTAAAGCACCACCTTCGCAAAACTCCATTACATAGAACGGATTCCCCTGCATCAGACCTCGATCAAATGCACCTACCAGATACTCCGATCTTGTTTGGGCCATTTGGAATTCAAACCAAAAACGAGTCTCAACCGATTCTCGGTCTTTAGTACTAATTTCCCATAGACGAAGCATTTTTACTGCGAATAAAGTCCGGTTTTTTTCTTCTTCTACCAAATAAACATTACAGTAGCCACCTTTACCAAGTAATTTGGCAAAAAAGTAGGTTTTACCCTTATCGCTTATAAATGGAAAAACATTGTCATCGTCAACACGAGTGATAGTTGTAATAAGGGGAACTTGTTTCTTCTTTTTTGAAAAGAACGGCAGTATTTTATCAGCAATACGTTGGCTGAGATGAAACTCAAGAGAGGTATCACATCTAAGGCACTTTTTTAAATTTTCAGGATTGCTATAACCACATTTTCTACACTTTACTTTATTCATTACTCTGGTCTAAAAATAAACATTCTATCACCTAAAAGAATTATGTCTCCGTCTTTTAATTCCATCATCGAATTTACCTGAATATACGTTGTCTTAAGGCTACTTTTATTATTGATAAACCAACGGCCATCAATATTTTCAATTACGGCATGTTCCTGCCCTGAGATAGTAAAATTTTCCCGATCAAGGTTATTTCTATTTAACGTAACAGATTCGCCTTCAAATTCAGATGTTTTTCCGCTTGTTTCAGTATGTCTTGGTATTGATGTAAGTTTAAACTTAGGGTCAGGTCTTAATGGTTGCGTATATGGGTTAAAGGTACCCCGTGGTTGGGTCTTAGGCAAAGGTGGCATTTCACTGCCCGGCCCTACGGTTCTTCTGTTATTCTGATGAGAAATAGGCGGAGTAGACGGAGGTATATAACTAGGTAGTTCGGGAGCTTTATTATAAGCTTGTGGTATATCCTGATTATTAATAGCAGGATTAACAGGTGTAGGGGTATTTTGTTGTATTGGTAATTGAGGGAAAGGGTTTTCTTCAGGCGCTGCCTGTTTTTTTTCAGTATTTCCAAAATCAAAAAGTGCTGACCAACGGTTTTTTGGTTGCTCTTCGTTTATTTTGTTAAACGGGCAGTTCGGACAAAAATCTTCATCAATTCGTCGAGGATACCGACAATCCGGACATGGATGCTCATTTCGATTCATTTTAAAATTTATTTAGTTATATAAATTCCGTCCTATTTTTTCTTTTTACTGGCAATACTTTTAAGCTTTTTTTGTAAGACACTTACCTTACGTTTATCGTCTTTAAATAACTCAGTTGCTCTATTGAGTAGCGCAATGGCTTCATCATGTTTGTTTTCATTCATCAGGCTTTCTGCTTGTTTTTGGTAGGCTATCAAAAGGTTATTTGAGATAAGAGGATCAATTACGCCTGCCTTATATATTGTTTCCAGTTTATCAACAGCTTCAAAGTAATTACCATCTACGATGCTTCTTCCAGCTTTTGTTCTTAATATTTCAAAACTATCTATCTCTGCAATTAATTTTTTGGTAGTTAAGTCTTTCGAATAGGTAGGCAGCGAAAAAACTTCGTTGTATTTTTTTTTAGCATCAGCAAATTTGCCAAACATAAAAAGGCTTCTGGCCGCATCTTTTATTCTGATGTATTCAGCGTTTTTCCTATGCGCATCAATTGATTTTAACTTTGAATCTAGCCTGTTTTTCTTTTCTGATTTAGCATATATGATTGCCTCATTTATGGCTTCATAAGCATTGTTGTCGTCGCCATCTTTCAAAAAATTTGCTGCTTCTTGCTCAAAAAAAGTAGTTATTTCTTTTTCCGCCTCTGTGTCGTCGGGGTTTAGTACCAATATCTTTTTATATCTGTCTACTGCTTCTATGTTTTTTCCTAATTTTATTAGAGTATTAGCGTTTGCTTTCAGATTAAGTATATCTTCTGTTACCTGAATTTTGTTTTTAGTGTATTCGTCATTGCCATCTTTTATTATAAGGCAAGATTTATATTTTTTGATAGCGGCACTATAGCTTCCTAGTTTAAACAATGAATCACCTTGCCGAACGTATCTTTCGCAATCATCAAAAAAAAAGCTTTCGGCAATAGTTTCGTTAAAGAAACTAACACTTAGCAACAGGCTTAGAAAAAAAAACTTGGATCGGGTAAAATTCATATATTAGTTCACAATTTACTATTACATTGTTGTATCTTTTGTTGAATCTCGCTGGTATTATTTAAGACTTGTGCTACCAAATACCACTCTTTTGCATCTTGAAACTCTTCGTTTTCAAAAATGCCGTCTCCTCTTTTTTTGATAGTTTCGTAAATCTGATTAAACTGAGGTGGATTTATGTTGGTTAGAGTTGCTAATTGTTTAGCCTCTCTGAACAGAGCTATTGCTCTATGTTTATTATTAAGAGAAACTTCTTTTCCCTGGCGTAAAAGGTCATTGCATTTTCCTTGTGCAGAGCTACGGCAGTCTTCAAATTTTGCATTACAAACGGCATTGTTTTTCTTTTTACTGCAAGCTATCTGGTAATAATTCCAAGCGCTTATAATTGAGCCTAATTGTAATTCCCGGTCTCCTTTCTCAATATAAACCTGATTCGGAGAGTTGGAAGTACCTTCAGTTTCAGGGTCGGGGTTAACTTTTTTGTTTTTCGCCAATTCGTACAGCTTTTTTGCTTCATCGTTATTGAGTACTACCCAAGCTGCTTCCGATAATTGCATTGCCATTTTGAAATCATTTTTCTGAAGGCTTTGTGTGGCCAATTGCATGAGCGAATCATATTTGGCTTGTGGTGTTCTGGTCTCTGTTTCGGTTTTCTCAGCTACTGGCGTTGGTTTAGTTTCAGTAGTGGCTAATTGTGGCGCTTGGCTGGCAATCAGAGGTTTGGCAATATCTTGTTTCGGTAAAAAAACAAAAAGTAGCGTAATAATTATTAAAAAGAGAGCAATGCTCGCAACTATTATTTTTTTCTGTTTTGGCCCAAAAGAGTTTATATAAGAAGTTAAATTCTGAAATGCAACTTTGCCTTTGTTAATCTGAGGACCAAGACTTTTATATGAACTACCAACCAACTGTTTAGATTTGCTGTAAGCAGTACTCAAAGATTTCTGTAAGTCTATTTTGGGTTTATTATGGTTAGTTTTTACCTTTTTCTCTTTTATCGGTTTTGCTCCAACAAAAGACCATTTGCCTGTATTCAAAAAAGTGGCTCCGTAGTTTTCCAATTCTGCTGCAGTTAAGCGGTCAGCTAAATCTTTGGTCATACACTTTTTGATAATACTATTCAACTCTCTCGAATATTTCTCTGGTAGGTCGGGTATTACTCCTCCCATTAGCAATACAGTGCCACCGTTACCATCAAATGGCAAATCTTCCGTTAGTAACTCATACATAGTTACACCTAGCGAAAAAACGTCTTTCTTTGGGTCGTCAATACCGGTAAGTATTTCGGGTGGGGCATAAGGGCGTGAAAACGAAATAACCTGTGTGCTAGATGTAGCTTTTGTAAGCGTTGATCTTACTTTTTTACTAATACCAAAATCTGTAAGCAGAAAATCTCCTTGGTCAGATATTAATATATTATCTGGTTTTACGTCTCGGTGTAAAATTTGATTTTTGTGCAAATAGCTTAATGCTCCGCCAATCTGATACATAAAAGTAGCAATATCTTTTTCATTAAATGGTTTATAAATATCGCCTGTATCGTCTATTCGGTTTGAAACAGAACCATTCTGGCAAAACTTCAGAATCAGATAAGGTCTTCGGTCACAAACATCTACGTGATGTGGTTTTAAAATATAAGGGTGTGTTAGTGCCTCTGTCAGGGTAAAGTCTTTTATAAATTGTCTTATGCCAGCATCACCTACTCTAACATAAATTTTTAGTGCTACCTCAATGCCCGCCAGTTGGTCTTCTGAACGCCATACTTCCGACAATTCTCCTCCACCAAGATATTTTAAAAGTTTATATCTGTCATGAAAAATATCACCTATATTAAAATTGCTCATGTGTTTAGGGTTAGTCTGAATGAAACTTATTATTTAAACATGTTTTTCATCTTTTTCCAAATAGATTGCTTGCTACCGGTATAACTCTCAATCGGTTTTTCTAACACTTCAATAATTGCTACTGTAATGTTATCTTCGCCACCGGCTTGGTTTGCCGCTGCAATCAATTGTTGAGCAGTAAGTTTTACATTCACTGTTTGTGAGAGATGCCAGTTAATATCTTCATCCGAAACCATAGTATTGAGTCCGTCGCTACAAAACAAAAGCTTATCACCTCTTTCTAATTCTATTGATACAAAAGATGGTGTAGGAGGGTGTTCTGAATCTCCGATACATTGGGTTATGATATTCCGATATTCGTGTACTGCTGCTTGTTCTTGTGTTAATAAGCCTTTTTTTACCATTTCCCATACCCACGAATGGTCTTCTGTTGCGAGTCTTGTGCCTTGGTTTTGCCTGAAATGATAACACCTGCTATCGCCCACCCAACAGATATAGGCTCTATAATCAACTATCCATCCCATTACAAGCGTAGTGCCCATTCCTTTATATTCGGGGTAGCTTTCTATTAGTTTCAAAAGGTTTTTATGCGAATGAATAATCAATTGCTCAAACACATATTTTATCTCTTGCGGAGTTGGTTTTTCATATTTGTTGGTAGCTAGGTATTTTTTAATAATATATGTTGTTGACTGCGAAGCAACTTCTCCGGCCGCAGCCCCCCCCATTCCGTCGGCAACAGCTAAAAGACAACCCGCTGAACCTAACACATAAGAATCATTCCCAAAATCTCTTGACTCAGTAGCAATTACGTCCGGAATAATAATATAATCGTCTTCATTATGCTCTCGAATTTGCCCGGTGTTTGTGTCGGCTACCAGACCAACAACCGTATGAATATTTGTACTCATCAGTATCAGAGAATGGGTCAAAAAAGGAAAATATTTGTGTTTCTGGTAAATATATTCAAACCAAAAACATCCACCAAATTTTCTTATTTTAAGGTATATATACCGTAAAATAGGTTTCTTTGGAAAGAAATATTAATTATATTATTATTGTGCTCGGTCAAAATTTTAGTATTTATCAGAACTTTATAATGGCCAATAGCATGAAAAACCAAATTTTGTTTCCCCTTTTACTTATTTATGTGTTTGCCTGTGTTTGCCAGGTGGCTAGTGCGCAAGATGTTATCTATACCGTAGAAAAAAATATCATTAAATGTAAAATCATTGGGGTCGAAAACAACGATTTGATTTATATCGAAAACGTTTCGTCTAAGGTTACTCATATAGAACTTGCCAAGGCATTTCTCATTTTCAATGAGAAGGGTAACTTTTTACTTGTTGAAGATTATACCCAAAACAAAGAGGGGCAAGGAAGAATACGGGAGGATTTTTTTGCTGAACAAGCACTGCCCAGGTACGACATGATTATAGGTTATGATAACACCGTGATAAGGTGTGAGATAACATATGAAAGTAACGATGTTGTGAACTATAAGAAAAAACAGTCGGGCTCGCCAGGCACTAAGAATAAAAGCGATATTATGTTTATTATATACAAAGATGGTAAACATAAAATACTCACACAAGATTTTATAGGCAAGTCGGCCGAGTTTAGATTGGCAAAAGCCGATATTAAAGAAAAACTACTGGAAGAAGAAAAAGAACTAGCTAATGCCCCCGAGCCTATTAACAATACTGCTACCGTACCCCAGCAACTAGAACCCGAACCTGTAAAGCCATCAGAATCTCAAAAAAATGTTGAATCTGCCAAAGATGTGAGCGGGGTTTTGCAAAAACCGGTTTTAAGTGATGAACAGTATAAAGAATATAGTAATACCGGCAAACAAAAGGTTATGGACTTTGAGAGTTTTTTGCAGATTATTACAGATAAACAAAAAGATCAGGTAGAGAAAGACAAGGCAATTGAGCAAGCGCTTAGACTCTTCACCCCCAATGCTACAATCGAAATATCACAAAAATTGCCTAGTGGCGAAATTCAGAAAAATACAAGAAAAGTGAGCGATTACCTCAAAAGGTTAAAGTTTAGTAGTTATTCATCAATAACAATGGAGTGGAGTGATATTCATTATGTAAATGAACTAACTCAAGAAGCCGACGGGAATTATTATGGCGTAATAAGGGGTACACAGAGATTTCAGGGTTATGATACTTCTGGTAACATAAAGTATAGCGACGAAACAGTTAAGGATGTAAAAGTGATGGTAAAGTCTTATAAAAAAATAATAGAAGCCCTTGAAAAACAGCAATGGGATGTTTTGCTAGGCAATATTGGTATAGTAGAAACAAAATAACTTAAACGTATGATAAGAGTTTACAAATTCATCATTTTGCTATCTTTTACTTTTGTGACTAATCAAGCTTTTGCCCAAAACATATCCCCTAAAGATACTGCTGAGATTAAACTGGTTGTCAAAAGAAAGATAGAAAACAGCCTTGCAGATTTAATGAATTACATAAGTTCGGGGTTTGATGGCGATGCCCAGGTGCAAGAAAACATTAAGAAAAGTTTTACGACAAGTAATACTCAGGTTTTTTATGATAAAAATTCAATTATAGAAGACGATATTAATCCTAACCATGTATCGGCTAAAGATGTGCAAGATTCTGACGTAGAAAAGTACCTTAATAACCTCGATTTGCTATATAATAAAAACGAAGAAACAACTATATTCTTTAACGATGTTAGAACCTCTAATGTAAAAAGGGCAGGAGACAACACTTATATTAAAGCCTATTACTCAAGCCATTTTAAAGGGTCTCATAAATCAATAAATATACAATATAAACCAACTCAACGTGTTGCGGAACTTCGGTTGGAGAAAAACGGGAAACGATGGACTGCCAACATAGTTCGGCTAGCATTTGTAACGCCTGACGACTCTATCGGTTCTACTAGAAATGATTTGGTGATTATGCCAGACTCTTCAACAATGCTTACTGATAGTGCCGCTGCCGCAGTAGCTTTGAAACTTGAAAATGAGCGTATATTAAAAGAACAAGAGGAACAAAAAAAATACAAAGACGAATTTGATAAAGTTCTTGCCGATGCCGATGAGGCTTTTAATGCTAAAGAATATGAGTTGGCTCTAAGCCAGTATCAGAAAGCAAAAGAAAAAAACAAAGAAGAGTATGGTAAGTTTTTTCAGATTCAGGTGAAAATCTCAAGAACAAAAAAGGCTATTCAGCAAGAAGAAGAAAGAAAAAAGCAGGAAGAAGAGAAACAAAAACAAGAAGATGAAAGGAAGCACCAGGAACAACTTATAGCTGACTATAGAAAAAATATTACAGAAGCAAAACTTGCTGAGCGCCGCAGATTTTATGACAAGGCTATACGCTTGTATCAGGCCGCCTTTTTAATAAAGCCAGACTCATCGTTTAAGTACGAAACTAATATTAAACACCTTACCGAAAAACTAAGGATACAAACTGAGTTAGATGAGATTTTTGTAGCTGGTAATTATAAAGACCTAAAAGATAAGTATGATAAGATTCTGAAAACTAATAAAGAAGATTCTGATTATTATCTTGGAAGAGGTAGATGCTATGTAAAACTAGGAGAATATACAAGAGCCTTAAAAGATTTCGACCAAGCTATTTTATTAGATTACTCTAACTGCAATGCGCTTATCAATAGGGCCGAATTGCATATTCAGCAAAACAATATTCCTAAAGCCGTAGCCGACTATTCGAGCTTTTTAAGTATCGAAAAAGACAGTGCTTCTGTTTATGTAAAACGGGCACGGTTGCGTATAACAACCAACAACACGAAAAGTGCATTTGAAGACTTCGACAAAGCCATTGAGCTAGCTCCTAAAAACCCGAATTACTACTTCGAAAGGGCCATGCTTAATTATAATAACAAAGAGCACAACAAAGCGCTAAAAGATTTTACGAGTGCTGTTACGCTCAATAATAGTTTTACAATGGCTTTTTATCAGAGAGGTTTACTGTATAACGATTTAAAGAAGTATAAAGAGGCCGGTGATGATTTTATGCGAGCCAAAGCACTAAATTTAGATCCTGTTTTAGTAAATAACTTTCAAAACATTGCATTGGCTCAATTGAATGATGGTGAGCAAGATTTTATTAACAACAGGCTAGATAGCGCACTACCCAAGTTTATAAATGCCACATTAATACAGCAAGACTACTGGCTTGCCTGGTATAAAAGAGGTGAGTGCTATGCTGCCCAAAAGAATTATGATACGGCTATAGAAAACTATACTAAAGCTATCTCTTTCAGACAAAATTATGACGATGCATTTTATAAAAGAGGACTTGCCAAATACTCGCTCGGTAAGTATAAAGAAAGCATTGTTGATTTTCAGCAAACCAACGACCTGAACCCTAGCTATTATCAGGCAATGTTTGCTCAAGGTACTGCAAATCTTCAGTTGCAAGATTATAAAAATGCTATAGTATGGTTTCAAAAAATAAAAATTGCAGAAAGAAATATAGAAAAGCAATATCCTAAGATATTTTTTGCCAATACACACGGCAACCTTGGTATATGTATGTATTATACTAAGTATTTTGTAGAGGCACTACCAGAGTTAAACGCTGCCATAAAACTGAACGAAGAGTATGCTGAGGCATACTACTATCGGGGTCTTGTAAATCACGAACTAGCCCACTATAAAGATGCAATTGAGGATATAGGGCGCTCAATTGAGCTCAAACCACAAAAATACGAGAAGCATTTTGCACGTGGGCTTGCTTATTATAATATCGAAAAATTTGCTGAAGCCAATAACGAATTTACCGAAGCTATCAGGCTTGATGTTGATAAAAAAGAGATTTTTTTGATGCACCAGCTGAGAGGCAAAGGCTATTATAATATGGGCAAATTTAAAGAGGCTGTTGATGACTTTAGCTTAGTCAATAAATTAGATAGTAGTAAATGTGATTCGAGATTCTATTTGTTGTTAGGCATAGCACAGCTTAAACAGAATAAAACCAACGAAGCAGCTTATTTTATGAATAAATCTTTAATGTTAGACCCATCAAATTCTGAGGCATCTTATGCACTTGCTTGTAATTATCTGGCAACAAAAGATATAGCAAACGCTTTAAAGACATTTGAGACGGCATTTCAAACCAAAAAGATTACGAACCAATTTGTTAGAAAAGATGATTTACTAAGTTTTGTTAATAAAGATTTCAGAGACAATAAGGAGTTCAAAGATTTAATAAAAAAATACTTGAAATAACATGAAACTGTTGGTTTTTGGGTACTTTCTATTTACTCTTTTCTTTTCGCTTGAGCTACCGGTAATCATTACGGGTAATGTTGTTAATCATCAGAACCAAGCTATAAAGGCTAAAATAAGTCTAATAAAAACAGATACTCAAGAACTGGTAAAAACATTTGAGAGCCAATCAGATGGTTCGTTTATTATACAGAGCGATTTAAAAAACATTAATCTGAAATTTGAATGTGCCGGCTATAGGGCTGCTATGTTACCAATTGAAGCAAGCCAGATAAAGCTAAATCGGATTGTTTGCCAAATTAATCTTATAAAAGAAGATTTTCAAGCCGAAGATAAAGCATATCAGCAATCAACTACTAAAGATTATAATATTGATAACATAGCTGATAATGTTAATGCCAAGAGTTTTCAAAGTTTCAGTGTAGTAGATGCATATACAAACGAGCAATTGTCGGCAGATATAGCGTTATTTCCAACAAGAACAAAATCGACGGTAGTTCGCCAGACAGATGCTAAAACGCCCGAAATAGAGATAGTTTTTGATAAAAAAGATATTGTAGCTTTTGAAGTAAGTGCACAAGGATACCAGAAATACTTTGGTAATCTGATTATTGAGAATCTGGATATGAAAAAACACAAGAATGTAATCAGGTTAATCAGAGAATTAAGTATGCTGAACATCTCTTTGGCAAATTCAACTATCAGTAAGGCATCTGTTAGTCTGGTTGATGAAAGTAATAAAAAAATAACATTAATAATGATTGATAAGGTTTTGCTAGCGAACTTATATCCATCAAGAAAATATAAGATTTTGCTAGGCAATAAACTTATTGCCCCTGAGTTTGAAGCAAAAACCGGAATCAATCAGTATATAATTACAGCTTCGGAATCAGGAACAAACAAGCAAGAATATGTTGGCTTTGAAAAGAAATTCCTGATTTATTTTGAGCAAAGCAGCTACGAATTAGTAGAGGATTCAAAAAGAAAAATTGATAGTACAGTTAATCTTTTAAAAGATAATAGCGCTTTAAAAGTTGAGATTATCGGTCATACAGATAACATTGGAAATACTTATCAAAACCAATATTTATCCGAGTTCAGGGCATCTAAAATTTCTAATTTGTTGTTCAATCAAGGCATAGATAAAAGCAGAATGAAGATAGGAGGGAAGGGCAGCAAACAGCCATTGAGTAGTAATGCAACTGAGGCTGAGCGCAAAAGAAACCGTCGTGTAGAAGTAAAAATTTACTCTGATTAATTAGTCGGAAAAACAATTCAAACAGCTATTTTTTATTTTAATATCAACTTGTTCTTTACCTTTCAAACTATGCTTAGTGAAATAAAAAGTTATCCTGTGAACTGGGTTGATGGAATGAAAATCTCGAAAAAAAACTTTATTGAGATTGAGAGTTTCGTTCAGGATTTTATTCGTGATTCTATTGCACTTCGAACAAACGAATATAATTATGGTTTGCTAACCAGCCCAACCAATACAAACTCATACGAGATATTTGTTCATGTTGGTTCTCAGAACCTGATTAGTGTAAAAATGACCTTTTGCAGAGCCATAACTGCGGCGGGCCATAGAATTGAGCTGATTAAGACCACTGCCGAAGATGCCATTGCCATGCGGATTCCGTTTGCCTCTGTTGTAGAGCAGTATGCGTTACAAGCCACTCAGACAAACGAGCTTTATATAACATTGTCGATTAACCCAGATAAACGTGTGCCCTTTGGTGAAGCTATTAACGAAACCCCACCAAGGTATCCTTTTGCCAAAGCCGATTATCGTTTAAGTATAATACCTGCCGATCATATTGCCTCTTCAGAATATAGCTCAAACCACCTGATAGTGGCCAAACTCATTTATAAAAACAATGAAGTAAGACAAGATACTGACTATATACCACCGGCAAGTACAATAAATAGTACTTCTAAGCTAGTAGAGTGGCACAGCAGGTTGGAGGGGCTCATTGTGAATATTGAAAATAACTGTATCAAGATTGTTCATAAAATAAAACTCAAAACTGAGAGGAAAAGTAATCTGAGCGAAAATATTGCTGTTCTGGTAGATAGAATTCTGCTAACGATTGCGCAGAATATTACAGATTACCGAGTGATTTTACCTGATGAGCCTCCGCTTAAAACCATCTCTTTTTTTACAAAACTATCGAAAGTTTTTAAAGTATATATCGATACACTTCCGAGTAGTGAAAGAGCTGCCAGAGAAGAAATTCTTAAATATTTTAGCTCATGGGCTGAGGTACCGCCAAGTATTTTTGATACCGGTATGGACAACATCATCTATCTTAAATACAATCATCATGAAATAAAAGCACATTTTGAGCGAATTTATGAAGTATGGAGGGTTATCGACAATTTATTTGAAACCTTAACCAAGCTCGAATACATTGGGGAACAAAGAGGAAAACAAATTTTTGTTATTGAAAACCCGGTTCATAAAGATAAAGCCCCGATAGAACCAATTAAATCTAAATTTAACCCCTTAGACTAATCTCTAAATATTTAACAGTATGTTAGAACCTATTAATAAAAGAGAGAGAATTCTGGCACAGCGCAAATTTGTTGGTGTGTATATTCTTTCATTAATAATTACTGCCTTAATAACTTATTTCTGGACTCGCTCAACAACTGATAAGCTAAAAGCAGAAAACGAGCAACTCAATAAACTCATGTCGCTCTTGGTAAGTATAGATTCAGTGGGCAGCCAACTCAATACTTTAAATAAAATTGATGAGAGCTTTGGTAAGAATCAAGAATCAAAAGTGTTGTCATACGAAGAAGATTTAAAGGTAAATAAGGCAGAAAACACAATGCGGATAATAATTAATAAAGTAAAAGCCGACTCGGCATCTTTTGTGGCCGGGGTAGCCGTAGAAAACAGGAAGGTTGTTGCAGGGGTTATTGACCATATTGATGTTCTGCTAGGAAACTGGACAATTCTTAAACTATTGAGAGGTTTTGTGAAAAAGGGAGAAACAGATTTTAGCGCTATCGAAAACTGTAAAAGGGAACTCGAAATGTCTCGCATGGATGTCAAAAACCTGGAAAATCAACTACGTATGGCATCAATGATGCGCCAAGGACCTACTAGTACTCCAAGCCATAGTTCAGGGGGTAATTGCGAAAAATATATTGAAGAGAACCTCAATCTTAAATTAAAAGTAAAAGATTTAGAAAATGAAATCTCCCACAAAGCTGCACCTGTGGCACCACCCCCATCTAGTATTATTATTAATAACTCAGATGCCAACGCAGATGCCCGCCGTATGTTAGTAGAAGCCGATTGTTCTAAAATGAGAGGAATGGAAGGAAGAAAACGTAAGAGCAAATCGGAAATAGAGCGTTTGTACGACGATGCCTACAAAACACTCAAACAAATTGTTGATAATCCGGAGGTAAATGCCAACTTGAAAACACTGGCACAGGAAAAAATAAAAGAGATTCTGAAATACAAGAAAAGTATTCCGTTTGAAGACTAAACCTGTTTGAATTGGGCAAACCACCTCAAAGTGTTACGTTCATCCCTAACAATGCACTTGAGGTGGTTGTTTCATTTGATAATTTAAAATAGTGGCCTTTGGTTACCTTTATATCAATATTTATTACGGTATCTGCTTCAAAAGGCATAAAGTTTTTAATCAGATACTCAAGCACTTCACGCTTTTGTCCGTCAGCAAAGCCTTCAACTGTACTTTTAGCGTACATATCGGCTTCTTCAAAGGTTATTGGGCCAATATTTATTAAAATAGCAGGAATTATCTCTTGGTAATACGGGGCACTTAAAATAAAATCTTCGCCTAGTATTCCAGCTCCTAGCGATACCCCCATTTCATCTTCTTGTTGGGTTTCTTCGTTATAAACAGTAGGTATTTTGTGTTTTATAGGAAATGTATTTTTTATGTTTACGGGGTTCTGAAGAATACTTTCAAAACATAATTCTGTTAATTTAAAATTACCTACAATTCTTTGAGCAATAGGTAACAAATAAACCATATTTGATATTTGATGGTAATTAAGAAAAGGAGGTGTTTCCCAAAAATCCTGAAAGATTTTGTGTTCGCTTATATTACGTTGATTTATAAAATACTTTACTTCTTCTAATTCAAGGTTGATTCGTGTTCTATAAATTTCCTGTTCGATAGGTAAAAAGAATTTTCTGGCAGCTTTTTCTCTTTCTTTTTGTATGCGAATCTCGGTTAATATTTCTTCTTTATCTTTTGCGCCTTTTTTGTGTTTTACGGGTTGGTGCGTGAGCGCTTCGGGCAAGGCGTCGTAAATACCTTCTCTATTTATTTTGAGTTGTAACAAATGGCTTTCAAATTCAGCTTCGTCAGCCAACTCAATATCTTTATGGTAGTTTCGATGAAATAACCCTATCGGAATCACAACGAGCCGATTAAGTAGTTCTTCGTCTAAGTCTGATAAAATTATTTCTACTTTTGCATCTATGGGCAACTGCTTTATTCTATAAATCAGTTTTTGTAAGCGTGTAGTATCTTCTTCATCTGTTTGGTTTTTCAGATGAAGCTTCTGCAAGGCATTACTAACATTTTTTTTCTTTTTTAGTTTTCCTTTTGCTTTGGTGTAATTTTCTTTAAATTCCTCCATTTATTCAAGGTAGTATAGTATATTATACGGTAAATTATTGGCTGAGCAGCTCTCTAGGGCTATCTTTAATTCCTGGCTTATAATGCTCCAGTCTTCGTCCATACTTTTTTTAGATGGGAACAAAACAATCTGGATGCAGCGAATGAAACCTTCGCTTGCGTTTCGGCCATTCATGAAATTCTTTTCAATAGTTAAGTCTCTTATAGTATCACCTAAAAAGGCTATACAGGTAGTACGTATATCTTCATGGGTTACAATTCTGTTGCGTGTAAGCAGATTTCTCTTTAAGGCATTGATTTTTTCGGTCTCTTTAAGTTTTGACCTACCTCCGGTACTTGTTGTTAAAAGTGTTACCTTGTCTGAATCAATATAAATATCTGAATAAGCAGCCATTGGTGAACCTGCAGCTATATCGTTGGCTTCTTCAGCATCACACGACCAAAACTCTACACTTACATTATTATCCGGTTTTCGAGGGCGTAATGTTACATAAGGTATTGAACCGGTTTGAATCTGATTTTTATCATCCGAGAGTTTTAATTGTTGGTCTAATTGGGCAATATTCTGATTCAATTCTTTAATAATTGAATTTAGAAACTCTGAACCCAATGCCTCAAATGCTTTGCTTTCGTCTTGCAACAATTCAAGTACATAATACAAAAGTCCTTTTGCATCACGGCTGTCAAATCTTCCTACACCCTGTTGCCTGAGGGTGTAAGAGTCAAATTGTAGATTTTCCAAATTGGTAAATGGCGATGATTTATAAATGGTATTTTCGTCATCGATAATACTTTTTACTGCCAGAAAAGGCTCATCTGTTTCTAGCGGAATGATATTCAAATGCTCTTGTAGCGTATATGTGAGTTGATTGAGTTTTCGGTTAATAACCGGAAAACAATTAATAGCGCAATAAATATTCTGAAAGGAGCTATGATCGAAATCCATCGGAAATCGTGCTTCTATCCAAACTAACTCTCCTCTCATTTTGTGCATAAGTGCTTCTTTGCCAAAAAATTTTTCAAACTCTTCCGGATATACTTTGCTTATTACCGGCCATTTTTTCTTTTTATTCTCAGCTGTTTTAAACCTTCTCAAATCGTATTCATCTGATTTGAATGAGACAAAATGCTTGTTATAAAAAAGTTTAGTTTGTTGTTCGATTCTTTTTAGCGCGTCAAATTCATCATCCAAGTTGGCTCCTTCAGTAAACTCCGGATAAATACCCATTTTTACTGGTAGTTCAATATCATCGATAAACCACTTAATTTGTGATAGTTTTCTTAAGTATTGTTCTTTTTGTGGCTCATTCAACCAATCGATGAATATCGACATTCCCTCTAAAGTTTCAATATATTCACTGAGTTCAATGCCAATCCATAATCTCTGATAATCAATAATTTCTTTTCCCCTTGATGAAATCTTAGTACTGTGAACACTGTTTTTCTGAAGTCCCTCTTCTAATTTGTAAATATTTGTTTGTGTAGCCAGAAACTTAATTTCGCCATTAAAAATTTTGAAGGGTAAAATCGGAGAGAAAAAATACTCTTTATTTGAATTATACCCTGCACTAAAACCTGCTGGGGCTTTATAAAAGAATTGCTCTTGTGGCATTACTACCGTAAATGGATCGATAGCCCTGGTTTGTATAATAGCATGAGCAGGCTGAATAATATCTACTACGTCGGGATTCATGAGGTTAGAAAGCCGATCAATTACTCTATCACTTGTACTATGAATTTCGTTAGCGACCTTCTCTATTTCAACGGCACAGGCTTCAAATAATAGACCGACAAGAGGGTCGTAGCCATCTAATTGTGAGCTTTGTGTTTGCCAGATTTTTGTGGCACGCTCAACCATTCTACGCTTGATCTGTGCCTTATCAAATGAGGATTCGTCAAATTTTTGCATATTTATTCAACAGCTATAGGTGCAATAAAAATATACTCATTGAAGCTAAAAGGCTTGTTGGTTAAAACCAGAAAAGCATCTACTTTTATCCATAATCTTTTGCGCACCTTTTTTGTCAGGTTTTTTAGTATTTTATAATCTTCAATAAAATCTTCAATTTCTACCTGCACGTTTACATCGGTTAATCTGGGCTCGTTTTTTCTTATGGCGGTAATTATAGAATCCCGCACATTATCGAGCCACTCGTTATCGGTCATTAATTCAAAATCTCGTTCCCATATACCACAACCAAAGTCATAATCGTATCTCGATTCTCGGTAATGTGTAGTAAGCATAATATGAAGGTGTTGAGCAATTGAAAGCTCCAATTGGCATTTTTCGTGCTTTCGTTTTTCGATTATCAAATCAAACCTCAAGGGCAATGTATAGAACTCTTGTTTCATGTTTTTCAAAATCTAAACGTAAGCCCAAACTGAATGCATATCCGAGATATAAGAAATGGGGTTTTGATTTGCTGTGTTGCTTGATTTGGGTTGTTAGAATTACTAACATTGTCGGTAAATTGTATTTCTTTTTGGGCTACAGTCAAAGTACTTAATTGATCGGTGCCATTTTCCTGATAACTCGTAAGGGAAGCTGTTTTTGGTTGTATAGTAAGATTATTTGCCTGTATTTCGGCAAATAATTTAAAGCCTGGTGTCAGACTTTTTCTGACGCCAAGTGCTGCGAGATACCCAAAAGCCGGCCCAGATTTATAATTATAAACACTTTGTATAAAGTTCTTTTTTCCGCCTACTAAAACCGTATTATCAACTGTGTTGGTCATACCAAAAGGCAAGCCTATTGTTACACCTACCCGGCTATAGGGGTAAAAATCGACATTTTGTATAGCTTTGAATGTGATGTTGGGAGTTAAGGCAATTATCTGAGCATCAAAAACAGCCTTCGATTCTGAATTTGCTATACTTTTTTCTGAAGAAATTTTTGGGCTAAGGTAATAATCAATATCTAAACCGAAGTTAATAAAATCGTTGATTATATAGCCTGCACCCAACCCTACTTTTAAGCCTTGCCCCCAACCTTTCAATGAGTTTTTCAGTAGCGTATTGGTATTGACGTCGGGGATACCTTTAAACGAGTTTGGCATAGCAATACCATAATCTAAATAGCCTTTTATATAAAGCCTTGATTCTTCTTGTGAACTCACTCTTCTGGTAATTTCTTGTTGAGCTACGGCCGTTGCTGTAGCCGAAAATAGTAATAAAATAAAGGATAGATGTTTCATAGTCAAGCTTAAAAAAAATGTTCAGAATTCCTGAAAATAAATACTTAATTTGTTAATAATATTTCAAATAAAGGTTATTTTTGAATAAGATAATTTTAAATAAAAATATGATAAATTTTGGCTCCAGATTTACCCGAACAACCGATGTTCAATCGTATGCTAATCGAGCAAAGTCAAATATTATGGCAAGAAAGTGGTTTCCATCAACTGCTCTCTATACATTTCTTACAATGGTTTTCTTTGCTTTAATTACTTTCCTTGCTTGTTATTTTACCGATTTTCCGTTTATAGGCATTTATACTACAGTGCAACTATCGTTTCTTTTATTAGGCCTTATACATGCTTATATATTATACGATATGCTGGATTGGCTAGATAAAAAAACTTTCTGGAAAGGATTTTTGATGACACTCTTTTTTGGTTTAATGGGTTTATTAGCTGTTTATCTGGTAAAATATATACCATATATTAAGGCTAATCCGAATACTTATCTAAGTGCTACATTGCCTTTTGTTTTACCTTTTCTTGTTAAATGGGTGCTGAAATTTTTTGGAGATATTCCGTTTAAAATTTATAAAGCCTGGTATTATCCGCTTGGACAAGCTGAGCCTGATACCGACCTGATTGATTTATCGAAAATACTGGTTATACAATTTGAGTTTCCTAAATCAGTGGGCGATTATCAGTACACTAATTTTACGGCAAAAGCCCCTGTAAATATGACAGTAGGGCAACTGTTTTTCATATTTGTTAATGAGTACAATTATCGGAACAAAGAGCGACCTCTTCAATATCTTGATGAAGACGGTAACCCATTTGGTTGGGTCTTTCATAAGAAAGTGTCTTGGTTCAAAAAGCGTAATTTTTTCGACCCCGACATGAATTTCAGAGAAAACTTTGTTCAGAACAACGATATCATAGTGGCAACACGAACTGTTACAATCAAATAGAATAATAAAAAAGCCTTCTCCACTCGGAAAAGGCTTTTTTGATCAACCATAAATTAGATACCCCATTTGTTATCGAGAGATGCGCCACCTACTACTATTTTATTAGCCGAGATTGTAAGCGTAATCGTGAATGCTGCATTGCTATCACCGCCACGAGCGTCAAAGTTTTCGGTATATTCTACGCAATAAGCATCTTCAAACTTAATTTCTTTCAAAGTCGATTCTTGATCGATACGGTTATATACAATCTGGCCAGAATCTTTTTTGTAAGGGTCAAGCATCCAACCCACTAAAGCAGTGTTATCAGTTGCTACGATTGTTACACGGATTGTGCCTCCATGTACTTTTGAAGATGGGCGGCCTTTTTCGTCAATTGATTGATTAAATGAGAAGTTACAAGCCACAACTTCACAATCGCCGCTACCAGCGGCGTTAAAGGTTGCACTAAACGATGCCATACTTATTTAATTGTTTTTTGAGTTTAGAATTAAATTATATGAAAAGATAAGCCTTATTTTTAACGGGAGAAAGTTTTTATGGTCTATTTTATTTATCGGTAGTTTTTAGGTTTTGCTTGATTCTTTCGGTGTGTAGTTCGCCGTTTTTGAGAGAAAATTTAAGGGCAAAATTTGGGTCTTCGTCTTCCATAAAGAAGAAATGAATGGGACCAAAAAAGTCTTCCAATTGTTGAGTATCGCAAGTAGGTAAGAAAATTCTTAATACACGTGGGTCATAAAACCTAAAGTATAGCTGTTTACCTTCTTCGGTTTTCACCATCAGGAATCTGCGGAAGTGCCTTGATAAATCCTGCAGACTCAAATCAGCTGATACAAATAACCCCCATGAATTACCCCATCCTTCTTTCATATGCCACTCTCCAAATATTGAGTTATCATAATTGAATAAATACGGTGCAACACCACTTAGTCTTTCTTCGGCTAAACCTTTATATAAACATATGAAGGATTTTTCCCCCGCAAATTCTTTTGCTTTTTCTATTGCAGCATTCATACGAGCAGAGTCTAAGAGGAGAAAAGGCATTTATCTTATAATTATTAGTTGCTTAGTTTCATTTAAACAAAGAAAAACTGGGATTTTAAACTTTGAGGTAACTTGGTCATCATTACTCTCGAAATAAATAACCGGATTGTTTAAATCGTCTTCTATAGTGACAATTTTATTATTATGATAATAAGTTATCTTGAATTTTGAAAAATCTAATGGCTGCAGTTTCATCTCTTTGTCTGCTAGTATTCTTTCAAATACTGGTCTTAAGTCGTCTACTCTTTCTCTATAAGTAAGGTTATAGTAAGCCGCTATTTCTAAATCTTTGAATTCATGCAATTCAAAAAACTCTGTAACTTGTTTGCGATTACATATATCCCAAATCTTTTTATAAAAATTATATATTTCTTGTTCAAAACTCTCATTTAAATCAGGTGTATTAATGAAATAAGGGTTTTTAGAAATCGTTAAGGAAAACTCTATTTTTTTATCAAAATATTTCTCTGATTTTCCAGAAAAATCTGGTGTTGAATATTCAAGAATAGGTAAATCTTTATTAGTATTTTTTATGGATATCTTGCAAATGGTATTATCTGAAATTGTAGCATTATCCATTGAAGGTAATACTACAATTTCTATGTTATTTGAGCCGTTAATTAAAAACTGATTAATTGGGATTTTCATCTCTAATACTTTTGCACCCATATGTGAAAAAACAGGTATGTCATTCACAAGAATTCGCAGAAAACAGTTTATTTTTTTTAGCTCTATGATAAAAAGGTTTGAATTCATTTGTTTTTCAAATCAATTATTGTGATTGTCCTATCCTCTATCGGGTCAAAAACTGTAGCTTTTTCTTCTGATTTTTTTTCATATTCAAAATTAAAAGCACTTGCCTTACCATAAATAGCATAGGAAAGTTCTAGACCATTAAATCCATAGTAAAATTCTGCTTTATCTTCATTGTCTTTTATTCCTAAAGTTACTTTGGCTTCGCCCCCAGCATTAGCACCCGCTTCAAGGCCAAACGTATCTCCATAATGTTTTTGACCTTCCATTAAAGTTATTTCTGCCAAAATTCCAACTGTAAGCTGTCCATTTGTATTACAGTATGATAATTTAATGTCTTGGTCTGTTACTTTTTTAATACCTAAGAGTTCACAATTTATTTCTCCAGATAGCACAAGAGTAAGCTTGATTTTTAAAAGGTCACTTTTTTCAATATATTTTTTTATTTTCCCTAAAACTGTCCCAAAGCCAGGTATAGATTCAATCGCCGCTCCTAAGGCATCAATTTTAACACCAATGCCAAATAAAGGAGCCATCCCTAAATCAAAGGTAGATTCATATCCGCATTTAGGAGATCCTTCAATTTCAACCCATTTACTTTTTAAACCTAGTTTGAGGTTTAAAAACTTATATTCAACTTCTACACTACTATTAAAAGTACTTGACATTTTTTTAATAGTATTTAGAATTGTATCAGCAGTTGTAATAGCTTTTTTAACATTTGCAAAATCGAAAGTCTTTTCTAAGCTATATTCAGTATTATCTTGTTTGATAGCACCCTCTATTGATATAAATTCCTTATCTTCTTTTTCAAGCATCTTAACCCCATTGTGAAATCCAAAAGAGGATGTATTTGGAACAGGATTTACTTTTATTGTAAAATCGTATTCAATATCAGGATAGACTTTAATAACCACTGATCGCTTAAGATTACAAGTACTTATTGGTATATTATATGTGTTTATTGGAGCATCAGAGGGCCATAATGAGCTAGCAAAGGGAATATAACTAATTGAAGCTGCCTTAAATTTTAATTCTGTGTCTGTTTTACTAATTGGTTTAGGATTCACTAAATCTAAAACTTTATTTTTATGTCCGGTAGTACAAGGGCCTATTAAACCACCTACAGTTACTGTGACATCTTTTGCATTCTTATTCGGTCCGGCAACTATTTCTATTATATTATCTCCTGTGGCAGTATTTTTTTCAACATTTAACGTGTATTTTCGGCCAGCTTTTTCAACTGTTACAGTATTAAAATTGCACTTTGCATCTGGGTCGTTTTTTGTCGAAGCTTGGGCGGGATTATAGCAACATACTTCAGCAATCGGCTTTGATTGTGGTTGAGGCGTTTGTGTAGCGGTTTGTTGTTTTAAAGCTTTATTGTATTCCTCTTGGTAAATAACAGCATAGCGTTCACTAATACCTTGCTTTTTTAACCCATCGTCAGAGATAGACATCTGATATTCATTATTGAGTCTTTCTCTAGATTTTTGCTTTATATTTTTTTCGTCAACAGGCATTAATTATGGGTTTTTGTTAAATAGAGAAACAGGGCTTGAATTTTTTTTTCATCGGTTCGACCCGGATATGTCATAATTTCTTTAATGTTTTCATTTAAACTTAGAGATTGAATCTCTTCAAACTCAATAGAATATCTTATAAAATCGCATATACAATTGGCATCGAGTAATTCCCATTCAAATGCATATTCTAATCTGTTTTTTAGCCAAAGTGAAAACTCTTGTATACTCTCAAATAATGGGTAATTCCTGAAGTCTCTTAGAAAATAAGTAACGATTTCATCGTTTAACTGATGGAATAAAATCTTTTTTAGATTTAAAAATTGTTTTTCCTTTATTTCTAGCATATTCTATCTGCAAACCTCACAAAAAGGTGTGCCGTTATTGGCAGCTTCTTTAAGTGTTAATGCTTGATTGAGAGTTCGTTGAAATTCTGGACTAATATTGCCCAATTCAGGAGCAAAAGAGTTCATACCAACACTCACACTACCAATATCTCCAATCAGAACAGTTGGTAGACCTACTACTATTCTGCCTCCATGAGCAGTTGGATCTCCTAAACGAGCAGCTGGTTGTCCACCAATAAATACTCCTAATGATCCCATAATAATCATATCTGGTGCAGATGCACAAAAACAAAGGTTTCCTACAGTAGCTGCAGGTAATCCACCAATCAATACTCTCGGTTTTCCAGGGGGGAGCACTGGACCACCAACATGAGGTTTGGGACCATCAAACATCGGGCAAACGTGCATATCTCCGACTCTGGCAGCGGGTCTTCCCATAATCTAATTTATTTTTACCATTAATCCTTGAATATTAACCAACGAAGAACCTTCAACATCTGTCATTGCTCCGCTCAGTTTTGCACTTAAACTTCCTTTTACTTCTGCTTTCATATTAGCACTTAGCTCTGCATTCATTGTGGCTTGAAGTTCTATGTCTTTTGTAGCCTTTGCTTCAATGTTCTGTGTAGCTGACGCCTTAATATTTTTAGTTTTTGCACTGATAGTAATATCTCCTTTGGTAGCTTCAATGCTAAAGTTGTTGCCGGCCTTCATTTTAATATCATTACCGGCTTCTAAAACTATATTGCCTGCTGTTTTTAAAGTAATTTCTCCATTGCTCTTGAATGAGATATGCAGAGATGTACCTTTCTTATTCGCATTGGTTATGTATACTTCTTGTTCGCCTCCTTTGTCTTTAAACCCAATTTTGTTTCCTCCCTTGGTACGTATAAACTTTTGAAGGTTGTCGGTGTTGGTATATTTGGCACCGGCGTTATCTTTAGGATATACACTCCCCAGAACTACCGGAAAATCACCGTGATTTTGTTCATAGCCAATCACTACCTGGTCTCCAATTTCGGGTACCCATAGCATACCTTTAGAGCCTCCAGTGTAGGGGGTTGTCATTCGTAGCCAATTGCTTTTGGCCTCATTGGCATTGCTCCAGTAGAATTTTACCTTTATGCGGCCTAAATTCATGGGGTCTTTGTTTTCAACAACTTTGGCCAATTCAGGTTGTGCAATAGGAATTCTGATGCTATGATTTCGTGGAGGATGGCTGGCTGTTTGGGGTACTGCTTTAAAGAAGTTTTCGTAGTTGCCCTCGTGGTCCACAGTGTGGGTTATTTCTATAATACGGTATTTGCCAAAGTCTTTCGAAATGCGTTTATAATTCTCTTTCAACTTTTGGCCTCGTACCGTAATAATTGTGCCGACGTTAAGATTTGGCTGCTCACCTCTACCCCTAAACGAAATCATGTCGCTGGCATTCACAGCCTTAATATTCTTGATTGTGTCATTAAGCTCATTGGTACTTCTTATATCTTTAAAAGTAACCAGGTGAGAGTCTTGTTTAAACATTTTTTCAGATTCAGAAAGCGCAAACTTTGCAAAATCTTCCATTTGTATATTCTGAGACGAAGAGTTGCCTGTGTAATCTTGTAGCTTATAATAGTTGTGGTGGAGCATCTTAAATTTGGCAGGCTTCAAAGAAATCGACATATCAAAGTTTTGCATGCCATCAATCCAGAAATCCATTGTTTTATTGGGTGGAGTGCCCATAATTAAAGTTTGTCCATCATAATAAAACCATTCGCCATACTCTTCGGCTACACGATTCATAAACTCAAAATTACTTTCATCGTATTGTACTTTATAATCAAACTTATCTGATTTCTTTGGATTAATTTTTTTCTGAATCGGGTAGGGGGTTATAACTTTGTCGAAGATTTGCTTGAGATTCATACTCACGAAACCACGTCGCTGAACGCCGTCCTCTAACATAAAAGTTGGGCTGAAACCTTTAATAATAAAAGAATTGGTGAGCTCACTATTACTCTGGAGCGAAAGCTCGGTGATAATTCCAAAGAATTTGAAGTCGTCGCTATGGTCGTCATGAAACTCTCTGAATACGGGCTCAAACTTAAATACTATTTTTTTGCCTATGAGTTCTTTATGTGCTTTCTGAAAAAAAACTTCTTCTTTTTCCTCAAATTCATCGAACGGAACAACTACTTCAAAACTATGATGTGTAAAGATTGATTGGTCAATCCGAACACTCGTAAAGTTTTTAATAGTTTTTTTATCAATAGATATATCTGCTATGATTAACTGTGCCATAGAAATTATGAGTTATAAGAAGCTGTCAGCCTTTATCTTTTTCTGCCCAAAGATTATCGTGCTTTACGTTACCGATAATTATTTTTTCGGCTGTAATACCAATGTTTACGGTTAGTGCCGACGCAACCCCTGTATAAGGTGTGTACACTTCACGGTAAGAAACACAATGACCATTTTCGAAATCAACTTTTTTAAAAGTTGCCCCCCGGTTATCGATCCTATGAAAAACTATTCTTCCTTTCATGGGTTTCTTCACAGCAACGGCCCAATCTGAAAGTGTTTTATGCTGATTACTTGTTTCAGATGCCAGAGTTAGTTTTATAAGCCCGCTTTTAACTGAAGCCATTGTTTTACCTCTTGAGTCGGTAGGCTGATGCAAACTATATTCGCACGAAACTACCCGGTAGCTAATTCCCTGAAGTTGAAGCTCTGCACTAAAAGATGCCATATTGCTTAAGTTTTCTTCTCGCCTTTAAATTGTTTATTCCAATGATTATCAAGTTTGCTACCATCAATTGTTACTATAGGTGCTGAAATTGTAATAATAGTTACCATTGATGCAGAAGAGGTGCTATCAAAGCGTTCATGAAATTCTACACACACACCGCTTTTAAACTTAATTTCCTTTTGGATACTGCTATTATCTATACCACGGTAAGTAATAGCGCCATCTTTTTCTTTTACAGGGTCAGCGGCCCACACAGTAATAGAATCATCGCCCAGCGTATCAAACTCTAATGTAATTCTACCGCCCTTTGGAATAGAAGAGGGGCGCCCTCGGCTATCAATATCCTGATTAATATCAAGATAACAATAGTTAAGGTCGGCAACAGTCTTGTTGTCCAGGCTGAATGTGGCTTTAAATGACATTATAAAATTGTATCAATAAGGCTGAGGGCTTATTTAACTATTGCTGATTATATGACGAATCCCATTTACGATCTCCGTCGGCATCGGGATCATCACCTTTTGTACCATCTAATGAAATCAAGAAGGTTTTTGCCGGAAAATAAGGCACCATATGAATATCTAAAATGATACGGTCTTTTTGCTTTGGGTCTCTTTCAAACTTTTTAATCGTAAATTTCTCTATTAACTTACCCGGTCCGGTTATTTTATCTAAAAACCGGACTACCTGACTCTGGATGTCCATACGCATGTTATGATCCCAGTTTTCGAAAGCACGACGGTTAAGAAAATCAATAAGTACCTTTATAACCCAGTCAAAAACTCTTACTACAGAGTAAGTTTGGAGGCCTATGTTATCACCATTAAATAATGTTTTTGCCGAAAAGGCCATTACTTTTCCGTACTCATTTACCATTGGCACCAGACCCATTTTTTCCATCTGGGCAATGTCACTTTTCTTCACCTGAAACTTAACTCCGTCTACCTCATTAAGCGTACCATGTTTGCGGCCTGCTGTTACCTGCGAAGCCAAAGTGCTATAAATTTTGCCTGCTAAAGCTGCCGATGGCGGAATAAATAAATCATCTTCTTCACCTATCTCTTCGTATTTGCCACGACCCACCAGCCAGTTGGCTGTCATAATCACATTCGATAAGTGAGCATCACCTCCGGAATGATTGGCGCTGTCAAATACATCGATTACATCTTCGGCCGTATCCAGATGTCGGAAATCAGTGAGCATCATAACCTTGTTTCTATGAGCCATCTGTGCCCATTTGTTTATTACCGAATTTGATTTAAGATAACCCGGTAACACCATTAGTGAGTAATTTTCACGCAGGTCAAGGCGATCATAGTTTTTATTCATTTCTTCTGATACAGCATCAAAGAATACTGTATTATCGAGGTCGGTCAGGTTATCCATTTCGGCATTCATAATGCTGATGTTTTTAACCTTATCTAGCTCTGTATTTTTATAGAACAATGCCATCGAGCGATATGAGCGTTCTAAATCACGGCATGCATCTACTGCTTTAATCACATTATCAGCTAGCAGATTATGAGCTTGCTCCATTTTTCTCTGGCTCGATGTGAGCATAGTAGGCAAGTCTTCAGTACTTGATAGTATATCTTTCCAGACCTGAAGCCTTCTTTTTAGCTGTTTTCTTTCTTCTTTTTTCGCATCTTCAGTCAAGAAAATATCTTTTCTAGCTTTACGTTTCGGATTCAGATTTGAGACTCCGTCAATAACCGTTTCGAGAAGGTCAAAAGAACCAAATTTTTCGAGAGGCTTTAAACTTTGTTCTAAAGAAGGTTTGCCTTCACGAACTTTCAAGGGTTGAGCTAAGTCTTGTTTTTCGGTTGCCATATTCTTTAAAGAAGAATCTGTTAGGTTTAAAAATTTACGTAATCCATCAAACATTTATACCGATGATTACAAAGTCGATTAATACCGTTTATTTGTCCAGTTCATCAATCATTGCTTCAATGGCACTGATAAATGCAGCCTTTGATTCGGCATTTTTAAGTGCCGTTTGTAAGATTTTATTTGATTTCAGCTGACGCATCAGTTTTTGTAAATCGTCTGCTTCGTTATTGAGCGACTGTAAAAAATCACTTTGGCTGATCAATCCCTTTTTTGTGAAATCCCCCAGGTTTCTGAATTCCAGTTTCTCCTGAACGTCTGCTCCTTCGGCATCAGAAAAGTCAACCTCTACAGACGGTTTATAGTAATTAAAAACCTCATCGACGGTCTTTAAATCCTGAACGATTTCTGGTTTTAAAGGTGGGTCATTGGTTAGTTTTTCAATCAAAAGTGTTCGATTAAGCGGAATGTCAGCAATTGCTTCCTGTGCATTATCTAATTTACGTTCTTGTCCACCAATACTGTAATTGAACATGGGCTAATAAGGTTTTAGGTATTGTTGCGAATATATTAATATTGTGAAAAAGCAACTGAGATTTTGTTGTAAATTTATTTTAAGGTATGTATTTATTGAAAAAATCTCTTGTGTCCAGTATTTTGTCGGCATTTCGTGTTGCAAAATCTTCATAACGATTTTTGATTGAATCCCAAATTTTGCCACATGTGTCTTTTATGGAAGAATAAAAATTACTTATGTAATTGAAAACTTTTTTAGCTATGTTAGATATAGAGTTAGAAATATATAGCATTAAATCAGCAAGTAAATTAATATCCTTATCGTAGATTAATTTTGCTCCAAGGCTAATCATTGAATTAACTAGTGTTATGACAGTTATTATTGCAACTACTAATAGTGCAGCAGTTCCACCAATAATGGTTAGAATTATTACAGCAATAGTTAGTACTACATCTGTAACAAGTGCTGCAAGAGCGGTAAATAGTTTATCTCTATTTTCAAGACTGCTATCTTTTTCATAAGCTTTCCATGCATCAGAAAACTCAATGGCTGAAAATACAACTCCAATAGCAGACATCCAACCTGCTTTTACTCCTGTAAGGGCTTTTCCTGATATCTTAAGCGTTTTTAGAATAGTATCTTCCAAAACAGATACTTTAGTAGCTACTTTACTAGCATACTTACCTATTTCTCTCACAATTTTGTCAAACATCATTTTAAATCTGTCCCAAAAACTTTCAGTTATCTTCCTGATTTTTTCTTGAACACCTTGTATCTCACTAAAATCATAGAATTGTACGGTTATTTTTATTTCTGATACAAAAGTGTTTATAGAAACAAAGGCTTCTTCTAACTCTATAAATAGTATTGTATTTTTTGAAGAGTAAGTTATGCTTGCAATAGGTTTTATGGCATTCTTGAGTTTAGCAAGAGTCTTTTCTAGTTCTTCCATTTCTTCTAATTTAGCAAAACTCATTTTCCCGATTTTTTTATTAGCCTCATCAACTAAAGTTTTTGTAATATCGGCAATCTTATGAGTTATAGAGCTAATTGAAAATGCGCTGGCTTGTGTTTCTTCAACTTTTGATATTGATGAAGTATGGACTTTATTAAAAGTAGTTGGAACCGAGCATACTCTTGCTTCATGTTGGGGGTTTTTTAGGCTCCTATTTAATTCAAACAAGGAATTCTGATTAGCTTGTAAAGGGTAAGTATTCCTGTCTGAATATCCAGTATTTGTCAAATAATTAATAGCGTTTCTGTTGATGCTCATACTCTCTACCAATTAAAAACTTGTTGAACTGAAAAAACTTTAAGCCTTAAACTAGCCATGTAAATTGCTTATTGATTTTTGACTATTGTTAATGTCTCCCATTTAGTAAATAGACTATTGCAGATTATTAGTTGGGAAATTATTTATTCGAGATGAAGAGCCACCTGCTCGGATAACCTCTTCTACAAATGTGGTACAATTATTAAAAACCCCACCCCAAACCCATTTTTTTGAGGTCGACATCATTAATTCATAATATGCTCCTTCCGGTTGAGGAAGAGCGTATATTATTCTACCAAGCTCCCATTTTCCATTTTCTTTCAAATATCTTCGATAGCCTAATTCATTCATCATCGTAGGATACGCATGTATACCAGCAATTTGAAAGTATAATCCATTTTTAGGAATGTATAATAATGAGTGACCATACTTTGTTGATCCTGAAACAACTATCATTTCTACTTTAGATAAGTCCAGATTAGCAGGACAATAATTTAAAGGTTCGCCTTCGTATGCCATTTATTTATTTCGTTTTAGGCTCATAATCCTTCTTTAAGCCTTTATACTTACCTGTAAGAAAGTTAAATTCAAAGTACTTATATTCAGAAGTATCAAGTATAAAAGGTATTCTATAATTATACCCATGAGCTTTGAAGTGACAATCATTTGAAGAGTCTTCGTCATCAGTGCATAAAACAACGCAATTGTCTATTGTAGAGACTCCATTATCTGCATCACGTCTTATATGATGTGCTTCCCACATGTTACCAGAGCTAATAAGCCAGTTCCATAAATCTTTTCCGCACATTGCACATCTACCTTGTTGACGCACGAATGCAGCGTCTTTGGTAGGTCTTGAAAAATTGCTTCTCTTTCTATTTGCCATTATTGAAAAATTTAATCCACCTTCCAATTATACTCCCCTGCTTCATCCAAACTTATGTTTAATGTTGCTCCTTTGACTAGCTCGCCGCTGATAATCATTCTTGAAATAGGCCTACGTAAAAGATTTCGGATATTCCCTTTAATTGGTCGGGCGCCGTATCTTGGTGTAAAGCCTGTCATGGCTAGTTTTTTCTTGGCATCATCACTTAATTCAAGACTGATGCCTTGTTTGGTTAGCGGGTCGAGCAGACTTTTTAGATGAATATCAAAGATTTTTACCACGTTTTGCTCAGAAATTGGCGCAAAAGGTACTATTTCGGTCACACGGGCCAGAAACTCAGGTCTGAAATACTTCGCCATTATTTCCATTAAATCGTTTGAGGCTGGTAGTTCGCCTTTGTCAAATTTATTGGCGATGAAGTCGCTGCCAATGTTAGATGTAAACAGAATAACAGCATTAGAGAAGTCTCCTTCTTTGCCAAGTCTGTCATGCATTTTCCCTTCATCCAGAATCTGGAGGAAGATGTCAAAAACAGATGGGTGAGCTTTTTCTATTTCATCAAAAAGTACTACCGAATAGGGCTTCTGACGGATTTTATTTACCAGTAAACCTCCTTCTTCGTAACCAACATAGCCGGGAGGTGCACCATAGAGTAATGCCGCAGAGTGCTCTTCTTTAAACTCCGACATATCAAAACGAATCATAAATGATTCGTCGTTGAATAAGAAATCGGCTAAAGATTTGGCTAACTCGGTTTTTCCAGTTCCGGTAGGGCCAAGCAAAAAGAATGAACCTATGGGTTGACCAGCTTTAATTAGTCCTGAGCGAGACTCCAGAATAGCTTCGCACAAAGCCTTTACGGCATGGTTTTGACCAACTACTCTTCTTTGCAGAACTTCGTCCATTTTCAGAAGTTTTTCTCTTTCACTACTTTGTAGTTTGCCGAGCGGAATACCTGTTTTGCCTGATATAACAGCAGCAATATCTTGCTTGGTAACTTCGTCTCTTTTTTGTTCACTAAGGCTTATTAAACTTTCAATAGTGGTTTTTAAATAGTCTTGCAGCGACTCTGTTGTTTCTAGTGTTTCTGGTTGAATATCGCTTTCAATCTGATTTAATAGAATATGACTTACTTTATTCTTCAGAATGGTCAGAAACCAGCGTAGTTCTTTAAAAAACTCTATTTCTTTAAACTCGGTATTTCTTATAATAAGGCTCTCAAACTCTTGTTTAAGATTCTCTAGTTCGTTTTTTGATGTCTCGTCCATCATCCTGATTGCCGCCATCGTTCGGTCTATAAGGTCAACAGCAGCATCAGGCAGCCGTCTGTCTTTTACATATCTTTTCGATAGCCTGACAGCCTCATCTACTGTTCCTTTAGCAACTTTTAAAGAATGATGTTTTTCATAAAAAGGTATTAGGGTTTCAATCATTCTCGAGGCCGTTATCAAATCGGGTTCTTCAACTCTTAGTACTTCAAAACGTCGGTTAAATGCTTCGTCGGCCTCAATATATTGCCTGTATTCGTCTTGCGTTGTTGCACCTATAACTGTTATTTCTCCACGAGCCAATTCGGGTTTAAGTAATTGGGCCACTCCCGAGCCTAATGAGCCTTTGCTATCTAGTAAAATATGAATCTCATCTATAAACAAAATGGCTTTCTCAAACTGCTTTATTTCTTTTATGATACTTTTTATTCTATCTTCTACTTCACCTTTATAAGAGGCTCCTGCTGCTAAAGCCCCTAAGTCTAATTCGAAAATTATAGCAGATTGTAAATGAGTAGGTACTTTACTTGCTACAACATCTTGGGTAAAGCCATCGACCAAAGCTGTTTTACCTACACCCGGCTCACCTACAAGAATCACATTGGGCTTTGTTCTTCTGCCCAAAATCTCGGCAATCATTCTTGTTTCTCTATCCCTTCCTAATATTGGGTCTAGCTTACCCTCAGATGCCAATATTGTTTTGTTTATACAGTATTTATAAATGGCATTAGATTGTCTTTGTGGCACTTGTATATCTGCTTTGCCGGCGGCATCAACTTCATTTACGCCAAGTGCATTGTTGATGGCTTTACTCTCCAGATCAGAGTCCAGAATTTCTCTTTCGTTAATAGGCAGAGATTTTAGCTGTTCTTGGGTAAAAGCAAGATTCGGTTTTAAAATTGCTGCTATAACGCAAAGAGGGTCAATAGAGTTACGGTTGAACTGCATGGCTATGAGCTCGGCCATTTCTATTGTCTTCTTTACTTTTTCGTCACCTATTGGCTCTTCGGATATTTTTGTACTTTTAGGTAAATCTTCTATTCTTACCTCTGCCCAGTCTCTTATGTAGTTAATATCCTTACCCAACGCAGCTAGCATGGAAGCAAGCCCAATTTCGTTATGCATGATAGCTAACAATAGATGAGATGGTGTGAATTGTTCGTTTTGGTATTCTTTGGCTATCGATTGTGCAATATGAATTGCTCTTTTCAAGTCATCAGAATAAAACATAGAATAGGGGTTTGAGTGTTTTTCTGCTAACTTAGAGGCTTGGCAACTGTTTTACAAATTATGAGGGCTAAATTTATTTAACGTGCCTTTTTGAGGCATTTTACCTAGAAAACATTATTAATTGAATAGATTAGAGATTAAATAAATACTGTATTTGATTAAAGAACTTCTATGTAAGAGAGAGGCAAAACAATTATTTAAACAGATTTGAATAGCTGTTTGAGGTTTATAGATGACCCTAATAGTAAGTCTGATGAGGCCTTTTATAAAAAGGTTTACATTCTGTATCTTGATTAGCGAATAAAATTTTACATTTGATAAAAAATCTTCGAAATATTTAAGTTAAAATATAGTATATGCTCGCAAAATGTTTTGGTGCTGCTGTGTATGGCGTAAATGCCACTTTAATAACGGTTGAAGTAAGTGTTGTGCAAGGTATTGGGATGTCGATTGTTGGGCTGCCTGATGGTGCCGTGAAAGAAAGCCAACAAAGAATAGATGCTGCTCTTAAGTATTGTAATTATCAGATTTCCCGCCAAAAAACTGTTATCAATTTAGCACCGGCCGATATTCGGAAAGAAGGCTCGGCTTATGATTTACCAATGGCTGTGGGTATATTGATAGCCGGAGAACAAATAAAGCCTGCTAAAAATTTAGAAGAATATGTAATTCTGGGCGAATTGGCCTTAGATGGTAAACTAAGACCCATAAAGGGCGTATTGCCTATTGCTATAGAAGCTCGCCGCAATAAACTGAAAGGCTTTATTCTGCCGGCCGAAAATGCGATGGAGGCATCTATCGTAAATAACTTGGATATTATAGGTGTAGAAACGCTGAATGATGCAATAGATTTCTTGACAGGTGCAAAAGAAATTGAGCCTCTGGTAACCGATACAAGAGACATCTTTTTTAATGCCATTAGCGAGTACGAGGCTGATTTTTCGCACGTACAAGGCCAAGAAAATATAAAAAGAGCAATGGAAATTGCCGCAGCAGGCGGCCATAATGTGATTATGATTGGGCCTCCTGGCGCAGGCAAAACTATGCTTGCCAAACGCCTGCCATCTATTTTACCGCCTCTTACTTTGCATGAGGCTTTAGAGACAACCAAAATTCACTCGGTGGCAGGTAAGTTAGGTGTAAAAGCTTCTTTAATTGCCCGACGACCTTTTCGGGCACCACATCATACTATCTCTGATGCGGCTTTGGTAGGTGGCGGCGGTTTTCCGCAACCCGGCGAAATCTCCTTGGCTCATAATGGTGTTTTGTTTCTGGACGAACTACCCGAGTTTAAACGAACAGTGTTAGAAGTAATGCGGCAACCTTTAGAAGAAAGAAAGGTTGTCATTTCTCGCACAAGACAAGCCGTGGAATTTCCTGCCAATTTTATGTTGATTGCCAGCATGAACCCCTGCCCGTGCGGTTACTATAACCATCCTGAGAAAGATTGTACTTGTCCACCCGGTACTGTGGGTAAATATCTGAATAAAATCTCAGGACCTTTATTAGACAGAATAGATTTACACGTAGAGGTAACACCTGTGAGTTTCGACCAGATTGCATCAACCCGAAAAAACGAATCTTCCACTATTATTAGAGAAAGAGTAGTAAAAGCCCGTGAGATACAGACAAAACGCTTTGAGAATTTTCAGGATATTCATTGCAATGCCATGATGCCACCGGAAATGGTAAAAGAAATATGTGATATTGGTGAAGGCGGCAAGGCCTTATTGAAAAAAGCAATGGAGCGCCTAGGTTTATCAGCCCGAGCTTATGACAGAATACTGAAAGTATCTCGTACGATTGCCGACTTAGCAGATTCAGAAGAGATACGCATTGAACATCTGGCAGAGGCTATACAATTCAGAAGTTTGGATAGGGAGAATTGGGCGGGGTAAGAAGAATATAATCTTATTATCTAAAAGATTTTTCTTAATATTTTTTAGCGTGCATGTTAGTCAGAAGCTCACATAGTTTCTTCACGGCTTTTTTTTCGTAGGCTTCTTTGAGCGAGATAATCATTATATTTCGTTTCATGTTTTTTCCATCAATGCGAATGGCTACCACTTCGGGGTCGTTTACGCTGGTATCACTCAATATAGTATGCCAATGCCCTGTTTTTACGATTTCAAATAGTGTAGGAATATCATTTATTTCCATACAGATATTCGGGCTTAAATTTTTCTCGCTGAATGATTCTACAAAAAACTGAATGGTACTATACCCACTGAAAGGCAATGCTAATGGTAGCGTAGCTACTTCATTGAGCGATATGCTGCTTTTCTTCGCCAATGATGATTTTCTACTTGTTACCAAAACCATATTTGATTTTAAAAGTGTATGGTATTTCAAATGTGGCTCTTTGGTTTCTTCATGAAACGACACAATAAAGTCAAACTGATGCAGGTTGAGTTTTTCGAGCAGGTCTTTAGTAGTACCAAATACAACCTGAATTTTGATATTTGGATATTGCTTTGCAAACGCTATCAATGTTTTGGCAAAAAGAATACGCATAGAGTAAATCACGCCGATAGTGATTTTGCCAGTATTCAGGTTTTTTAAATCTCGCAAAACCAATACACCTTCATTCGCTCTACTGATACTCTGCAAAGCATAATCACTAAATATTTCTCCGGCCTCAGTGAGTGTAATTCGTTTTCCGATTCGGTTGAATAAAGGCACATTCAGTTCATCTTCTAATTGCTTAATCTGCTGAGACAAAGTACTCTGGCTGATATTCAAAATCTTTGCGGCTTCGGTAAAATTTGAAAGTTCTTTGGCTTTTAGAAAGTATTTGAGTTGTCTTAATTCCATATTTCTAAATCGGTTTTATCGATTGATTTTATCGAAAAATAGCGTTTTGCAAATATATAAACGCTTTAGATATTTGTGGAATAATATTTTATTTGAAACTGTCTATCACTTAAATTCTGATCAATCATGAAATTTAAACTTATTGCAACATTTTTACTTTTCGCCACTTGTGTTACTGCATTTAGTCAAGAAAAACAAGCTCAAAAGTCTGAGAAGGGCCTGATTAAAATATCAATTATGTATCCTTTTGCCGAAGGTAAAACTTTTAATATGGAATACTACGAAACTAAGCACATGCCAATGGTTGCAGGGTATTTAGGCTCGAATTTGGTTAAATACACCATTGAGAAAGGGCTTGCCGCTGGTATGCCTAACCAGGCACTACCTTATATGGCTATTGGTACGTTTTATGTAAAAAGTCTTAGCGATTATCAGTCGGCTATTGCACCAAACAGAGATGCTATAAGGGCAGATTTTGCAAACTATACTAATGTAAGCCCTGTAATTTTGGTGAGTGAGGTGGTAAAGTGAGGGTTGTAGCTTATGAATTCATCATTGTCTGGTGAATAGATTTAATTTATTCACCAGACATTCTCTTAGGTTCTGTTTTTAAATTCCTAAATGAAAGTGATGCGTTATATCTGGAATTTAAGACTATTTGTAATAATCTAAGATTATCTTTCGAAAGAATAACTCATATTTTGCCTGAACAAAACTCGATTTAGCCTTTTCTAAATTAAGCCGGAAATTATTCAATTCAATCGCATGGATGAGTCCTTCAGTAAACCGCTCTTTAGCCGAATCAAACGCCACTTGTTGGGTATTTAATTGCCTTTTGGCACTACTCAGTTTCTCTTTCGAAATGCTCGCCGCCAGATACGCTTGCTCAATCTCTTGTTTCAGCTGTAACTTTGATTGAGACAACTGCGTCTCAGCCATTTGTCTTGCAATCAAAGCATTATTTATTCGCATCTTTACTTGTCCATTACTATAAATTGGTATGTTGATGTTCAAGCGTGCATATTGATTAAGATTAAAGTTTAACTGATTAAAATAATTATATTCTCTCGCTGCTGCACTTGAATAAGCTGTCCCCATTCCTGCACCGAGTGATACACTAGGGTATTTAGCTGCTTGAGCTATCCTGATACCCACTTTTGCACTCTGAAACCTTAATTCAGCATTTTTTATAAGAGGCTGATTATTAGCGGCCATCAAGATTGTCTGTAAATAAGAATCATTAATCACAAACACTTTTTCATCAAAAGCAATAGGTTCTACCTCAAATGAATGATATTCTGGAAAGGCCATTAGTTGAGCTAACGAAAGTTTTGCCAGCTCAATGGTATTTTTCATGTTCAAGGCATCAAATTCGGCTGTAGCTAATTGCGCATCTAAGTCTATTAAATTTGTTGGGGGCATATTGCCTTCTTCTACCAGTTCCTGCACTCTTTTCAATTGACTTTGAAGGTTCACCACTTGCTCCTGGCTGATTTTCCAAAGTTCCTGATTCATCAGTACTTGCATATAAGCAAGTGTAATCCGGTTTCTCAACTCGTTTTTCCCACTTTGCAAGTCCCACTCATCGGCTTTTAAATTAAATTCATTTTGTGCAATCTGGTTCTTTATGGCAAAACCATTAAAAACTACTAAGTTAGTACCCAAACCTATTGAATTAGATGAAACAGTGTGCGAAACAAAACCATTAGTGAATGGGTCAATACTCCGCCCCGAACTAACTCCTTGAGAAAACGAACCTGATGCATTAGGATAAACAGCCTGTTTAGATTGGCGCACTGTATTCTCAGATTGACGTATTTTTAACAGCCGTTGCTTAATATCAAAACTCTGTTTATAAGCATAATCAATACATTGCTCCAAAGTATATTTGTTTTGCGCCGATATATCAAGCACAAAAAAGTATAATAAAACTATAGGAACAATTTTTCTACTAAGCATAAATAGTGTCAATTAGCGTTTCATTGTCTTTCTTATATCATAGAAAAGTTTTTCTATTAATTTCAGATTTTCAGTAATTACCTCTCCCGAAGCGGTCATGCCATTTTTAAACGGTAATTTTTTATTGGCAGAAGTTACTAAGCCATGCGGAAAATCTACCCTTACCAGATAAACTGTATCTTGAGGTATATCCGAAATATAAGAAACTTGCCCTTTTACTGTTCCAAACTCCTGAAATGGATAGCTCTGAAACTTCACAATTACTTCCTGGTCTTTTCTAACCTTACCAAAATTATATTGTCCCAATAGCATCTCGCCATGGTACCCAGTTCCTTCTGGTAGAACATACAGTAATTCCTGACCTGCTTTTATCATCTGATTTTCCTGTAGATTGGTCAGAAAATTAACCTTGCCTGCAATCGGCGCCACAGCAATATACCGCTGCTTCCAGGCTTCAATATCACTTTTTAATGAATTAATAGACTGAATGAGATTGTTTTTTTGCTCTATTATGGTCTTATCCAATTCTATCAACTCTTGTTGTTTTTGGTTCTGGCTCATTGAATTATTATCTAAAGCTCCTTTTGCCTGTTCAAATGCTTGTTTTTTACTTAAATATCGGCTTTGAGCATTTCTCGCATCCTGTTTCGATACAAATCCTTTCTCGCTCAAGCGCTGTTGGCTCTGCGCCTCTTCATAGGCCATTTGCAAATCCTTCTCTTGCAATTCCAATTGCGCTCTGGTATTTTCTTGAATGTTTGTTAAAGTATGAATATCTCTGTTTACAGCCCCTTTCTTCTTTAGATAAGAGCCATTAGCCATCGACGACTGCGACCGCACAAGAGCTTCTTGAAACGTCTGATATGGTTTTTGTAGTTCTCCCAACGAAAAAAACAGAGGGATAGTAGTGTGATGAATACCTTCAAAATTATTAACAGCAGATAATTGAATTAATTGATTAATACTATTTTCTAAACTCAATACTTCATCAATACTCGCTGTACTCTCCAAATACGCCAAGTGGTCACCCGACTGTACTAAAGACCCTTCTTTTACCATTAATCTGGTTAAACGCCCATCCATTTTAGCATTCACCGATTTTGGAGCATTATCTGAGATTACTTTCAATTTCGCCCCCACCAAGTCAGGGTATTCCACAAACCAAGTAACTCCAAACAGTATTACTAAAACAAAAAAGAAAACACTGACCCCCCAACTAACCAACCACGAAGGAGGTTGATTTAAAATTTCATCTACTTGAGTATTCCTTAATTCTGGCATCCGAGAATTTCCATCGTTTCCATCACCTCCATTATTCATCTCAGGAGGTTTAGGAGGACCAGTAGGAATTGCGTTGACTGGCTCAGGGCTAGATACACCTTTTCCGCCTAACAGTTCCGTCAGGTTTGTTCTAAGCAATTTCTCGGTTATATCTTTGTTATTTTCCATCAATTCCCTAGTTCTAATTGATTTTTTACTAACTCGAAATATTTTCCATGCTTTTGTGATAATTCCTTATGGGTTCCAATTTCAACAATCTCACCCTTTTCTATAACCACAATCTGGTCAGCATTTTTTACAGTACTCAATCGGTGGGCTACTATCACTACCGTTCGCCGACCAGTCGGACCGCTCTTAAAAAATGCATCCAGATTTTGCATAATCACACTCTCATTATTCGCATCTAAGGCATTGGTTGCCTCATCAAAAAATATAAGATCAGGATTCTTATACACAGCTCTGGCAATTAATAGTCGCTGCTTTTGTCCTTGGCTAATTCCATTTCCTTCAGCACCTATCTTGGTATTGTAACTTAGTGGCAATTCCTCAATAAAAGACTGTATATTAGCTACCTTAACGGCATGTAATAGTTTCGGTATATCTGGTGTTTCATCTCCTACGGCAATGTTGTTAGCAATTGTATCTGAGAAAATGAAACCATCTTGCAATACCGTACCACATACATTACGCCAAGCCCTCGGACTTATATTAGCCAAGTTCGTATCACCCAAACGTACTTCTCCCTTATTAAGCTGATAGAATTTCAGTAACAGTTTTAATAAAGTTGTTTTACCACTACCACTTGTACCTACAATAGCAGTTATTTTTCCATGCGGTATAATAAGATTTATATTTTTTAATACAGGTTCATTACCTGCACCGGTATACGTAAACGAAAGGTTCGTGATATTAATGTCTTTATTTTGTGGTAGATGTTTAATCAGGGTCTTTTCTTCCGGTTCTTCATTGTCCATTTCATGTATTTCGTTCAATCGCTCTATACTGATTTGGGCATCCTGCCAGTGCTGTATAAATTGTATGAGTTGTTCAACGGGGCTATTTAGTTGCCCCATAATATATTGCATAGCCATCATTCCACCTAGCGTCATTTGCCCGTTTACCACAGCAGTAGCCGCCAGAAAAGTAATCAATATGTTTTTACCTTCGTTAATAAACAAGGTACCTGCTTGTTGATATTGGCCTATAGCAAGACTTTTAATATTCCACTTGAATTGCTTTACTTGTAAATTTTCCCATTCCCAGCGTTTCAGGTGCTCGGCATTGTTCATTTTTATTTCTTGCACACCAGTAATCAATTGTATGAGGCTACTCTGATTCTGGCTCGCCAGCGCAAAGCGTTTATTATCCATCTTTCGACGATAACGTAAAAAAAACATTATCCAAAGAGTATATAAAACACTCGATATGATGAAAATACTAAAGATAGTCACGCTATAGAACGCTGCGATGAAACTAAAAATTACCAGATTAAAAAGTGAAAATAATACGTTGAGCGATGTGCCCGTAAGAAATGACTCTATTCGATGGTGATCACCAATGCGTTGCATAATGTCGCCGGTCTTTTTTGAATCAAAAAATGCAATAGGGAGTTTCAGTAGCTTACTAAGGAAGTCTGACAGTATCGATAAATTAATGCGTGTACTGATATGCAAAAGTATCCAGCTACGGATGAAATCTACAGACATTCTACCCAGAAACAACATAGATTGTGCAATCAGAATCAAGTAAATGAAGTGTATATTGCGTGTTTGTATACCTGTATCAACGATAGATTGCGTTAAAAAAGGCAGAATGACCTGAAGGATAGAACCAATCATTAAACCTAAACCCAACTGAACCAGTAAGCCCTTGTATCGCCACACATATTGCCATAGCATTCCTATAGCTAAACCCTTATATTTTTCTCCTTCTTCTTCATAAAATCGTGGAGTAGTTTCTAAAAGCAATGCAATGCCTTCTTCTTCATTATTTTTCTTTGAAGCTAGCCACCCCCTGCAAAACTCATCTTTAGTGTAGTTTAGCAATTCTTTGCCCGGATCGGCTACATGAACCGTTATTTCTTTACTAAAACGACTTTTTGATATTTTGTATACAACCACAAAGTGATTTTGCTGCCAATGAACTATACACGGTAGAGGTGCTTCGGTTACCAGTTTTTCAAAGCTTACTTTTATGGCCAGTGTTTTAAAACCAATATCTTCAGCAGCTTGCGCAATGCCTAACAAAGAAACACCCTCTTTGCCAATTTCTGCTTTGCTGCGGAGTGTTTGTATAGTCATGCTCTTCTTATAATGCTTTGCTACCATGCGTAGGCATGTAGGGCCGCAATCCATTGCGTCGAGTTGTTTATAGTAAGGAAACGGCATTGGTAGTCTTTTTTTCTTTTAAATCATAGCAAAAATGTTCGAACTCTTCAGTTGTTTTCATAAGCCCTAGATTTACTAATTGTTGAGAATCTAAATATTTAATAGAGCCTTCGTAATGGAAACCTATCGCAGGATTTTTGCTTACTTCATTTTCAAAATGTTTATAGTAAAATGCGCCGCCATAATGCTCGCCTCTTTTTACTTCTTCCTTTACTTCGCCGATAAAATCAGATAAAAATTTTGTATGAAAAACTACCCCTTGAATATCGCTGATTTTGGCGCCGTTAACAGCATGCATGCCCTGAACTAAATAGGTACCATTGATATTTTTAAAAATTGGTATTTTAGATAAAATATGAGGCGGATTTATCTTACCAAAAACCCTTTCTCTCATACCTCCTGTAAATATTACAGATGAGAAGTCATTAAAATTATGTCTATCCAAAAATCTGAAAAAGCTTTGTTTATATTCTTTATCAAAATATGGAATATTATTCAACGGATTGCCCCCCTTGTAATCTGTTGAATCAATCTGATGTGGTGAATACATATCTAATAAGAAAGTTCTGACGGCGGTTGTTTCTTCCCTTTCTAAAAAACGAACAAGGTCTCGTATTGTAAGGTTTTCGGCATGCGGAAACGAAAACAATTCATCTATATCAACCACTATACACCAATGATTTTTACCATAGGTTTCCAGCAAGTGTTCCATCCAATACCAATGATTAACATAGGTTTCAGAGGTACTGAAAACATGCGTGTTATCTTCCTTTGAAATAATTGCTTGTGAGTTATCAGTCGAATTATTATCTATAAAGAAAAATCTATCTACGCCTAATTGCTTATAATATTCAATGAAATGAGGTAATCTTAATGATTCATTTCTAAAAATGGCAAAAAGTCTGATTTCGTTTGTATCAAACGGAATCACCGTATTTTCTATCCTTTTAAGATAGCTAACAGAATTGAGGTATTGCTTTTTATACTTTGCAATCTCTCGTCTTAAAGCAAAATATTTGCTTATTTTTCTTATCTGTGTTTTAAGCTGATATTTAAAATTCTCTAATACCATCTTATTTTTTTAAAAGATTAGTAAAAAGGTAATTTATCTCTGTAGAAGAAGGCCTTGGTGCATCAGGATTGTTGATGATACCATCTTTATCGATAATCATATATCTTGGTATTGAATTTATCTCATATTTAGATATAAAATTTGAACTTTTGGAATTAGTAATCAGATAACTGTGCTTTTTTAACTGATGCTTCTCAATGGCTCTGCGCCAAGCAGTTTCTTCATCATTCAGAGCCAAATAGACAAATACGACATCTTTTTGCTCTTTACTCAGTTTTTTAGAGTGAGGCAACTCTGCAATACATGGAGAACACCAACTTGCCCAGAAATCGACATAAATTACCTTTCCTCTCCATTTTTTCATCAAATTTGACCATGTTTCTTTACCATTAGTCTCATCTATTAATTTCAACTCATCGGTTTCTACTGCAGTATACTCTATATTCTTCATTAAAGCTTCCAGTCCGCGATTTGAACCATAATCCTCCTTAAAAGCATTAATATATTTGATGGTAGTTTTACGATCATATTTTTGGGCAACCATCTGTACAATTGTTATATACTTAAAGTACTCTTGAATTTCACTTGGAAACTGTTCAAAATCTGTAGCATATCTTTCGGCCAGGGTTCTTTTGGTAGGATTGCTTATAACGTTGTTAATATTATAAAAATTAAATATGGGCTTCAAACTTCTGTTATTTAAGTTTGCCACACTTATGAATTTTTCGGAACTAAGTAATTTTGATAAACTGGTATCACGAAGTTTATTATTCAAGCCAGATAATTTAATATATTGTTCAACTAGAACTAAATCTGCCAATATTCTGGCCTTATAATCATCGGCTTTCAAAAACGAGTCTCTTACATTATCATAATATTTGTTACTGGCCTCGATGTAACTCTTTATACCTTCGCTCTTATTATCTCCTTTCAGTTCTCTTGTTTTCTTAAAAAGTTCTTCTATTGTTTTTCTTTGAGGGGTCTCATCAAATACATCCTGATGAATATCATTAATAATATGTTTCTTACCTTTAACTAACTTAGAAATTTTTCCTGCATCGCTATTTGCGTCAACAACAATTGTATCGCCAGCTGAAACTATAATTGAATATTCTTCAGGGAATTGATAAAGCATATAAATAATTTGATGTTTTTCACGAAGAGCCAGTTTCATGGTATCATTCGGATTGACATTCTGATCTGAAACTAAATTTTCTTTGATTTCTTCTGCCGTAAGGGGGGTGGTTATGTGCAGAGGTTCTGAACCTTCTGAATTAAATATTACCGTAATTTCTTCTGGTAAATTACTGGTTAACGCGCTCTGAGTCTGCTTTTTTTCAGTTGAGCACGATAAGAATGTTAATAAACTCAGAACCCAATACTTATTCATGTTAAAAGATTTTAATTTATAAAATGCTCTATCCCCAATAAGGAATAGAGCAATAAATAAAAAGATTAACAGCTAGCGCAGCAGTACCCTGATACATAGTGGCTTCCACTTTTGGTTGTTGATCCATTATTATACCAGTTTTGGGCTTTACTAACAGAGTGTCCGCAAGTTTTACCAGAATACTTGTTGGAGCCATCTGTTGTTCTATAGTAAATACAGCAACCGCTACCACCTACTATTTTTTTCATTTGGTCTCTGTTAAGCACCTCTACTGAAGAATTGAGATTTGTTAAACTTAAATTTTTCATAGTCATTTGTTGTTTTGAAATTAATAATTGAAAGTATATTGATTTGATCAAATCCTAATTTTGAATGGCTGCCTGGGGCAGACTGTACTCTGTTGTATAAATGTTATAAAGCTTTACTATATCGCTGCCTTTATAAAATTTCGGAATTTCATTACCGTTCAGGAATTTACTTGGAGCTTCGTAAATACCAGCAATCTCAAGCCATTTCAACTGTTCGCTCAGTAGTAGCATGCTTTTCTCATTTATTTCTTTTATTTTAAGCACCTTTTTCCATTTACTTAAGTTCTGACTGTTGTCGGTAAACCATGCATTTAAGGCTCCAGCCATTTCCTCTTTTGTTTCCTGACTTAGTATAATTCTGGCTACCTCAGTTGCAGTATCTTTTTCTAATGGTCTTACCGCCAACACAATTTGTACATGAATATCTGCATATTGTTCTGATAGTTGTTTAGCTGCCAAGTAGGTATAAAAGCATGAGTTACAGGTTGGACTCAAAACTAGAGTCAACTTGTTAGCGGCATGAGTGTTGCCTATTTCTATAGCTTGCATACCCGCAATAAATGGAGTTAAACTTGTATTTCTGGTAAATAGTGTATTCAAATAGTCGGAATCGAACTTCAGCTTTTGTAATTCGTTTTGCATTGTGTCTATTTGCAATGCTTGCTGCAAGGGCTTTTTTAGTACTACCAGCAGTATGACCGGCAACAAAAATGTAATAAGTACTCCAATCGGCACTTCTGAAAGTATTGACGAAGCAGAAAAACCGGTTTGAATAAACATCGCTAATTCTAACCATAATAGTACCTGTACTGCCATGCATAATGGGCACCATTCTTTTGCTATAAAAAACTGATAGTAAACTGACCAGAAAGTGTATGCTCCTGCCGATACACCCAAATACTGAAGAAGTGTGTAGGTAGCGGCATCGTGAAATAACAGAATAGTAAGAAAACTACCTGTAAAATACAACAAGCCTATGTCTGCCCACGAAAGCCAACCAAATAGTTTGGCTGCATTTGAACTAAGTATATTGTTGCAATTACTTTTGCTATTAAATTGACAGACACTTTTTAAGAATGAATTACCTGTATCAATACTGTACCATACTAACATGCCTGATACAATTATGCCAATAAACTTTGTGAGTAATAAGGTATATAAAGGGCCATTCTCTTCAAAATTATATTGTTTCGTAATTTTGTAAAGAATAATACCTAAACATGCAATGAGTACAGTTATTACAAATGGTATTCTTAAGGTCTCTAATATTTCTTCTTTTCTTTTTTTGGAATAATCCAACTCACCCGATGATTCATCCGGTTCAACTATAAGTGTAATACCATGCCATTTAAACATAAACTCGTGAATAGGCTCTTTAATAATACCTTCTTTTTCATGGCGCCATTCAATAGTGTCGTTTTCTGCTTTGGTAACTGTAACGAAGGTGCCACCATTGCCTTCAAAATAGGCAATAGCAGGTAGTGGAATCTGATTCAACTGCTCCGGCAATAATCTGGTGGCTAAATTAGCTACTTTAAACTCAGCTAAAATATCACTTAATCCAATAAGAGTAGTAGCATATGGATGTTGGTGAAAAGCTCTTTTAAGACTTTGGGTTGTTACTTTAACCTTCGATAATTTTATTACTTGCAGAAGTGCTTCAAAAGCATTCTTTTCATTTAGCGTTAGTTTCATATATCTAAGGAATTTAAAACTACTCTATTGTATTCTGATGTGTAATTTTTGTTTGAGGCATTCTTCATCTCTTTTATGTGCTTTTTAAAAGAAGCATTTAATAAAAGCTCTTCTATTTTTCTTTTAATATCAAGCTTAGTCTCAAATGCGAAATTCCCTCTTAATCCTATTTTGTGCAGTTCTACTTTTAAACCATTGCCGTTCTGGTCATATTTTAGGTCTAGCGGATAAACCAATAATGGAACTTCATTATCAATTGCTTCTTTAATCGAACCTAAGCCGCCATGTGTAATGAATAAATCAGTTTCCTTTAAAACCTCTAGTTGAGGAACTCTCGAGAAAAAATACACATTAGGCGATATCTCTTTGATGGCACGAGCAGTTTCTATAATAAGACTATTTACAGAAATCAATAATTTGATGTTGCCTATTTCGGCAATAGCATTTAATAGATTTTCTACGAAATCAAGAAGTGTTTTGTTTGGCCCATTATAATAGGTGCCAAAACTACAATAAATAATTTTTTGACCTTTTGCTCGATTATGCTTAATGTCCGGCCATAATTCTACAAATGAATTATCCAGTTCAGTATCTTTCCTTTTTAGTCGAGTACAAAGCCCCAGATAATGTTGCCATTCTTGTTTTACATTAGGTGAAACCTCAAATTCAAGTGGAGCCGCAATCAACTCCGGTACCCCGCGGAACATTTTTGTAAAATGATTGTCTTTATCTATAATATCTTCTGGCACACCACTCTTTTGAAATATTTGTTTCTCTTGTTGCTTTTTCAGATATGCCAGTATGCTTTGTTTAGGTTGAGTAATACCGGTCCAAAAGCTCGTTGTTTTCTTAAAAGTGCCGGGCTTAGTTGAGGTACTTTTAAGCCAAGAACCTTCTGACACTATTGGATAACCATTTATTCTATAGGTCGATAACATAGGGTTGAAGAAAACAACGTTTAGTTGTGGACGCAATGTTTTTAACACCAGATAATCTGTGCTACTGAAAATATCAATAATGACACCTGCTGGTTTTATATCTTCTAGTAGCTTACCTAATTCCTTTTTTCGATAATTAAACAACTCATTGTTCTTATAAGCTTTTGCTAAGCGCAAAAAGCTAACTTTTGCTTTCTTCTCACTTACAATAAAATCGCTTTCCATACCAAACATTACTTTCATACCACTTTGCCGAACTGCTTTATAACCATTCTTTTCTACCAATTCAGTAAGAATTTCATCGGTCACCGCGAAGTAAATCTCATATTTATCTGCTAATAAATCAGCTAAGTACATAGCAGGTATAATATGGCTACGTATAGAAGCAGGTATGAATAAAAGACCAGATTTTTTCATAAAGTCGAGCAAAAGCATTCAGCACTTCTCATGAAGAAGTCTGTCATGTATTAGAGTGTTTTCATAATAAGTTATGTCTTATAGATTCTTGAATTGTATTGATCTGAAGACAGCACAAAATTGCGCAACCGACTTTTTTTATCCAATCAGAGTGCTGATAATAAAATGATAATAAAGTGAGCAAAAGAATCAATAAAATTGGGTTTTTAAAGAGCAAAAAATACCACTTAGGGATTTTATATATAGGACTTTTATTAGAATTATTATTACTTGACTGATATAGCAATAATATTTACCTTGCATCCAACTTGAAGCCATAAATAAATTCTTAAACTTTTAATGCTGCGATGAAAACTTTAGAAGAAACTCTTTTTAGATACCAACTAGAGAAGAAGATTACACAACAAGAAATGGCAGCTATGCTAAATATTTCACAAGCTACCTATAACAACTGGATTAATCAGAAGTCTCCCATTGCACCCAAGTATTACCCAGTTATAGCTAAAGTATGTAGTATTGATGTTTCGCCTTTTGCTTCTACTCTGGTAGTCAACTGTACTCAAAACAATAATTCTACCGATGGAAATATACAGGTGGATACCCTTAAGCTTTATCAAAAATTTACACAAAATTTAGAAGAGCAAATTTTATTTTTAAAAGATTATGCGAGTGAATTGCAATCTAAATTGCAAGAAAAAGAAGTACTTATAAGAACTCAACAAGAAGAGATTAATCTTTTGAGGAAACGAATTATTTAGCTTGATGAACGTAAAGAATTTCAACACTCGAAAAAGTTTTAGCGTGCATTTTTAGCAGAAGTTCATTTAGTTTTAAGGCTTTTTGGGGTTGTAGTAAAATTAATTTAATAGCGTTGAACTTACTTTTTAAGATAGTACCAACGCTATTTTTATGATTTCGCAATTCTTTAAGCAGAATGTGCTTTATTTTGTACTACTACGCTTCATCCTTTGTTGTACGTATCAGATTAATGCCCGACAGGAAAAAGATAAAGCCAATAATGCCATAGATAATCAGCGCTTTAATATTCTTTGCCCCGCCCGAGGTGTTGACAAACAACATGGCTGAATAAATAAGGCCAATTATGCCTAAGATAGTAAGTACCGATCCGAAGACTCTTTTAAGGTTCATAAATTTATATTTTAAAGATTGTGTGGAATAAATAAGCTTTTATTGCATACGCTTAATGCTAAATAAAACCCAAAAAAGTGTGCCATAGCTAAGTGATAAATATTACAGAACTGGAAGTTGGAATGTAACTATTTATAAGGGCTTAGTTTTCGGCCCTGAATACCCACTCCGGTGCATCATTAATGCTTTGGCGAAGATGTAAATTTAGTTGTGCTACATGGTGCTGTATATGCCTGATATTGTAGATAAGTATTTCATGAATTGCATAATCCATAGAGCCAGAAGAGTTCACCCAACGAGCTTCTATTGTCTGCTCAGTAAGGTTTTCAATCAGGGTTTTAGCTTTTGCTCGGCAATGGCTTAAATACTTAATCAGCTCTGTTTTTGTATAAGTTCGTTCGGGCATTCTGTCTTCAAACTCCGATTCTGTAAAAGGGGCGGGTGGGGTGAAAGTTTTAGGGGCAAGGCTAAGGTAATAATCAGTAAAAAACAAAACATGAAAAGCTTGATACCATAGCTTGCGGTCAGTATCCCATTCATCGTTAGGGCAAAGCAATATCGAATCTTCAAGCATATCAATACTTGCTCCCAACTGATTCCAAAGGCTCTGTTTTATGGTTTCTATCATAGCGTACGAAACAGGTTAAATGTCTTTATATACAAAAAGTGGCAACCTTTACGATTACCACTTTTATATCTGAATCTTTAAATTCTAATCTATACTTCCCAGCCTTTTCTGTAAGTTCTACCTACAAACTGGTTAGCTTCTTCAAGGTTAGTGATTCTCATGTTTTCACCATCCCAAAGGAGTTTTTTACGTGCATAGAACTCTGCCTGGCCTTTGCTATTGTCTTTTTTCAGCATATAGCTTCTGATCGCCAGGTTACCCATTAATACCGTTTCGGTCATCGGGCCTGCGTAGTCAAACGAAGATGTTAAGCCTTTGTGCTCTTTGCTGTTGAAACCAGCTTTACAAGCATCTACCCATCTGCGTTGGTGACCATATTCGGGCTCAATGTCTTTGGGTAAATCAGGGCCTAATTCTTTAGTGCCATCGTTTAAGTACAATTTCGGCATCATTGGCGAGCTATCGTTAATGTTGGTTGAAATAATACCCTTGTCACCGATAATCAACACACCATTGCTGCTATTAGTACCGCCGATGTCTTCACTGGCAGGAATAATATCAGGGTGAGCTGGTCTGATACCACCATCGCTCCATGACATTTCGATATTCGACTTACTCTTAGGAGTTGCCGCAAAATGCAATGTGATGAATGAAGAAGCCGGACAACCCTCTGGGTTATAATCAGGTGCCCACATTTTTGTATAAACCGAAGCCACACTACATTCAGCATCGGTAGGGTATTTTAAGCCTAAGGTTCTGAACGGAATATCAATTAAGTGGCAACCTACGTCTCCAAGAGCACCTGTACCGTAATCCCACCAGCCTCTCCAGTTGAACGGGTGCATATTAGGGGTATAAGGTTTAAACTCAGCAGGGCCGAGCCATAAGTTCCAGTCTAAATCTTTTGGTTTTAAGCTTTCATCTGGCTGTGGCATTGCATTACCTTGTGGCCATACAGGGCGATTTGTCCAGATTTGTACTTTAGATATTTTACCCAATTTGCCTGAGTCTACCCAGCCCTGTACGGTTTTCAAGAGCGGGTTTGAAGCACCTTGGTTACCCATCTGGCTCACAATTTTGTATTTTCTGGCCATTTCGGTCAATAAACGTGCTTCACGAATATTGTGCGTCATTGGTTTTTGCACATACACGTGTTTGCCACGCTCCATTGCAAATTTAGCCGCAGGACCGTGCACGTGGTCAGGTGTAGAAATGGTAACAGCGTCAATATCTTTTTCTTTATCCAACATCTCACGGTAGTCGGCATAAAGTTTTGCATTAGGGAATTTTTTTACGGTTTCTTTTGCAGAACCTGAAAAGTCAACATCACAAAGGGCTATAATGCGCTCTCTTCCGTTAACAGATGCATTGGTTATATCGCTTCGGCCTTTACCACCCGCACCAATGGCAGCTATGTTAAGCTGGTCGCTAGGCGAGATAAATCCGAGACCACCAAGTACATTTCTGGGAACGATAAAAAAAGAGGAAGCAATAGCTCCTTTTTTGATAAACTCTCTCCGAGATTCGTTTGATTTCTCTTTCATGTTTAAAAAATAATGTATTTAGGATTGAATAACTGAGCTTTGTGGCTCAACGAGGCCAAATTTTCATATACCTCTTTTGCTGTGCTAAAGTAGAAAAATTATAGCCAAATACATTGAACTAAGGAATAAATTTATTTCAACTTTTACCTGAAATCATAACATAAAAACTACACTTTAGACGTAGTACACACCTATAATTGGTATTAAAACAGTATAAAAGCGTAGTTTTTACTTCTCATATTTCAGAAACTTATTAGCCCACGGAATGAAATGTTGCATATTAGGCCAGTCGGTATGGCCGCCGTCATGCTGCCGCCATGCCAGATGTCCCTCTAGCATATCGGTGTTTACGGGTGGCATTTTTTCTTTCATGTAATCATTTGACACCCCAAGGTCTTTAGCTCCTAATAATTTGAAAACCGAACCTGCGGCTATAGTAGCCATATAACTACCTTGCTGGTCGAGCCATTTAGCGTCGCCTTTTTCGGGTATTCCATAACTGATGAATGTAGGGCGTGGTGCGCAAAGCGCAATTAGTTCGTGCGAATCAACAGGTAAGTCGCAACCTGTTTTTGTGCCAAAACTGGCTTCAGCAGCGCCATATTTCAGGTAGTTTCCGGCCATCCAGTAATATAGCCCTCCTGTAAGATTTTCAACAGCTTCGCCAAATACCCTGCGGTGTAGGGTAGAACCGCCTTTGCCCGAAGAGCCTATAAGCCCTATGGCAAAGCGAGGCTCAAACGCAAGTGTAACCAAAGCCGCCTTACCATAACGAGATACTCCCTCAATACCTACACGCTTGGCGTCTACAGCAGGGTCGGTTTCCAGATAATCGAGCGCACGGGCTGCACCCCAAGCCCATGCTCGCAATGCGCCCCAGTCGTCTGGTTTTCGGGGCTGTCCTTTGTTTACCAAACCAATAATTCCTCGGGTAAGCCCTGCACCATTGTCGGCCTGAATACTGGCGGGGTCGAGCGTTACATATCCCCAACCTGCGGCAAGCAATTGCTCGGTCGATGGCGATTCTCCGTTAACAGGCGGAGCGAAAAAATTAGGTCCGGGCAGGCGAGTGATAGGCGTATAAGCCGGATACTGGTCGAAAATGGCTTTTAGTGATGGGTCATGTTTTATCATCATGTCTTTAAAAGACGCATTGAGTTTTTCCATGTGCTCGGGGCTAGGCTGTGCAGGAGCAGGAAACGATGGGCGGCCAAACATTATCAGCACAGGAACAGGGCCTTTTACATTAGTTGGCACAACCAATAGCATATTTATATCTACATTTATGAGTGGATACTCGCTATTATCTACATGGCCTATGAGTTGCTTGGCTATTACGGGGGTTCGTCCTACCAGCTCTTTATCTGTAATCTTTATCGTCCAGCTTACTTGTGGTATTTTCTTGGGTAGCTTGCCATATATTTCTCTTTCTATGTCTTCTACCAGCTCAGGGCGACGCTTGTTCCACCAATCTTCTGGGCTGCTTACTTTTTTGCCGTTTTTGAGTGTAAGGGCATCGGGTAAAGTAGGGCAGGGGTTAGCTGTTGCTTCATCATAATTGGCATGATTCGGTGCCGACTCGTTGCCGCTCGGGCCAGGTCTGAGGCGTTTAATGCCCAATTGCTGCATCATGTTTTCACGGTCTTGCTGGTCGGTAAAAGTTACCAATGGTGGTAAGCCTTCTTTAGAAGAAGCCACGTTTTGTGCCATTGCACTTGCAGATGCAAAGAGCAACGAAAAAAGAACTTTTTTCATGCTTGTTTAATAATTAAGGTTGGTTGCTTTTCTGAAATACTAAAGTGTGGGGCGATATAAGCAAAAAGGCTTAGTATGAGATTTAGGCAAACATACCTGCTCCTCAATACTAAGCCTTTTATAGGACTAAGTAACAAAAAAATATAGAGACTTTATCAGATTTTATAAAATTCCGGTAAAGTCTCTATCAATGTTATAAACAATAAAATAAGACTGATTATACTTACTCTTGTCCGTCTCCAACTAAGAATTGTAAGAGTTTTTGTTGATAACGTACATGAATATCAGCACGAGCTACATTAACTTTTGCAGAGGCCAGTGTATTTTGGGCTACAAATAAATCTACCAAAGGAGCTAGTCCATTCTGAAAACGGCCTTCTTGCAATTCGAAAGCAGCTTGTGCGGCTGATAATTGTGCTTGCGCGGTAGTGAATTGTTGTCGGGCTGTTTCGTAGTCGGTTAAGGCTTGGTTTATCTCGGCTCTTATCTGGTCTTGTCTGTCAAGTATATCCAACTCACGATTCGCCTCTTCTATGCGGTTTTTGGCAACTGCTGTTTTGGTCTGGTTGCGGTCAAATATATTCCAAACCAAACTCAAACCAGCATAGACGTTAATCTGGTTACCCAACTGACGTATAATATTGCGTTGCTCAATTGTACTTAATACGTCGGTACCATTAATGTTTTGTTGAAACAAGTGTCGGCCGGCGGTAGTAAAGCCACCTGAAGCAACTAACTGAGGTTTCAAGGCCGCTTGAATCTGTGGTGTTCTGAGGGCAATGGCTTCTCTTTGTTGTTTAAGCGTCAATAAATCATAACGTTTGGAATAGGCTGAACCGATTAAATCTTGTCCTGCTAAAGTAGGTAGCCCTTCTTCTGCTAATTCCTGAAAATCATAATCATCTCCGGGAAGATTCAAACGACGAATCAGAAAAATCTTACGGCTTTGTAGCGCATTTTTGGCGGCTATTACTTGTTGTTCGTCTAAACGGGTTTGTGCCTGTTGTTGATACAACTCGTTTGGTAATCTCAAGCCTGCTTTTACCAAGTCGGTCAAGATTGTGTCTCTTTCTTGCGAAAGACGCCAGTTTTGAGTAGTAATTTCAATCATTCTTCTATCTAAAGATAATTGAAGAAATGCGAGGCTTAAATCGTTAACTACTTGCTGGCGGGTAAACTTCAGTTGAGAGTTAGCCGCTTCTTCTGTTTTCTGAGAAGCTAATACCTGATGCTTACGTGCACCGCCATCGGCTATTACATAGTTACTATTGGCCTGGAAATTCAGCCCTGTATAAGTACTGGCTACCAAAGCAGGCGTAGCAATGGTAAGCAAGTTGCTACCCGACTGGAAAGTGAAACCGCCATTGAAAGTAGCATTGGGTAAAAACAGATTTTTACTACCGTAAACGTCCCATTTTGCTGTTTCAATATTGTTTTGTGCTTTCCTGATGCCTACATTCTGCTGAATAGCCATTTGCAGTGCATCCTGAAAACTTAGTACTTTGGTTTGTGCCGAAAGGGTAGTGGCGTAACACAGTAGGCTTAAAAGCAATATAACTTTTTTCATTATTTCGCTGCGGGTTTATTCGCTACTTTTACAAGTGAGCTATCTATCAATGAATTACCGACGTTCAGAGCTACTACATCGCCCTCTTGTAAGCCTTCGTACACACGATACTGTAGGCCATCGCCTGCACCAATTTTGATAGGTCGGTAAAAAATACGATTGTCTTTAATAACAGGGGCAAAGTATTTATCTCCTTTTACAACCAATGCTTGTGCCGGAATACTCAGGAACTCTTGCGCAGGCAGACGAATGATTACTTTCAGGAAGCTACCTGCCAGTATCTGGTTATTGGCATTGTTATATTCTATTTCGGCCAGCATCATACGTGTACGGGCATCTAGTTCGCCTGTCATACGGGTAATATTTGCATGCAGTGTATCAGCTGAACCCGGTACAAGAATATCGACAGGTGTACCCGGACGAACAACGCCTGCATCGGCTTGCTCAACAAAGATGGTAATCCTTAAACGGTTAACCTGCGAAATAGTAACCACAGGCAAAGCACTTGTTTGTGATGAAGTGGCTGCTTGCAATAAGGCACCTACATCGGCATAACGGGCCGATACATTACCTGCAAATGGTGCTTTGATGGTAGTATAAGAAAGTTTCTCTTTCTGGGCATCCAGCCTTGCTTTAGCCATTTCAACATCAGCTCGGGCTTTATCTGCTTCTTGCTCGGTTACATATTTTTTTGATAACAAAGACTCAACTCTGCCTAAATAGCTTTGCTTTTGCTTTAAGTCGGCCTCTAAAGCCAGTTTTTCCTGCTCTAAGTCTGGCGACTCAATAATGGCAATGGTTTGGCCTGCTTTTACGTCTTGCCCTTTATCTACATAAAGTTTTTGCAGGTAGCCACTTATTTTGGCAAATAGGGTTACCGACTGGTAGGGGCGTGCCTCGGCAGACAACACAAGGGTCTTGCCGGATTTTTGCTGACTAATAGTAGTAGTACTAACAGTAGTCAGGCCATCAGACTTTGCGGTAGGTGTCTCAGCAGAATCAGCACGGTTTATAACAAAAATCCCGACTCCTACGATTACTGCGATTATGACTAATAATCCGATTCGGCGAAGATTTTGTTGATTTTTCATAATATATATTTGTTTTTAAGGTCTATTATTGTCTCTGGTTTTGTTTTATGCTACTACGTGGGTGTTTTCTTCCTGGTCTTCCAATAGGCTTACCTGTGGTTTTGCTTTGCCTCTGTATAAGCCAGCATATACCACCGGAACCACAAAAAGGGTAAAGAGGGTAGCAATAATTAACCCACCAATTACGGCTCTGGCCAAAGGCGCATTTTGCTCAGAACCTTCTCCTAAGCCAATCGCCATCGGAATCATACCCAGAATCATAGCAAGGGCTGTCATCAGAATCGGACGAAGACGGGTTCTTCCAGCTTCGGTTACGGCTTTCAGTACCGAGTAACCTTCCATACGCAAATCGTTGGCATAGCTTACCAGTAGGGTAGCATTAGATGCCGCAATACCCACCGCCATAATAGAGCCCATAAGCGATACTACGTTGATGGTGGTATGGGTGGCATACAAAAACAGGATGATACCCGTTAAAGCTCCCGGAATTGCTACTAATACAATAAGCGGGTCTTTTAATGACTGGAACAAAACAACCATCAGTACATATACCAGTAAAATTGCTAGCACCAAACCTTGTGCCATATTGGTAAACGACTCGTTCATTACCTGTCCTTGTCCACGAACGGTAATGGCAAAGCCTTTTGGTAATTCTCCCATGCCTTTTATAATGCGGTCAATATCTGCTGTAACAGAGCCTAAATCACGCCCTTCTACGTTAGCCGAAACGTTAAGCACACGCTGAATGTTCTCGTGGTTAATCTGGCTTGGCATTACGCTTGGTTTTATATCCGAAACGTTTCGAACGGTCTGTGCAATTTGTCGTGGTACATCGGTTGGCTGTAAGGTCGAATTGCTATTCAAGGCGCTTGCTGAGGCACTGGTTGTGAGTGGTAGATTCATTAAATCGCTCACTGACTGTATTTTACTCGATGGCGATTTTACCACCACAGTATAGTTAACGTTATTGGCCGGATTAAGGAAGTAAGAAGGCGCAAACAAACCACTCGATGATAGATTCACCAATAAGTTACTGGCTACGTCTCTCTGGCTTAAACCAACTTGTGCTGCACGTATGCGGTCAACATCAACTTTCAGGGTTGGGTAGTCTAATACCTGTTTAATGGTAACGTCTTTCAAGCCTGCTACTTTTTTAAGCGAATCTCTCAGAACCTTAGCTAAGTCGTAACCTTTATTATAATTGTTTACTTCTACCTGCACATCAATAGGCGAACTTAAACCAAAGTTTAATACCTGCCCAACCATATCGGCTGTCTGGAAATATGATTGTGTACCCGGAAACTCATTATCCAGAATCTCTCGTATTTTGTTACGGTATATTTCGGTGGGTTTATGCCCTTTTTTCAACGAAATCATGATTTCGGCATCCATACCATTTACGTTATCTGATTGTACGTAGGCAAGGTTAAAGAAAATAGGTACGCCGATATTGGCACTGATAGTACCCAGTTCTTCTGGCGGAATCAGTTTTTTAACCGACTCTTCAAGGCGTTCCACATATTTTTCGGTTTCTTCAATACGAGTACCAAAAGGTGCCCTGAAATGCAGCTTCATAAAGCCCGTATCAGTAGTCGGGAAAAAGTCGGTTCCAACTTTAGGGGTAACCAAAACTACCGTAAGCACTACTATTACCAAAGAACCAATAAGAATAAGCGCTTTATGTTTTAAGGTTTTGCGTAAACGGCTGGCATACGTATTTTGTAAACGCTCAAACTGACGGTCTCTCCAAAGGTCGAACTTCGTTGAGTGGCTATCGTGTGAACCTGCCGACAACATTAAACGTGACAGTAAAGGCACGAGCGTTCTTGACAGGATATAAGAAGTAAGCATGGCTACAACCACCGACAAGGCCATTGGTACAAACAAGTACCCCGCCGGGCCTGTAATAAACAATACCGGAATAAACACGATACATATTGATAGCGTAGCAACCAAGGCAGGGGTAGCAATATCGCTGGCGCCATCTAAGATGGCTCGCACGAGTGACTTACCCATACCCAGATGTCGGTGAATACTTTCTATTGCAACCGTTGCATCATCGACCAACATACCTACTGCCAACGACAAACCACCCAAGGTCATGATATTGAGTGAGTTGCCTGTGAGGTCAAGCACAACAATTGCTGTCAGAATAGCTAAGGGGATAGAAGTTACAACAATGAATACGTTTCTCCAGTTACCCAGAAAACCAAAAATCATTAAACCAACCAGCACAATTGCAAGCACCATTTCGTGCAATACGTTGTCGATAGCTGCACGCACAAATATACTTTGGTCGAAATCGGTAGTTATTTCTAATCCCTCTGGTGCTACCTCTTTTATCTTAGGAATCATGTTTTTCGATGCCTCAACAATAGTTAAGGTAGAAGCACTCGATTTACGTAAGATACTCAGATAACTAGCGTGCTTGCCGTTAATGCGTACAATATTGGTTGGGTCGGCAAATGAGTCAGATATTTTACCAATGTCTTCTATCTTGATTGTTTGCCCGTTAATAACTTTTACCGGAATATCATAAAATTGCTCAACGCTGCTTGGGCTGGCATTGAGGGCTATGTTGTATTCAGTTCCCCCCATTTTGGCAGTACCTGCCGGAAGAATAACGTTAGAGCTTTGTAGTGCCGCAATAACATCGGCTGCTGAAAGTCCTTTGGCTGTCAATTGAGCAGGGTCAATATCTATGTTAATCTGCCGTTGTTTACCACCATAAACCCCGGGTGTTTGTAAACCCGGAATTGTAAATAAGCGAAGTCGTAAAAAGTTATTGGTGTAATCAGCTACGGCATCTTCTCCCATGGTATTACTCGAAATAATCATGTGCAATACCGGAAGGTTAGATGCATTATAAGGAAGTAGTACCGGAGGCTGCATGCCGGGAGGCATCTGGCGTAATGCAGTAGACGATACCGCTGAAATCTGGGCCAGGGCCTGCCCTAAATCGGTGCCGGGCTGAAAATATACACGTAACAAACCAATACCCGGAATAGAGCTCGACTCGATACGAGATACCCCTTGAACCTGCGAAGAAATACCACGTTCGTTATTGATTACAACCCTGCGCTCCATATCTTCGGCCGACAGGCCCGGATATGCCCACACAATGTTTACAACAGGTATGTCAATTTTTGGAAAAATATCCGTTTGCATGGAACGGATTGCTATAACACCGCCGAGCATCATCAAAAAAGCCATGACTGCAATGGTATAAGGGCGATTGAGTGCTAATCGAACAATCCACATAAGAATAGATTTAGGTTTTAATATAAAAAATTGATAGCTGTTTCAGCTTAATTCATAACAGAGGGCATCATGCCCCACACAGCTAAGTTTTCTTGTAAATGTTTTTCCGAAGAAGTGCCCGGGATCGGAATAATATTCGGCGACTTTTCAAGCAACCAGAGTAAAGATAGTTGTGGTAAAGTAAGTCCCATTTCAACAGCTTTCTGCTGGTACTTCGGGGCTTTATCGGAGTCAATCATAGCAGTAGGGCAGTACGCTATGAAAGCGATATTTTCGGTGGCACAGGTCTGGGCAAATTTCAAATGGGTCTGATTTGCAATGCTCAGGGAGTTTTGAACCGAAGCAATTTTTGTAATACTTTGTGCTTGCCTTAGCTGGTCTAATTTAATATTAGAAAGACCAATTTCACGTATTTTTCCTTGTTTTTTCAAACAAGCAAGCATCCAAACCGATTCTTCAATGGGTACTTCGGGGTCAACGTGGTCTAACTGATACAAATCAATGGTTTCAAGGTTGAGCCTGCGTAAGCTTGCCTCAACAGTGGTTTTCAGGTAGCCGGGTTTACCGCTGGCAAATATCTTGCCCGGAGCATATTTAACCGAGCCTCCCTTTGTACCCACTATTACTTCTTTCTTAAATGGCTCTATGGCTTCTGCCAGAATGAGCTCCGAGCAACCAGGTCCGTAAGCATCGGCGGTATCAAAAAAGTTTACACCTAGCTCATAGGCTTTCCGTATTACCTTAATTACTGCCTGCCTGTCGGCAGGTTCTCCCCACGAGCCTGCACCTGTGGTTGCACGCATGGTGCCTAAACCAATTCTGTTGATTACTAGGGTATTACCGATAGTAAACTGCTTATGTAGAACCTCCATGAAGATTTTATAGGTAAAATATCTTACAAAGATATTTTTTACAAGCCCTGCAATCACGGTAAGTTTTGCAGTAAGAATGGTAAAAATCGAAGAATCAGGTCAGAAAAGGTTGTTTATCATATAAATATACTAAGAATATTTATAATTGTTAGAATTAGGGCGATTTCGATTTCCCTGTCAGCTAGAGCTCTTAGTTTGTTTGCATACGGTATTCCCTAGGAAGTACTCCGGTTGATTTTTTGAAGAATTTTGTAAAATTGGTGGGCTCGTCGAAGCGTAAACGATAGGCGATTTCGGTTACTGAAAGCTCAGTTGTGTGTAACAAAGATTTTGCTTCAAAAATCAGGCGTTCGTTAATCAATTGTTTTGCCGATTTACCGAGTTCTTTCCGTAAAGTATTACTCAGGTGGTTGGGGTGTATATTAAGTTGTTCGGCAAACTCGTTTACGGTAAATACTTTACCTGTGCGGCCTTTAGATAATAGCAAAAAGTGCTCTTCCAGTAATCGTTCGAATGCCCGTGTTAATCTTAAGTTTTTGGTGTTTTCGGTAGTAGTATTTGTATGTATCTGATAAGTTTCTTGTGCTTTAATAAAAAAGATATGTAGTAAATGGCGCATGATTTCCCATCGGCAAGTAGAAGAACTACTTACTTCTTTGAGCATCAGTTCAAATAAATCTTTAAATGGTTGTTGTTGGTCGGCTGATAAATCAAACACGGCCCGGCCTTCGAGCTGAAACATAGGTAGCTCACGAATAGCATGCAGGCTCTCGGGTGTAGATGAAAAGAAACTTTCGTTGAAAAAGCAGATATAACCCGATAATTCTTCTAAACGATGATATTGATGCAAATGCCACGGGCTAAGAAAATAGAGTGTTCCGGCTTGCATCATAAAATCAGAAATGCCTACTTTAAAGGCAAGTTTTCCGCTTGTTACAAGGGCAAAAATGTAGCAATCACTCCGATAAACCGGGCTAATGGCAGGCCTTGTTAGCATGGCCTCTTCAAATCGGTATAGCTGAAAATCGGGCGAGTGGGGGTCTGGCAAACCCAAAGCCTGCATCAATTTTGTGATTCCAATAAAAACTTCAAAATCCGGCGTTTTCACAAAAAATCGTTAATTGGCTCAAAATTACAAATAGAAACAGTACGTTGGGTTAAAAATTACTTAATTTCATCCTTAAAAATCTCGATTTGCTCATGGTTTTTTGCCGTTCATACTAATTGAGCCGTATTTTTTGCCAAGTATCTTGCATTGCATAGTACCTTTTATTAACTTTGTATCATTAATTCAGCTGAAAATGCTTTAAACGAGATATAAAACATGGATTTAGAAAACGCCCAAGTGCAGATGCGGAAAGGTATATTGGAGTACTGCATCTTACACATAATTTCGAGGGGCGAAATTTATGCCTCCGAAATCCTAGACGAACTCATCAATGCCAGAATTATGGTTGTTGAGGGTACACTCTACCCCCTCTTAACCCGCCTCAAAAACTCAGGTCTGTTAGATTACAAGTGGGTTGAGTCTACTTCAGGGCCGCCACGAAAATATTATGTATTAACCGACACAGGCCAATTGTTTTTAGATAATCTTAACGGAACGTGGAATGAACTTTCGGATTCGGTAACAACGATTATCAGCAAGAAAACCAAATAGACGCAAACACTCAAGACTTACCTTTCATTTATCTAGCCATTGAGGCAGTTTATAGTTTAAGACAATGAAAAAGACAATACAAATAAATATAGCAGGCGTAGTTTTCAATATAGAAGAAGATGCCTACGACAAGTTAAGCAATTATCTGCGCTCGATTCAGCAGTACTTTGCTTCTTATGAGGGAAATCAGGAAATAGTTTCAGATATAGAAGCCCGGATTGCAGAGAAATTCTGGATAAAAGATAAATCAGATGGTGCTTCGCAGGTAATAACCCTTGAAGGTGTAAACGACCTCATCAAATCGATGGGTAGCGTGGCCGATTTTGAAGCCATAGAAGAAGAAGAAGATTTGAAAAGTGCCACTTTCAGTGCTGAATCGAGCAAGAGCTATACAAGTACAACCGAAGAAAAAAACAGCTTTGGTGGCCAACAAACTACCACAGCAGGGCCAAAACGCTTGTATCGTGATGTAAAACGCAAGGCTCTAGGTGGGGTTTTAGCAGGTTTGGCACATTATTTCAATATTGACGTAGTATGGATGCGTATCATCTTCCTGTTCTTATTCTTGGGGATTCCACCATTGATTGATGATTTAGCGCCTGTATCGGGTTTTGTGTTCCTGGGCTATTTTGTGTGCTGGATCGTATTTCCGCCTAGCACAAACCTTGTTGAGGACGAAAAAATCAAGAAATTTTATCGTGACAACGACAATAAGGTGCTAAGTGGTGTTGCCAGTGGTTTGGCTGCTTACTTTGGTGTTGATGTTACCGTTATTCGTTTGCTTTTTGTATTAGGTGTATTGTTCTTTGGAACTGGCTTGCTTGCCTATATTATTTTGTGGATTGTAGCGCCTAAAGCAAATACACTAACACAAAAAATGGAAATGAAAGGCGAACCCGTTACGCTTTCTAATATTGAAACCAACATTAAAGAAAACCTGAAAGTAGATAAAAATGCGCCTGAAAATGCCCTTACTAAAATTCTTTTGTTCCCGTTTCGTTTAATCGCTGTCGTTATTAAAGGTATTGGCGAGATTCTGAAAAACCTAGGGCCTGTTGCAAGAGTTTTAGCAGGTATAGTAGTAATGGTTTTTGCTTTGTCGGTTATCGTAACAGTAGTAATAGGGCTTGCAGCATTTTTCGGAGTAATGACAGGCTTTGAAGGTAGTGATTTCTTTGACCATGCTCCTTTCAAAATGTTTGCCGACGATATTCATCCAATGGCTGGCTTCTTTGCTTTCCTTGCTAGTTTTACGCCGTTCTTAGCTTTATTGTTGGTGGGTTTAATACTATTAACCAACCGCCGTATAGGTTCACGTAACTTCTGGATTTCGTTACTAGGTTTATGGTTGGCAGGTTTGATGGGTACGGGTATTCTGGCAACAAAATATGCTCTGAATTTCAAGAAAAAAGGAAAAGTAGAGGTAATCAAAAATTTTGCTTTACCAACACAAACCCTTGTACTTGATGCTTACGATAATACTGATGAAGATGGCTTTGAAGTGACAAACCGTGTAAGCGTAGATTTAACCGGATATGATGGCTCTGATTTGAAACTCGAGCAAAGATTTGAAGCTCAAGGGCGCACAAAAGCCGATGCAGAAAAAAATGCCAGAAGCGTAGTATATGAGGTGAAACAAAAAGACTCATCACTTGTTTTCGACGAAGATTTATTGTTGTCAGATGATGCTCGTTTCCGTGGACAAGACCTTGATATGACACTGTATATTCCGTATGAGAAACCATTCAAATTAACCAGAAGATTCTACTACGAAGTATTTAACCGTTGGCATAATGATAATTATGAGATAGACTCTGACGACATTGATAAATATACCTTTGTGATGAAACGTGACTCTGGTATGATTTGCAAAGATTGCCCTAAATTGAGTGAAGAAGAAAGAGAGGCTATAAGAGACAGAAACGACCACTACGATGAAGACGGCAACTCGTTTAATATGGAGGTGTTTCAGGGCAAAGGGCAGTTTGAAAAGAAGTTTGATGTAAGAAATTTCGGTAAAATAGATGTAGGTGGTGCCTTTATTGTTACTGTGCGCCAAGGAGATTCTTACAGCGTTTCGGCTGATTCGGACGACCAAGATAATATTGATGATTTGGATATTGATGTAAAAGGCAATACGTTAGAGATAGAATACAGAGATAAGTTCTCGTTTGGTCGCCGAAATGAAAGAACAAGAATCAACATTACCATGCCAAAACTAGAGGCGCTAGATTTATCAGGTGCATCGACAGTAAAGGTGATTGGTTTTAAAGATAAAAATCAGGATGTTGAAATTGACCTGACAGGCGCAGTGAAAGCAGCAATTGATATAGATGCCCGTAAGATAGATTTAAACGCTACCGGAGCTGCAAATGCTGACCTTCGTGGAACTGCCGACAGAGTAGATATAGATGTTACCGGTGCTTGCCAGATAGATACAAGAAAAATGGAGATTAATCAGGTAAATGCCGATGCTACCGGAGCAAGCCGTATCCGCCTCGGAAAAGTAAAAGACCTGAGCTCTTCTCATACAAGCGGTGCCAGCAAAATAAGTAGAGAATAAAAATAAATAAAGTCTAAACCAAAAGAGATTGCTTTAAAACGCAATCTCTTTTGGTTTAGACTTTATTTATTTTTCGACAAGATATTTTAGTAATTAATATTATTATTTCTTACTTGTATTTATAATTCTAAAATGTAAATTTTCTCAATTACTATAAATTTTCGTTCATAAATGACTTATTATAGAAATTCACAAACTTTAAAATGTTTACTTAAGTTAAATTGATGTGTATTACAAAAAAGCGTTTTAGATATAATTTTTTGTGATCTATTTCAAAAGTACTTTTAAGCTATCTACAGCATTTTTTATTGATTTATCATTTTTCAAGTTTTCTAATGTACCTTTATAACTTTCAATTTGTGACACTAAATCTTTTATAGCAGGTGTAGTTATACTTGGTCTAACAATTTCAAGCATCTCTTTGAATTTCTTTTTGCAGAGAGAAAACTGTAACTTACTAAATATACCAGTATCATTAAATGATAAAACAGCTATATTTGCTTGATGGGAATCTAACTTTGAAAGTAGCTCTTCATAGATAGGTTGTGCTGCACTAGAAACGCCATTTCCATTTGTTAAAAATACATCAACAAGTGATAAAACATATTTCTTGTTTATTCCTTTTGAAACTTTTGGAGGGTCTCCAACAATTCTACTTAACTGTTTCGCAAAAGTAGGTTCATTATAAAAGTTATTAAACCCTCTATGAGCTGAAAGTAAATTGTCTATTGCAGTTTCAATTTCTACAATTCTTAGGTCATCAGGAATATAACTCTCAGCATTTACTAATTGAAGAAATTCTCTAGATAGTTTTTTTTCTTGTTGATAGTTATTTGCAACGAAATTGCCATACTTGATTCCAAATGTGTTTTTAGTATCTTCATCGACTTTATTCCAAATTTCTGGAAGCAACTTATTTATATTTTGACGTGTTTGGCTCTCTGTATCATTTTTGGTATAAATACCAAAAAATCCTGCAACAAGGTTATTAGATTGTTCTTGAGTCAAGTTTGTGAAAAATACAGAGATTTCTTGAGCATCTTGATCACTTATTGTAGTATTTTTTATTCCTCCTAAAAGTTGTTTAATCCTAATTGTGAGTTGTGAAAGAGGTAATGAAATTACCTCTTTCACACATGTTTCAAGCCATGAGATTAATTGCAGTCCAGTTAATTCATTTTGATTGGGGTGAGCAGCACTTGCCCAATTTCTCATGTAATTGATGTATTCAAGATGTTTAAATCCTAGCTCTGAAATTAAACCAATCTCTTTAGCACCTTTAATTAAGTCATAGTCATCAATTTTGGGTAAATCATTCTCGCCTTGTACTCTTTTTCGTTTTTCTCCGGAAACTGCATTGTCATAGAAGTATTCAATATCATATTGGACAACTCTTTTTCTTATTTGTAGTATCGTTTCATCCCATAAATAATTTAAAGCAGCATCAAAAAGACCTGATGCAACACCTGCAATAAACTTTGATAAATAGAGTGATTGTTGTATTTCTCTAGTGTCTATTTTTGAAATTACATCTTCTAAGTTTTTAAAAACATTAACTCTTTCAGAAACATCAACGAAAATATTATTAGAAGGTAAATTATGTTGCTCTAAAAATGTTATGAGGTCATTTTCAAAGTTACGAAGTTGAATGTTGTATTTTTCAGATTTTGTTATTTGTAAATTATTGTTTTCCACTTGCAGTTAAATATTTTATTTGTGAATTTATGAACTAACTAATGATATAGTATTAGAAAATCTCTATAATAAGACCATTAATTTAAACAAATCAAAATTAAACAAAAATTTACATTTCGGTATTATAGGCTGGCGTTTTATTTTCAACTATCCTTTGATAACAAATAGTAAAATCTACAGTAAACCATAATTGTTAATATATAAGTAATTATATTTTAACAAATAAGCATTTATTGAAGACTGGAATTTACAAAAAAACTCCTTTTCATTTGGAAGAAAAGGAGTTTTTTTTATATTTGTAACTAATTGATACTCAAATTATTGGTCAAAATATTATATATTTTTTCGGAGAATATATAATATTTTTCAAAAAAAACGTTTGTCAGATAATACATTTTTTGGTCAAAACACTTGACAAATTAAAAATTGTTATACTTTTGCAGCCACAAATTTTTTGTAACATTAAATAAGGAATAAACTATGTATTGGACACTCGAACTTGCGTCATACCTTGAAGACGCTCCGTGGCCCGCTACAAAAGATGAGTTGATAGATTTTTCGATTCGTTCGGGAGCACCCATTGAAGTTATTGAAAATTTACAAGAATTAGAAGACGACGGACAACCGTACGAAAGTATTGAGGAGATTTGGCCCGATTATCCGACCAAAGACGACTTTTTCTTCAATGAAGATGAATATTAGATGTCATTAAATAAAAAGAGCAATAAACATCGTTTATTGCTCTTTTTGCTTGTCAAAACTTTTATTTTAGTTCTTCTTTTAAAAAGTAGCCCGTATAGCTACCTTTTACTTTAGCTATTTGCTCAGGCGTACCTTCTGCTATTATCTGCCCACCTTTATTGCCACCCTCAGGCCCAAGGTCTATCACGTGGTCTGATACCTTTATTACGTCAAGATTATGTTCTATAATCAGTACTGTATTGCCTTTATCGGCTAATTTCTGCAATACCTCCAGTAGTTTTTGGATGTCCTGAAAATGTAGCCCTGTGGTAGGTTCGTCTAGTATATAGAGTGTTTTACCTGTATCTTTCTTCGAAAGCTCTTCGGCTAGCTTTACACGCTGCGCTTCACCACCCGAAAGGGTAGTGGCATGTTGCCCCAAAGTAATATAGCCTAAACCTACATCAAAAAGGGTTTGCACCTTTCTGAAAATCTTCGGTTGAAACTCAAAGAACTCTATTGCTTGCTCAACTGTCATATCCAACACGTCGGCGATAGACTTGCCTTTGAATCGAACTTCCAATGTTTCACGGTTAAAACGTTTACCCTTACAGGTTTCACAGGCTACGTGTACATCAGGCAGAAATTCCATCTCAATTTTTTTCATTCCTGCTCCCTCACAATCTTCACAACGGCCACCTTTTACGTTGAACGAAAAACGCCCGGGCTTATAACCTCTTATTTTTGATTCTGGTAATTCGGCAAATAGTGTTCTGATGTCAGAAAACATACCTGTATAAGTAGCCGGATTACTTCTTGGTGTGCGGCCGATTGGGCTTTGGTCTACCTCAATTACTTTATCTACAAACTCCAGACCCTCAACAGCTTTGTAGGCTAGGGGCTCTCGTTTAGAATTATAAAAATGGCGATTCAGAATCGGGAATAAGGTCTCATGAATCAAAGACGATTTACCACTGCCACTCACACCGGTAATCGAGAGCATTTTGCCTAATGGGAGTTTCAGGGTTACGTTTTTAAGGTTATGGCCTGTTGCACCTTTTATTACTAAGGCTTTGCCATTTCCTTTTCTTCGTTCTTTCGGAATATCAATGCTCGACCTGCCGCTTAGGTAGTCAGAGGTGGTGCTTCTGTTATCAAGAAACTCTTGTGGAGTACCTCTGCCTACAATGCTACCACCGTGTCGGCCAGCGCCGGGGCCTATGTCTAGTATATAGTCTGACTCCAGCATCATGTCTTTATCGTGTTCTACAACCAGAACGGTGTTTCCTAAGTCACGCAAATCTTTTAAAGCCTGAATCAGCTTCACGTTGTCTCTTTGGTGCAAACCAATACTTGGTTCGTCCATGATATATAAAACGCCCACCAACTGGGTGCCAATTTGTGTAGCCAGCCGAATCCGTTGTGATTCGCCACCTGATAAGGTTCTTAGCGGCCTGTTAAGTGTTAAGTAGTCTAATCCTATGCCTAAAAGGAAACCAATGCGTTTACGGATCTCTTTCAGTATCTCACGGGCAATGGTATTCTGACGGTTTGACAAGCGGCTTTCCAAATTTTCAAACCATTCAGCAATTTCCCGAATGTCCATTTCGGCCAGTTCAGCAATATTTCTATGGTCAATCTTGAAGTGCAACGATTCTTTTTTCAGACGTAAACCACCACAATCAGGGCAGGTTTTAATTACCAAGAAGTCACGCACCCAATCTTGTATCTTATCATTGTCAGAATCTTGCTGGCGTTTCAAAAACGTAATTACGCCTTCAAATGTCGAATTCCATTCTGTACCTGGATATTTCTTCGAAGGCACCGCTACGGGCTCTTCGCTGCCATATAAGATAGTTTTAAGGGCTTCGGGCGGTAGTTTATCTATGGGGGTTGAAATATTGGATTTGAAGCTCTTGAGTATAATTTCTATTTGCTTAAAAATCCATAAGTCACGGTACTCGCCCAAAGGAGCAATACCCCCTCGGCTAATGCTTAGAGATTTATCAGGAATGATAGAATCTTCGGTTATCTCTTCAATAGTCCCCAAACCGTTACAGGTAGGACAAGCACCATAAGGTGAATTGAAAGAGAAACTATTAGGCGAAGGGTCTTCGTAAGAAATACCCGATTTGGGGTCGGTCAGATTCTGAGAAAAATATTGAGTTTTACCCTCTGTATCAAGCAGCATCATAGAACCCTTGCCTTGTTTTAAGGCTGTGCTTACCGATTGGGTTAAGCGATAGCGGTCGTCAGATTTTGGTATAACACGGTCTACTACCACCTCAATATCATGAATCTTATAACGGTCGAGCTGCATTTTAGGATTAATATCCAGTACCTCGCCATCAACCCTTACCTTATTGTACCCCAATTTTGCAATTTGTACAAACAACTCACGATAATGCCCTTTTCTACCTTTTACCAAAGGAGCTAACAAGGTGATTTTTTGCCCTTCGAATTGCTGCAAAATCTGGTCAATAATCTGGTCTTGTGTTTGCTTCACCATCTTATCGCCCGTAACATAGCTGAAAGCCTCACTGGCACGTGCAAAAAGCAAACGGAGGAAATCGTAGATTTCGGTAGTTGTACCAACAGTAGAACGAGGGTTTTTGGAGGTGGTTTTCTGTTCAATAGAAATTACCGGAGACAAACCATTGATTTTGTCAACGTCTGGTCGTTCCATACCGCCAATAAAACTACGGGCATACGAAGAGAAACTCTCCATATAGCGTCTTTGGCCTTCGGCATAGATAGTATCAAAGGCTAAAGAAGATTTCCCACTACCCGAAATACCAGTAATAACTACCAGTTTGTTTCGGGGAATATTTACATCAATGTTTTTAAGATTATGTTCTCTGGCGCCTAAAACTTCTATTTGGTCGTAGCCAGTCAGGTCAATGTCATTCAAATGTTTTTCGCTCACTATATATGGCAGATTATTTAGAAATTAACGAAAAAAGTAGGTTTGTAGTTCCTACTTTTAAAACGAATTAAGCGGCCTTAGCCGCTTATATTATACCAATAAATTTACAGTAACATTAATACACCAAAATCCGGTTACTCACCATTTCTCTGGCGGCTTCGGCTATTCCTTCAGGGTCGAAACCACATTCGCGGTGTAGTTCAATCTGTTCGCCATGCTCTACTATTCGGTCAGGAATACCCAGGCGTTTTACTTTGGCTGTATACTCGTGGTCGGCCATAAATTCTAATACGGCACTTCCCATGCCGCCTTTCAGGCAACCATCTTCCACAGTTATTACTTTATCGAATCTTTGAAACACCTCATGCAAAAGGGCTTCATCAAGCGGTTTTACAAAACGTAAGTCATAATGCGCTGCGCTGATGCCTTCTCTTTGAAGTGCTTCGCAAGCCTGCACGGCATAATTACCAATATGACCAATGGTCAGAATGGCAACATCGCTTCCGTCTTTTATTTTTTGTCCTTTACCTATTTCTATTTTTCGCAATGGGCGTCTCCAATCAGGTAAAACACCTTCGCCACGTGGGTAACGGATAGTGAATGCTGTTTTCAGTTTCTGTACCTCATCTAGCTGGAATGTGTACATCATATTGCGCAATTCCTCTTCGTTCATAGGGGCGGCAATCACCATATTCGGAATACAACGCATAAAAGCAATATCATAAGCACCATGATGCGTAGGGCCATCGGCTCCGGCAAAACCTGCACGGTCAAGGCAGAAGATAATGGGTAATTCCTGAATACATACATCATGAATCACCTGGTCGTAGGCACGTTGCATAAACGTAGAGTAGATATTGCAATACACTACCAAGCCTTGTGTTGCCATACCCGCCGAAAAAGTTACGGCGTGTTGCTCGGCAATACCCACATCAAAAGCCCTCTCAGGCATGGCTTTCATCATAATATTGAGCGAAGAGCCGGAAGGCATGGCAGGAGTAACCCCCATTATTTTTGAATTAACTTCGGCTAGCTCAACAATTGTATGCCCAAATACATCCTGATATTTCGGAGGCATTGGTCGGTCATATACCTTTTTCTTTATTTCGCCCGTTACTTTATCAAAAAGACCCGGCGCATGCCATTTGGTCTGGTCTTTTTCGGCAGGAGCGTAGCCTTTACCTTTTACAGTTAGGCAATGTAATATTTTAGGTCCCGGAATATTCTTTAAATCTTCGAGTACACTTACCATATGGTTAAGGTCGTGCCCATCTATCGGGCCGAAGTAGCGAAGATTCAATGCTTCAAACAAATTACTCTGGCTCAGTAAAGCACCTTTCATGGCATTTTCTACTTTCTGCACAATTTCTCTTGCACTTTTGCCAAAGTTGCTCATTTTACCTAACAAGTTCCAGACATCGTCTTTGGCTTTGTTGTAGGTCTGTGAAGTAGTAATATCGGTCAGATATTCTTTTAAAGCCCCTACGTTAGGGTCAATAGCCATGCAGTTGTCGTTCAGAATAATCAGTAGATTGGCGTCTTTCAACGAACCTGCATGATTCATGGCTTCAAAAGCCATTCCGGCTGTCATGGAGCCATCGCCGATTACAGCAATGTGCTGGCGTTTTTTATCGCCATTGTGCATAGACCCAACGGCCATGCCCAATGCAGCAGAAATAGAAGTAGACGAGTGGCCTACTCCGAAAGTATCATAAATGCTTTCTTTACGTTTTGGGAAACCCGAAATACCACCATAAAAGCGGTTGGTATGAAACTGTTTTCTACGGCCTGTCAGAATCTTGTGCCCATAGGCCTGATGCCCTACGTCCCACACTAATTGGTCGTCAGGTGTATTAAATACATAATGTAAAGCTACACTAAGCTCAACTACCCCCAGGCTGGCACCAAAATGCCCACCATACACAGACACAATATCAATAATAAACTGTCGTAGTTCGTCGGCAATTTGTGGAAGTTTTGATCGGTCAAGTTTTCTTAGATCGGATGGTTCGTTGATGAATTCCAGAAGGTCGCCGGGTGTGATGAGCATATCTTTATAACAAATTACAAGTCGATTGTTCTGTCTAAACCAAACATAACATAAAATGTTTGATTATAACGCAAATAAATTTTATAATTTTTGGGTTTAAACAGGGATGTCCATCAATACTTATGCAGTCTGATGGCAGATAAGCTTACAAAGGTACGTAAAAAAACATATAATGCTTTACTAATCTTTTCTTTGGCTGGCTCTGTAGAGTTTTTGTTTTTCTTCTTTTGTAAGACTTTCGTAACCAGACTTACCGATTTTATCCAGAATGGCATCTACTTCGTCTTGGTCAGGGAAATAGTTGGGGTCAAGATTTGTGTTACTGATACCTTTGCTTGAAACAGTAGATTCGCTATATTTTCTCTGAGGAATTTTCATTTTAGGCTTCGGTCGCCATAGGCTGCTCCACCAGTCACCAATAGTTTCTATAGGGCTACCCAGGTCAATACCTTTCCGCAGTAAATAAATATAAGAGTACCCTGCCAATGCTCCGCCCAAGTGAGAAATACCACTACTTGGCACAATAAACGACAAGAGCAAGAAAAACCAGGCTATGTATTTAATTTTAATCAGAAAAAGGCCAAAGAAATAAAATTCGTATTCAGGCAGAAGCGTAACCGCTGCAAACATAACCGCACAAACCGCTGCCGAAGCACCAAGTACCGTAGAATTGATGTTATTAACCTGTGGTGTAAGCGATAATAAATTATAAATACCGATATATATTAAACCACTTAAAATACCACCAATAATGTAGATGTTCATTAATTTCCGGCTGCCAATAAACTCTTGCACCAATGTACCAAACCAGTAGAGCGTAAGCATATTAAATAGCAAATGCCAGAAACTGTAATGTGTAAACCCGTAGGTAAGGAGAGTCCAGGGTTTCCAGATAAACTCCTTAATAGGCGCAATAAGCAAAACATTGTCATTAATGAGTTTATTAATGACATTTCCCTCGGGAAAAAACGATAAAATAGCTCCTGTCAGAACTAAAGACAAAAAGACTATTGCATTGATGAGCATTAGCTGCACCAATGTATTTCCGCGACGGAAAGGATTTTTTATGTCATCTAAAAAATTTGCCACTCGCTCTTTCTTCCTTAAAACAAATTTATATAAAAATTAATACCGTGCTTTACCAAAGCCAAAAAATCTTAATAAAATGAAACCAACCAGCAAACCACCTACGTGTGCAAAGTGAGCTATTCCCATTGATGAACCCTGAATACCAGCGTATAACTCGTATAATGCATAAAAGCCAACTAAATATTTGGCCTTAATTGGCACCGGAAACGGAAAAATAATAAGCTCGTTGTTGGGGAAAAGATATGCATACGCAATCAGAATCCCAAAAATAGCTCCCGAAGCTCCTACCATTGGTATTGATGCCAAAGCCCAATATACTTCTGAATCAGGCGAGAACTGAAGCATGTCATACATATTTACGAAAGAGTAAATAAAACTTGCGCCAACGCCTGTAATCAAATAGTATATAAGAAAACGTTTTGAACCAAAAAATGTTTCGATTCCTGAGCCAAAAATTAATAAAGCAAACATATTGCTTAATAAATGCCCTAAACTACCATGCATAAACATATAGGTAAAGGGCTGCCATATCTTGAAATTCGGATTCAGTAAATCAGGAGTTCCGGGTAAAATAGGGTTAAAGAAGGCAAATTGCTGAGTAATATAATTTTGATTTAAAAAATTTGATAGTAAAAAAACTACAACATTGGCAATCAATAAATTACGAGCAACCGGGCTTAAATAAAACATAGCTTTCTTTTATTTTTTTAGTATGAGTTCGGCTAATTGTTCCAACGACAATATAGTCATAATTGGTTCACCATTAGGGGTATAAGCAGGAACAGCCGTTTCAAAAAGTTGATGAATCAGTAAATTTATTTCAATTTTCGAAAGTTCGCCAATATATTTGGCAGAAGATTTTTTTGAGAATGAACGAGCCACGTTTTCTACACTATCAAGATGTAAATCATTCTGATTAGTTTTGAATTGGTGCACTAAGCCTTCAAAAATTTCTTTTTCGTTTTCTTCTTGTACTTCTGGCGGAACACCAGTGATTTTAATGGTATTTTGCCCGAATTCTTCAAACGAAAATCCGAGTGCTTTTATTTCGTCCTCAATTTCCATAACCAACTGAAAATCAGAGGGGTGTAAATCGAGAGTTTTCGGGAACAACAATTGTTGCGTAAACGAATTTTTGTTTTTTACATTGTTGTAATACTTCTCGTACAGAATACGCTCATAAGCAGCTCGCTGGTCTATCAGCATTAAGCCGCTTTTTGCCTGAGCCACAATAAATCTGTTCTGTACCTGAATCGCACTAATGTCTTTGACTTCGGCTAGGCGTCTGCTTTCGTCAGTAATATCGTTAGCTTTACTGCCCAGCGTTATAGGCTCATCTCTCTGAAAGTCTCTTTGAGTAGCAGAAGCATGAAAATCAAGATTAGTCTGATTGTTGGGTTTAAAGCTATCCAGTCCCTCAAAAAGCTTACGCCAGTTTTCGGTATTAGACCTGTCTCTAAATGAATCATCATCAACAGGTGGTAAAGATGAACTTGCACTCTGACGAGGTTTTTCGAAGTCAGAAATACCCGAGTTAATAGGCGATGGATTATCGGTAAAACGGCTCGTAGAGGTAATATTACCAAAGTTTATATCTGATTCGAAATCAATAGTAGGCGTAAGGTTGTAAACACCTATAGCACGCCTCACAGCCGACCTGATGATGGCATATACTGCCCGCTCATCATCAAACTTTATTTCGGTTTTTGTCGGATGAATGTTTATATCAATATGCGAAGGGTCAATTTCCAGAAACAAAACATAAAATGGGCTGCTACCCTCGGGTATGGTGGCTTCAAAAGCACTTAACACCGCATGGTGCAGGTAATTATGTTTAATAAAACGCTTATTGACAAAGAAAAACTGTTCGCCTCTACCTTTTTTGGCCGACTCAGGTTTGCCCACATAGCCTTCTACGTTTACAAAAGGCGTTTCTTCTTCGCAGGTAGCCAGTTGCTCACGGTAGGTCTTGCCAAAAATATCAACTATCCTTCTGCTTAATTTACCTGCAGGTAGGTTATACACCTCAACATCGTTGTGGTAAAGCGTAAAAGTGATGTTAGGGTGCGCTAAAGCAACTCGTTGAAATTCGTCTAAAACGTGTTTCATTTCAACGGGGTTCGACTTCAGGAAATTACGGCGAGCCGGCACATTAAAAAACAGATTTTTCACCTGAAAGTTAGTGCCCTTTGTACAAGAAACCGACTCTTGATTTTTGAACTCCGAACCCTCGATCCGAATCATGGTGCCAACTTCGTCAACCAGACGGCGGGTACGAAGTTCAACCTGTGCAACGGCAGCGATAGAAGCAAGTGCTTCGCCTCTGAAACCCATAGTACGAATAGCAAAGATATCTTCAGCAGTTTTTATTTTCGAAGTTGCGTGTCTTTCAAAACTCATGCGGGCATCAGTTGCCGACATTCCCATGCCATCGTCAATTACCTGAATCAGCGTTCTGCCTGCGTCTTTTACAATCAACTGAATAGTATTAGCACGTGCATCAATCGAATTCTCTAATAATTCTTTTACTACTGAGGCCGGTCGTTGCACAACTTCTCCTGCTGCAATCTGGTTTGCAATAGAATCAGGTAGTAAATGAATAATATCTAACATTGTATTAATTTTTTGCCAGCTAAACTCTCAAATTTATTTAATTAACCTTAATTTTAAAGCAATTTGTTCCATTGATAAAATATTTTGGTACTAATTACCTCATACTTATACCAGTTAAACTCTCTGTTTTCAGCTTTGGTTTTCATAATTTATTTTTTCTAAAACCATAAGCTGTATTTCTGTTGCAAAATTGTTGTTTTCTGAAATGAAATCAGCAAAAAACTTTATTTTATTTTATACGATACAAAAATAAATGCAACAGATATGTTTTTTGAGCTAAATTCTGAATGCTAATATAATACGCAAAAATTTTATATTTAACCATAAAACCTGAAAAAAAATGAATAAAATTCTGAAAATCGTAATCATAAGCGTGGCAGTGCTAGCGCTTGCCTTTTATGGCTTTCTTACTTTTACAAAAAGCAAAAGCCCTGCTGATACTGCCAGCTTTAATCAGAACGGCCTTTCGGTACAGGTTGATTATTGCCGGCCCTATAAAAAAGACCGTGTTATTTTTGGCCAATTGCTGCCTTATGGCAAAGTATGGCGAACAGGTGCTAACGAAGCCACTATTTTTGAGGTAAAGCAAGACGTAAAAATAGCTGATAAACCATTGAAAGCAGGAAAATATACGCTATGGACGATTCCGAATACCGATAACTGGACAATCATTTTTAATAGCCAGACAGGCCAATGGGGTACTGAATATGATGAAACAAAAGACGTATTAAGAGTAGATGTGCCTGCCAGTAAACTAGCTGAAACTGTAGAACAATTTAAGATTGATTTTGCCTCAGCAGAAGGCGGAAGTGATATGATATTGCGTTGGGAAAACACAGAAGTAAAAGTGCCTGTGAGACTTTAATATAAAATTCTTTGTTTTCAGAAGAATTTCCGAACTTTACGGCATGGATTATATAGAATTAACACTACAAATAGATGCTGATTTTGTCGAGATTTTGATGGCAGAATTAGCCGAATTAGGCTTTGAATCGTTTGTTGAGACAGACGAAGGGCTGGAAGCCTATGTTCAGGAAGAACTTTTCAACGATTTGGCTATAAAGCAAATGCTAGAAAACTATGCATCTCGCACGGCCATTTCTTACCAGTTTAAAAAGATAGCCCGCCAGAACTGGAACGAAGAATGGGAAAAGAATTTCCAGCCGATTCAGATAGGTGAGCAGATTTACGTCCGTGCCGATTTCCATGAACCTAAGTCTGATTTTCCTTACGAAATCATTATTACGCCTAAGATGTCATTTGGCACAGGTCACCATGAGACAACTTCGATGGTGATGGAGCACCAACTTGGCATTGAGCATACCAACAAAAAAGTGCTTGATGTGGGCACTGGTACGGGTATTTTGGCTGTTTTGGCATCAAAACTAGGTGCAACTACTATCAGTGCCTTTGATATTGATGAATGGTCGGTCGAAAACACAATTGAGAACGTCAAATTAAACGACGTATCGAATGTAATTGTGAGACTCGGCACAATAGAAGATGAGCCACACGACATGTATGATATTGTATTGGCTAATATTAACAGAAACATACTTATCAGCCAGATACCTGCTTATGTAACATTCCTGAAGCCGGGCGGCGAATTAATTGTAAGCGGTTTTTATGAAAAAGATATAGCTGATATTGAAACTATTGCCGAGTCTGTTGGTTTAAAAAAAGTAGCCCAACTAAGCAAGAATAACTGGGCGGCGGTCGTTTTTAAATATCGGTAAATTAAAAAGGCGAAATTAATCGCTGCTCTTTCACTTATGCGGCATCTTTCTATCATCTTCTGTTGTGGGATTCTTTTGTCATTTTCTGCAAAAGCACAGTCAATCAGGTTATCGGACAATCCGCAAACCTTTATTAGTGAGATAAAAACAGTAATGGCAACAGGCAATAATGCCATAGCCATTGAGATGGGAAATAAATTTGAGTCGTACTGGACAAACCGTTTTACTGCCAATCAGAAAGCAGTTCTGATGAACACAGCAAAAAAAATGGGTACCAAAGGCCACAAGATGGCTCAATTTTATTACTTCTTTCTGATTATAGACAAGGTAATTAACCAGGAAAAATACGACGAAGCCAAACTGGATAATTTCTTGAATGTAAACAGCAAAGCTGTTGAACTCTACGATTTAAAAACAGCAACCAGAATTTTTGAGACTTTTAAGGATTTTCTGGAGAAACGGAGAATTTATGTTTCTGGCTTTAACCGTTTGTATGCACTTGGTGGCACTTTTGATTTTAAATTTCTAGACAAAGCGCAAGAAACCGCTCAAGCTCAGCAACCTGCAAGCAACGATGCAGCTACTCCTGCTGCGGCCGAAGACTCTAAGTATTTTGACGATTGGGATAAACCCAGCCCATCAAACGCCTCGGCAAATACTACTGCGCCGGCTATGCAAGCTACCGAAAAAAAGGCTATGCCTGTTTTGGGCGGGGTTGCGCTAGAGATAAATAATGTAGATTTGATTCTGGCAACTGCCAGCGACTCGGTTACTGTTGCTAAAACCTCTGGTACAATAGCTCTAAAAGATGGTGTTTTTGTGGGTAAAGGTGGTACTATCACTTGGGAAAACCTTGGCATGCCTGAAATATCGGCGGTTTTGGGAGATTATACTTTCGAAATCAGAACCCCACGTTTTACGGGCGAAGAAGTTACACTTACTTATGCACAGCGCCTCACGGCGCCTATCAAGGGTGTGCTTGAGTTTAAGGGCGAAAAACGTGCTAAAAATGCCCAAGCTACGTATCCACGTTTTATGTCTTACCAAAGCGATGCTTTCATTAAAAACATTGATAAAAGTATAGAATATAAAGGTGGATTTTCGATTATAGGCAAGCGTATATTCTCATCGTCGGTTCAGAACTCCTATTCGAGCATTACCGTAAAGCAAGATGGCAAAGTAGCTTTTAAAACCAGCAGTACCCGTTTCGAAATCAGCGATTCGTTTATTGGCGCACAGTCAGCCAGTTTTGTAACCTATATCGAAAAAGATTCAATTTATCATCCGGCTTTAAAGTTGAATTATGTACCTGCCGATGGTATTTTGCGTTTAAATAAAATGGATGGTGGCGGATTTAAAGATGCTACTTTTACCGATACCTACCACCAGATGAGCATTAAATGCGATGCCATGCGATGGAGTCTGGCAGAAGGTAAAATGGATTTCTATATTATATCGGGTAGAACACAGATTCCGGCAGTTTTTGAGTCTCTAGATTTTTTTGATTCTCAAAGATTAACAAACCTTAGTAGTGGTGGTGGTTTTAATCCGCTGTTGGTTGCATCAAACTTTATACAAAAAAACAACAAGACGAGTTTTAGTGTAAATGAAGTTGCCGCTTTTAATAATAATAAAATAGCACCTCAAACCCTTAAATCTGGTTTAATGGTGGCTGTGCAGCAAGGCTTTATTTACTATAATCCTTCAACCGACCTTTACAGCATTACTACAAAAGGCAACCATTATCTGATGGCCAATACAGGCAAAAAGGATTTTGATGAGATACTCATTCCGTCTGTTTATGGTACCAGCAAAGACTCTACTGCTAATGCTACGCTAACATTGAATGATAAAAGTCTGGTGATACGAGGGGTAAAACGTTTTAATCTGAGCGATTCGTTAAGGGCTTTTATTGCACCTTATGACCAAACCATAAAAGTAGGCAAAAACAGAACCTTTACTTTCAACGGCCAGTTTAAAACCAAAAACTACCGTTTTGCAGGGCAGGAATTGACTTTCGACTACGAAAAATATATGCTTTCGCTGCCTAAGATAGACTCTATTACCTTTACACCAGCCGCAGTATATAATAAAGGTGGCCGAAGAGAGATTGGCAGTAGAATAAAATACGATAACCCTGGGGTTGTTTACCTCAATAAACCAGACAATAAATCGGGTAAACAGTCTTTACCGCAGTACCCAATGCTGAAAATAGATAAAGGCGTAACGGTCTATTTTGATGACGAGTTTAGAGGTAAAAAAGCTTATAATAGAGAAGTACGCTTTGAAGTGCCAAAAATCGATTATGATAGCTTGAGCACAAAAGACATGGAGTTTGCAGGTACATTTTATTCAGGCGAAATATTTAAGCCTTTCAAAGAAAAACTTCGTGTAATGCCAGATACTACCATCGGCTTTGCACACAAAGTACCAACAGGCAAATATCCGGTGTTTGGTAACGAAACCTCCGTTAAGTTTGCCTCACCACTTGTAATGGATGGCAAAGGCTTACATACCGAAGGAGACATAACTCACCTGGCAGCAACACTCACAGCCAAAGAAATATTCTTTGCAACAGACTCTTTATTGGCAAAAGGTGAACAAGGCAAAGTAGTTGAAACCAATAAAGCAGGTGCGTCTTATTTCCCACAGGTAGAAATCAAAGACTATACATTGAAATGGCTTCCTAAAGCCGACTCAATGCTGATTGCTTCTAAAGAGGGTTTTAACTTCTATGCGGGGTCTTCGTCACTAAAAGGAAAAATATTGGTTCGTAAAGGAGGTTTATTCGGGCTTGGTCAGTTGGTGCGCACAGATTCTGAAACGGGTTCCGACCAGTTTAAGTTTAACAAAGAAGGCTTTACCGCTGATAAATCTCAGTTCAATATCAAGTCGGCAACTGCTTCTTCAAAATCAGTATTGTTGGGTAAAAACGTAAATGTGAATTTCAATGTAAATACCAGCATTGTAAACATTGCTACCAACGAGGGTAACTTTAACGACAGTACGCAACAATCATCGTTTGAGTTTCCGTATGCAGCCTATAAAACCAATATAGACCGTGCAGAGTGGAACATCAAGAAAAAGCAAATCAGCATGAAAGGCGATGTAGCTACTTCGGTGTTTACATCAACTAATGCCGAACAATTGGGGCTGGCATTTAATGGTAGCTCGGCAATGTATGATATTGAGCAAATGACTTTTAATATTGGTGGTGTGCCATTTATTAAATCGGCCGATGCCAAGATTATTCCTGATAAAGGGCTGGTGGCGGTTCGCCGAGATGCAGAAATGTTGCCGTTTAAAAATGCCCGTTTGACTATCGATACCCTGAATGGTTATCATAACCTACGAAATGGTAACATACAGATTTTATCTAAAAACAAATTTACTGGCGATGCCTCATATCAGTTTGTAAACGTGCGCAAAGATACTTTCAATATTAAAATGGGAGACTTTGAGATACGTGAAATGGCAGCCGTAGCAGCAGATGGTAAGAAAACCAAAGATAAAAACTACTCAACCTATGCCCATGCTACTGTAAAAGACCGTGATAGTTTGTATTTATCTCCTAAAATTATATACCAGGGTGAAATTTCGATGCTGGCACCTGTCAAAAACCTGACTTTAGATGGTTTTGTATTGCCTGTTTTGAAGAAATACCCGAATCTGGGTGGATACTGGATTCCGTATAAAGGCGATAAATCGGAAGAAGTGGCGATTACTGTAGATAAGAACTTGAAAAGCAACGAGTCTTTACTTTTTGCAGGTTTGCATTTCAGAACTACGGCATCAAGCAATGGGTTGTACCCAACGTTCTTATCAGCTAAAGAAGTAGAAGAAGATCAGGATGTTTTTATAGGTTCAGGTGTTTTGCGCCGCGACGAACCTAATAAACTATTCAGCATAAAACTAGAAGGCGAAAAAGTGCCTGTTAGTAATAAATATGAATTGCTTGAAGATAAAGGTATTATTAATCTGGAAGGTAAGTTCAACTTGTTGAGCAACGACCTTGCACAATATCTTCAAACATCAGGTTTTGCCAAAATACGCCTTGATACACCAAAGCATGAGTTTAATACCATGATGCTGGTGAACTTCCCGGTTGTGCAGCCTATTCTGGCACACATGGCAAACAAAATAGTGAAAACCAACCTTGACCAAGGAGTTAACGAAGCTGCAATAGAATTAAACTCACCTGAGTTGATTTCAAAAATTGGTAGCATTGTAGGTGATAAAGACATTGAAGATTACAAAACACGTTCGGCTAAAGAATATGTGCCTTTGTTTAAGTTTTCGCCGAAGTTTATCAATACAATGGTTTTCAGCGACTTGAAACTACAATGGGAGCCTAAGCAAAATGCTTACAGAAGTGTAGGTAAGCTGGGTATCTCTAACATTGGTGAAACAGATATTAATGCCAAGGTTGATGGCTATGTAGAGATTCGCAAGAACCCGACAGGTGTTGACGAAATGTATATCTTCCTGGAACTATCAGGCGAAAACTGGTACTACTTTGGTTATAAAGAAGGTGAAATGGGTATTATTTCTTCTGACGACGCCTTTAACGCATTGGTAACCAAAGGCGAGAAGAAAAAAGACAAGAGTTATCAGGTTATTGCCGTTGATTACTCAGAGGCGATTCTTTTCCGTAAGGTATTCTTAGAAACCTATAAAGGCATAAAAGAACCGCCTAAAGGTAAAAAGACCGACCCTAAAAAACTGGCAACAGTACCTAAGGAAGAAACTCAGAAAAAAGACGAGAAGAAAAAAGAAGCCGAAAAAGACGGATTTTAAGAGTAAAGGTGAGCATTTTAATAGTGCTCACCTTTTTTTGTTTTGTAGAATTGGCAAAGAAATTGTTATCTTCGCTACGAGATTCCAAATAGTATTAATTATGGCTAAAAATAAACAAAGACCTAATCAAAGCACTCCTCCCCAAGCAACAAAACCAAAATCAGTAGCAGCTACACTTCCCAATCAGTCGGCAGATAACAGTTTTTCATTAAATCCCGTTGTAGCATCTATCATTATTGGCGTAGCAGTTTTAATTTCGTTCTGGGCCGGATTCTCAAATGATTTTGTGTTGTGGGATGATAACATGTATGTTACCGATAACATCATGGTACAAAACCCTACTTTTGCCAACCTGATTCGTCTATTAGGTGTTGAAAGCGCCCTGAACTACCATCCGGTTACAATGGCAAGTTTATGGCTCAATTCGGCTTTATTTGGTAAAGGAGCAGCGTCGTTTATAGTAGTGAATACGCTTATACATTTAGCCAATACTTTGCTTATTTTCAAGTTTACCCGTCAACTAACCAAAGATAATATACTGGTGAGTTTTCTGGTGGCGCTTTTCTGGGGTATTCACCCAATGCACGTCGAGTCGGTTACGTGGATAGCAGAGCGCAAAGACGTGCTATACACTTTGTTTTTCTTCTTGGCTTGTATTCATTATGTAAAATATTTAGAGCAAAACCAGCGCAAATTCTATATCTATTGTTTTGTTTTCTTTGTGCTCTCTTGCTTATCAAAAGCCATGGCGGTGGTATTACCTTTGGTTTTATTGCTGATAGATTATTGGTTCGATAGAGGCTTTATTACAGTTAAAAATATTACTTCAAAACTACCGTTCTTCATCGTTGCTTTGTTGATTGGTGCTTTAGCTGTGCATATACAAGGTGGTGGTAATTTAGGCGGAAGAATCGAAAAAATGACAGCCGATGTAGCCATTGCCAATGTGTTTACAATGGGTACAAAACTGAAGTTCGGTTTTTATGGTTTTCTGGTTTATATCTTTAAAATGTTTGTGCCTATCAATCAGCATAATTTCTATGGGTATCCGGCTACCGACCAGTATAATGCCATTCAGTTTGTTACAGCACCTATCTGGGCCTTTATTATTCTTGGTTTAGGTGTGTTGGCTTATAAACGCCAGAAAGCCGTTTTCTTTGGTATTTTCTTTTTCTTTTTTACCATACTTTTGGTATTACAGTTCTTATCGGTAGGGGGAGCTATTCTAGCTGAGCGTTATGCTTATATTCCATATTTCGGAGGACTATTTGTGGTATTTTATGTGCTGAATCAGAAGGTACAAGCCAAGAATCTGATACTGGGAGGAAGTGCCATTGTAGCACTTATTTTTATGTACCTTACCTATAAGCAAACACTCACCTACAAAGACACGGGTACTTTATTTGCCAATTCTTACAAATATGAGCCAACATCGCCGGTTGTAAATGAGAACCTTGCTAACCATTACGGCCGCTCGGGTGAGATTAATAACGTACTGCTTTATGGCGAATATGCGCTTTCGAAAGGGGTAGATTCTTATGCTTTAAATGGTGCATTGGCTAATGCCTATTACCTGAAAGGAGATTATAAAAAGGCTTTGGATTTTTATCAGAAGAGCATCGATAAATCGCCGGAGCATCGCAAATTCATTGCTTATTATAACCGTGGTATAGCTAACCGTGATGCAGGTAATTTTGAGCAAGCAGCCAGCGATTTCACAACGGCAATGGATATGGGTGAAAACAAAACCGCTTACCTTGGTATGCGTGCTTTTGCTAACCTGAAAGCCAATAAGTTTAAAGAAGCTTATAATGATTATACCCGCATGATAGATTTGGGCATGTCGGTCGATACTGCTTATAACGATAGAGCCGTGGCGCGTTATAGTCTGGGTGATACTGAAGGAGCAATAAAAGATTTGAAAGAGGTAATGAAACGTAACCCAAACTACGTTGATGCGCGTAATAACCTGATAAAGTTAGGTGTGCAGCCATAAGGCTTGCAAGTATATTTTGCAGAATGAACTAAAACAATTGCAATGATGTTGCATAATTGTTGTATCTTTGTGTCATTGTTTCGGTGACACAATTTTTCATTATTTATGCGAAAAATATTCACTCATTATCATAATCTCAATAAAGTAGGTCTGTGGCTATCTATACTTTGCACAATTCATTGTCTTGCAATGCCATTTATACTTACTTCGTTGCCTTATTTGGGTAAAAATGCCATCAGCGAGCGTTCTGAAATTCTTCTCATTGCGGTTAGTGCGGGTTTGGCTATTTACTTGTTAAGAAAAGATTACAAGAATCATCATAATTCTACACCGCTTAGATTGCTTGTAGTAGCCTTAATCTTCAATGTTTTAGGTATTTTCTTTGTATCTCATACTTATGAAATGTTCTTCAACGTAACAGGTGGCTTATTAATGGCCTCGGCATACGGCCTTAACTGGTACTGGCACAAAAGAGCTTGCCATAGCCCTAATCATCAGCATTGATTAGAACTTGATGTCAAGTTTTAGAGAGCCTTTAGTATTATTCTGATGCTTGAAGATTATATCGCCCCAGTCAGCATATATATCAGAACTTCCAAGAGTATCGTTTACAATTCCGCTTTCTAAGACATAGACACGTTTTAAGACCAGGCTATCCGGGCGTTTCCCTTCTTTAAGAATTATAATACAATTATTTTGGATTTCTCCTTTGATAATAACTCTCATTTGAGTTGTGTAAGAACTTTTTCTCTTTATGCTAATTGTAGTATCTCTACCAGCATTTATGTTAAAGGATTGTGTGGAATTTTGGCAGCTTGTCAAAGTTAATAGCAAAAGTAAGTATTTGTTTCTCATAGAAAGCTTATAGTTTTTAACAGATAGCATCGGGCCTTAACTGGTACTGGCACAAAAGAGCTTGCCATAGTCCTAATCATCAGCATTGATTAGAACTTGACATTTAATTTTAGCTTCCCTTTACTAACATTTTGATGGTAATAGATTATATGGAAACTAGAGCCATAAAGGTCACCTAAACCTTGTTTGCAATCATTGTCGCCTTTTGATAAGTGAATATCTTTATATAGTCCATAATCTTGCTCATTAGGATGTCGCATACGAACCAAAGCATCGGCATTAATATTTCCAGTAACTTTAAGAATGGCTCCATCAGCATAACCTCTTTTCCATACAATAATAGTAGTATCTCTAGATGCGTCTATTTCTATATCTCTGGTTACTGGACCTGGATGCTCACACCCTGTAAGCAAGCCAATGAAAACTAGAATTATTAAATATCTCATTCCTTCATTAATTGTATTCCCACAATTGTAGATTCTTGTTGAAAGCGAGTCAAAATCATAATATACAATATTAACAAAAACGCTTGCTATTATCAATACGGAATGCCAAGATTGAAAAAGTATTTATAGCAGCATTTAATAGAATTACTAACATACAGATAGGCTAAATTTCAGAGAATAGTAGCATATCTTGAAACAAAACTTGATATATGAGGGGCTTATTTACAATAAATTCTGCTTTTTTTCAAGCCGAGAAACTAAATGTCAGGTTTTTATCGTTAATCTTGTATAAAATTTCAAATCTTTAATACTGATGAATAAAAAATTATTGCTTGCTACCCTTGGGCTATTATTTAGTTTGTCAACCTTTGCGCAACACGCCTCAACAGGAATCAAATTTGAAGAGAAAACTTCCTGGAAAGAAATCATAAAAAAAGCTAAGGCAGAGAAAAAACTTATTTTTATGGATGCCTACACAACTTGGTGTGGCCCGTGTAAAATGCTTCAGGCAAGAGTATTTCCTGATAAACAATTAGGCGAATTTTTCAACCAGAATTTTGTAAATGCTGCCATTGACATGGAAAGCGACGAAGGTATGAGATTGTCGAGTATCTACGAAGTAAAAGGGTATCCGACATTGTTTTTCATTGATCCTAACAATGGCAAGGTAGTAAAATCAATTTTAGGATATACAGAAATTGAGCAATTGCTAAGTACAGGCAAAAATGCCGCATCTAAAAAGAAAAGTATATAATTAACGATATTGGGAGAGTTGGCGATTGTGATGATTAAGAAAAATCCCAAACAAAAAGAGTAGCATTTCGGTGCTACTCTTCATTGTTTATAGGCATTTAGCAAATGGTATTGCCATTATTTTCGTTCAATCAACGCCATATAAAAGCCATCAAACCCATCAGTAGCAGGCGAAGTACGCTGCTCTTTTATTAACTTATATTCCGTATTCTGCACAAGAAACTTCTTTACTTGTTCCTCACTCTCTGAGGGCAAAATACTACATGTAGCATATACCATTTTCCCGCCATGTTTCAGCATTTTTGAATAATTGGTAATAATCTCGCTTTGTGTTTTTTTGATATTCTCCAGAAATTCCGGTTTGAGTTTCCATTTAGCATCGGGGTTGCGTCTTAGTACACCTAAGCCCGAGCAAGGTACATCTAAAAGTAGGCGGTCGGCGCTTTCTTTTAGTCTTTTAATGGTCTTGGCTTCTATCAACTTAGTTTCTACATTACCAATGCCATTGCGGCGGGCTCGTCTTTGTAGTTCTTGTAGTTTGTAATCTTCTACATCCATAGCAATAATGCGCCCTTTGTTTTCCATAAGCGTTGCTAAGTGGAGGGTTTTCCCTCCTGCACCAGCGCAGGCATCTATTACTCGCATACCGGGCTGTACTTCCAGAAAAGGGGCAATCAACTGGCTTCCGGCATCTTGTACTTCAAAAAGACCATTTTTAAAGGCTTCGGTCGAGAAAACGTTGGCTCTTTTCTGTAAAACCAAGGCATCAGTAACATCACTTACCGTGTCGGTTTCAATACCTATCTCTTGAAACTTACGGCGTAAATCAGCCGGATTGGTTTTGAGAGTATTGGTACGCAATACTACCGGAGCCTGTTTGTTCATGGCTTGTAGTTCTGCATTCCATTCTTCGCCTAGTTCCTGCTCACCGATGCTATCCATCCAGTCGGGTACTGATTCCTTTATCTTTCTGATTTGCTGTGCTTCTTCAAAGCGGGCTAAAATCTGTTTTTCGTTGATTTTCGCAAACTCCTGCCACACTGGTAGTTTATCGCCCTGCAAAATTCGCCATGCCGCAAACAATTGCCAGAATTGTGCTTCCTCGCTCACAGTGGTATCCGAAAGTTGCGTTACAAATTTCAATAGTCGCCACCAGCGCACAATCTCGTAGGTATTTTCAGCAATGAAGGCTCTATCACGGCTACCCCATTTCTTATTCGATTTCAACACATATTCAATTACTTTGTCGGCCTGTCGGTTTTCTACAAAAACCTGTTGAAGGGCATATACAATGGCTTCAACCAATACTCTATGGTATTTCATACTATTCTGGTATCTCTATCTTAAAAAACACAAAGGTCAGGCTTTTTTGTGGGATGAAGAAATGGAAAGGTGGATATTTGTGGCGCGAACTTCCAGTTCGGCGCAGATGGAGGGTGTTTTGTGTGTTTACTGCGAACTAAAAGTTCGCGCCACAAATCATTTACTGGCTTCTCTAAACAATGGAAATAGATTTGAAATCAGCATAATACAAAAATATTTCAAACAATCTACACATTTCTACAATAAATATTTGTTTTTTAAGTTGTTATTATATAATTTCGCACCTTATTTAGCGATACTCTCTTTAACAACGCTTATCATTATGAGATTTTTGTCCGATACACAACACGTTTTCCGTAGGGCGGTTGCACAGGGCCAATTATCTTCTTCACTACGAAATATATATTTTCAGCTTGTTTGTTAGCATAAGTAAATTGGCTCTTTGTTCAGGAGTACGAGCCCGCTTGTCGCTTTAATTTAACAGCTTGTTTAAAAAAAATTATAAACTTAAAACTTTCAAAGCCTTGAGTCTGACAGTAAACGGTAGAAAAAGTTTTGCAACGGTTCACCCATCTGTAGATTATCCAGATTTTCTAGATGTGCAAGTGAGATCGTTCCAGGATTTCTTCCAGATTGACACACCAGCCGAAAGCCGCAAAAAAGAAGGGCTTTTCAATGTGTTTGCTGAAAACTTCCCAATCGCCGATTCTCGCGAGAACTATGTGTTGGAGTTTGTTGATTACACAATTGACCCACCAAAATACTCAGTTGATGAGTGTATTGACAGAGGTCTGACGTATGCTGTGCCTTTAAAAGCCAAATTACGTTTGATTTGTAACGACGCCGACAACGAAGATTTCGAGACCATCGAGCAGGAGGTATTCTTAGGTAATATTCCTTATATGAACGAAAGAGGTTCTTTCGTTATCAATGGTGCCGAGCGTGTTATTGTATCACAATTACACCGTTCGCCGGGTGTATTCTTCTCTATGAGCAAGCATACAAACGGTACAAAGTTATACTCTGCACGTGTAATCCCGATGAAGGGTTCATGGATTGAGTTCTCGACCGACGTTAACAACGTGATGTATGCTTACATCGACCGTAAGAAAAAATTCCCTGTAACTACGTTGCTTCGTGCCATTGGTTTTGGTTCTGATAAAGAAATCCTTAACCTGTTTGGTCTTTCAGAAGAAATTCCGGGCACTAAAGAAGCTTTAACAAAAGCTATCGGTCGTCGTCTGGCTGCACGTGTTCTTAGAACATGGACTGAGGACTTCGTAGATGAAGATACAGGTGAGGTTGTATCAATTGACCGTAACGAGGTAATCTTAGAGCGTGACTCTATTATTTCGGAAGGAGATATTACTACAATTTTGAATACAGAGCAAAAATCGGTGATCTTACACCGTGAAGATGCCAACGTATCTGAATTTAACATTATCTATAATACATTACAACGCGATAGCTCAAACTCTGAAAAAGAGGCGGTTGAGCAAATCTATCGCCAGCTACGTAACACCGAAGCACCTGACGAAGCAACAGCCCGTGAGATTATTCAAGGTTTGTTCTTCTCTGACAAACGTTATGATTTAGGAGAAGTAGGTCGCTACCGTGTAAATACAAAACTTGCGCTAACAACACCATTAGAAACAGGGGTATTAACCACTGAAGATATTGTTGAAATCGTTAAGTTCTTAATCAGCCTTATCAACTCAAAGGCAGTAGTCGATGATATCGACCACTTGTCAAATCGTCGTGTGCGTACCGTAGGCGAGCAATTATACGCTCAGTTTGGCGTAGGGTTGGCTCGTATGGCCCGTACTATCAAAGAACGTATGAACGTTCGTGATAATGAAGATTTCAAACCAGTTGATTTGATTAATGCCCGTACGCTTTCGTCGGTTATTAACTCATTCTTTGGTACTAACCAGCTATCACAGTTTATGGACCAAACCAACCCATTGGCCGAGATTACGCACAAACGTCGTATGTCAGCCCTTGGACCAGGAGGTTTGAGCCGTGAGCGTGCAGGTTTCGAGGTTCGTGACGTTCACTATACCCACTATGGCCGTTTGTGTACGATCGAAACACCAGAGGGACCAAACATTGGTTTGATTTCATCACTTTGTACGTATGCCAAAATCAATGGTATGGGCTTTATTGAAACGCCATATCTGAAAATTGAAGATGGTAAACTAACCAAAGAGCTTGTATATCTTACTGCCGAAGAAGAAGATGGTAAAAATATTGCCATGGCAACGGCAGACGTAGATAAAGATGGTAATTTCTTGGTAGATACATTGAAATGTCGTTATGAAGGGGACTTCCCGATGAAAACGCCAGATTCAATCGACTACATGGATATTGCCTCAAACCAGATTGTATCGGTAGCAGCTTCGTTGATTCCTTTCATTGAACACGATGATGCCAACCGTGCCTTGATGGGCTCTAACATGCAACGCCAGGCCGTACCATTGTTACGCCCTGAAGCTCCGATTGTAGGTACAGGTCTTGAAGGCCGTCTGGCTCGTGACTCTCGTACCCTTGTAGTAGCAGAAGAAGATGGTGTAATTGAGTTTGTTGATGCTAACGTAATTAAGGTTCGTTATAACTGGACAAAAGAGCAATCTTTGGTTAGTTTCGATACAAACCTTACTACTTATGAGCTAATCAAACACCGCCGTACCAACCAGGATACTTGTATCAACATCCGTCCGATTGTATTGAAAGGACAGGAAGTGAAAAAAGGACAGATTCTGGTAGAAGGTTATGCAACACAAGGTGGAGAACTTGCACTAGGCCGTAACCTTGTGGTTGCCTTCATGCCTTGGCAAGGATACAACTTTGAGGATGCAATCGTAATATCTGAAAGAGTAGTACGTGAAGATATTTTCACTTCTATCCACATTGAAGAGTACGAACTTGAAGTACGTGATACCAAACGTGGTGAAGAAGAATTAACGGCTGAGATTCCGAACGTTTCGGAAGAAACTGTTAAGAACCTTGACGAAAACGGTATCGTACGCACTGGTACACGAGTAAAAGAAGGAGATATTCTGATTGGTAAGATTACACCAAAAGGTGAGTCAGACCCAACACCGGAAGAAAAACTATTACGTGCGATCTTTGGTGACAAAGCCGGCGACGTGAAAGATGCTTCGAAAAAAGCACCACCATCAATGGACGGTGTGATTATTGATACAAAATTATTCTCTCGCCCTAGTAAAGAAGAGCGTTCGAAACACAAAGACGAGCTTAAAGCTTTGATGAAAAAACACAGCAGAGCCTTACTTGAATTGCGTGAAAGAATGCTTGATAAAATGGTAGAATTGCTAGATGGCAAAACTACTGTGGGTGTGAAACATAAATTTGGTGATGAGTTGATATCGAAAGGCGTGAAATTCAACCGTTCGAATATTACCAACAACTTATTCCCGGATAAAAACAATTATGTTGACGAAAGCCAATATAACGTACCAGAAGAAGTAAACCTTTTAGGTGATGTGATTCTGGATGGTTGGACAGAAGACCTTGCGCTTAACAAACTGATAGTTGCACTATGTAAAAACTATCTGGCTCGTCGTAGCGAAGTAATCGGTCGTTTCAAACGTGAGCGTTTTGTATTAGAAGTTGGAGACGAACTACCTGCAGGTATCGTGAAATTGGCGAAAGTATATATTGCTAAAAAACGTAAACTAAAAGTAGGTGATAAAATGGCGGGTCGTCACGGAAACAAAGGGGTTGTTGCCCGTATTGTACGCGATGAAGACATGCCATTCTTAGCAGACGGAACAACAATGGATATCGTATTGAATCCACTTGGGGTACCTTCTCGTATGAACATCGGACAGCTTTATGAGGTTGTATTAGGTTTAGCAGGTCGTAAATTAGGTCGTAAATATGCTACACCAATCTTTGATGGTGCTACTGAAGCAGAAGTATCAGCAGAGTTGGCAGAAGCAGGATTACCACCGTTTGGTCGTTCGCAACTATACAACGGATTAACTGGTGAGCCATTCGACCAAAAAGTAACCGTAGGTATCATGTATATGATGAAACTGGGCCACTTGGTTGATGATAAAATGCACGCCCGTTCGATCGGACCATACTCACTTATTACGCAACAGCCACTTGGTGGTAAAGCACAATTTGGTGGTCAGCGTTTCGGAGAGATGGAGGTGTGGGCACTAGAAGCATTCGGTGCATCGCATATTCTACAAGAAATCCTGACGGTTAAGTCTGATGACGTGGTGGGCCGTGCGAAAGCATACGAAGCCATCGTAAAAGGCGAAAACCTACCAAAAGCTAATATCCCTGAGTCGTTCAACGTATTAGTACACGAGCTAAGAGGTTTAGCATTAGAGATTACCTTGCAATAAGCAAAAACAATAGGCGTGTCTTGATTGAGAAATTGAGACACGCCAAGATTTTAAAAAATCATTTTCACATCAATCATACTTGAAAATGTCTTTAAAGAAAAATAAAAAACTTAATAGCGACTTCAACAGCATCACCATTAGTTTGGCTTCACCGGAGTCAATCCTGGAGAGCTCGTTTGGAGAAGTAACACAACCGGAGACGATCAACTACCGTACCTACAAACCAGAGATGGGCGGTTTGTTTTGTGAGCGTATTTTCGGACCTGTGAAAGACTGGGAATGCCACTGTGGTAAATACAAACGTATTCGCTACAAAGGTATTATCTGCGACCGTTGCGGGGTTGAAGTAACCGAGAAAAAGGTACGTCGCGAGCGCATGGGGCACATCGAATTAGTTGTGCCGGTTGCACATATCTGGTATTTCCGTAGTTTACCAAACAAAATCGGGTATTTGTTAGGAATGTCGTCGAAGAAACTCGACCAAATTATTTACTACGAACGATACGTGGTTGTTCAACCTGGTATCAAAGGCGAAGACGGTATCTCGGCTAACGACTTCCTTACAGAAGAAGAGTATCTTGACATTGTTGATAAACTGCCAAGAGAAAACCAGATGCTTGACGATAAAGACCCGAATAAATTTATCGCCAAAATGGGTGCAGAGGCATTAGAAATGATGCTTTCTCGTATCAAACTAGATGAGTTATCTTACGATTTACGCCACGCTGCGGCAACTGATACTTCTCAACAACGTAAAGCTGAAGCTTTGAAACGTTTGAAAGTAGTAGAGGCTTTGCGTGATGCCAACACACGTATCGAAAACAAACCTGAGTGGATGGTTATCCGCATGGTTCCGGTTATTCCACCAGAATTGCGTCCGCTTGTACCGCTAGATGGTGGTCGTTTCGCAACTTCTGACTTGAACGACCTTTACCGTCGTGTGATTATCCGTAACAACCGTTTGAAACGTTTGTTGGAAATCAAAGCGCCTGAGGTAATCTTACGTAACGAAAAACGTATGTTACAAGAGGCTGTCGATTCATTGTTCGACAACTCACGTAAAGTAAACGCTGTTCGTTCAGAAGGTAACCGTGCTTTGAAATCCCTTTCAGATATGTTGAAAGGTAAACAAGGCCGTTTCCGCCAAAACTTATTAGGTAAACGTGTTGACTACTCTGGTCGTTCGGTAATCGTTGTAGGCCCTGAGTTAAAACTACACGAGTGTGGTTTGCCTAAAGATATGGCTGCTGAGTTGTTTAAACCATTTATTATCAGAAAACTGATTGAGCGTGGAATCGTGAAAACAGTAAAATCTGCTAAGAAAATAGTTGACAGAAAAGACGCCGTAGTTTGGGATATTCTTGAAAATGTTTTGAAAGGACACCCTGTTCTTCTAAACCGTGCCCCTACGCTTCACCGCTTGGGTATTCAGGCATTCCAACCTAAATTGGTTGAGGGTAAAGCTATCCAGTTACACCCGTTGGTTTGTACGGCCTTCAACGCCGACTTTGACGGTGACCAGATGGCGGTACACGTACCACTAGGGCAAGAGGCTATCATGGAGGCATCTATCTTGATGCTTGCTTCTCATAATATCCTTAACCCTGCCAACGGTGCACCTATTACTGTACCTTCTCAGGACATGGTATTGGGTCTTTATTACGTAACTAAAGGACGTAAATCGACTCCGGAACTTCCTGTTTTGGGTGATGGAATGACTTTCTACTCTGCAGAAGAAGTAATCATTGGTATGAATGAGGGTAAAGTTTCAAAACATGCCTACATTAAATGCCGTGTAAAAGTAAAAGACGAAAATGGTCAATTAGTTGATAAAGTAGTTGATACAGTAGCTGGTCGTATTCTTTTCAACCAATGTGTGCCTGAAGAAGTAGGTTATCTTGACGAATTATTGACTAAGAAAAAACTTCAACAGTTGATTGGTCGTGTATTCAAAGAAGCCGGATATGCCCGTACTGCGAAATTCCTTGATGATATCAAAGAACTAGGATACCAGACGGCCTTTAGAGGTGGTTTGTCTATCGGTTTGGATAACATCATCGTTCCGCCGGAAAAAACAAAACTAATCACCGATGCGAAAGCAGAGGTTGAAGAAGTTCAGAATAACTATATGTTTGGTATTATCACAGAGCGTGAGCGTTACAACCAGATTATCGACATCTGGGGCCGTGTAAACACCCGTATTCGTGAGGTACTATTGAAACAATTAGAAGCCGATCAAGGCGGTTTCAACCCAATCTACATGATGATGCACTCGGGTGCACGTGGTTCGCAAGAGCAGGTGCGTCAGTTGGGCGGTATGCGTGGATTGATGGCGAAACCACAGAAAAATATTCAAGGTTCGGTTGGTGAAATCATCGAAAACCCAATCTTGTCTAACTTCAAAGAAGGTCTTGACGTACTAGAGTACTTTATTTCTACACACGGTGCTCGTAAAGGTTTGGCCGATACAGCCTTGAAAACTGCCGATGCGGGTTATCTTACTCGTCGTTTACATGACGTTGCTCAAGACGTAGTAGTAAACGAAGAAGATTGCGGTACGCTACGTGGTATTCAAGTATCTGCTTTGAAAGACAATGAAGATATAGTTGAGCCTCTATCAGAGCGTATTTTGGGTCGTACATCAGTTTATGATATTATTGACCCACTTACGAAACAACTGATTATCAAATCAGGTGAAGAAATCACAGAAGAAATTGCTGCTCAGATAGATGAAACAGCTATTGAAACTGTAGAGATCCGCTCTGCATTAACTTGCGAAACTCAAACAGGTGTTTGTTCAAAATGTTACGGACGTAACCTTGCAACAGGCCGCATGGCTGACATGGGTGAAGCCGTGGGTGTAATTGCCTCACAATCAATTGGTGAGCCTGGTACACAGCTTACACTTCGTACATTCCACACAGGGGGTACTGCCCAAAACGTTGCTTCTGATGCGAGCATCAAAGCTAAGTTTGGTGGTGTTGTCCAACTTGAAGAGTTGCGTACTGTACCATCGGTTGACCGTGAAGGTAACGAGATTACTATCGTGTTGGGTCGTCGTGGTGAGATTCGTATCCTTGAAGAAGGTACAAACAATATCCTTATTACCAATAACGTACCTTATGGTGCTACTTTAGAGGTGAAAAATGGTGATGTTGTGAAAAAAGGAGATTCTCTTTGTCATTGGGACCAATTCAACGCCGTTATCCTTTCTGAGTTAGATGGTACTATCGAGTACGAAGCTATCGAAGAAAACATCACGTATAAAGAAGAGGCCGATGAGCAAACTGGTTTCCGTGATAAGGTAATCATCGAGTCGAAAGACCGTTCGAAAAACCCTGCTATCATTGTAAGAGTACCTGGTGGCGAAGAAGATAAAGCGTATAACTTACCTGTAATGGCTCGTCTGACTGTTGAAAATGGTCAGAAGATTAAAGCAGGTCAGGCATTAGCAAAAATCCCTCGTGCCATCAACATGAACCGTGACATTACGGGTGGTTTGCCTCGTGTAACCGAGTTATTTGAGGCTCGTAACCCGTCGAATCCTGCGGTTGTATCTGAAATTGATGGTATCACACAATATGGTTCGGTAAAACGTGGTAATCGTGAGATTTTCGTAGAAGCAAAAGACGGTGTTAAATTGAAATACATGGTACCTCTATCAAAATTGATTCTGGTACAAGATGGTGATTTCGTTTTAGCAGGTGACCCTCTATCAGACGGTGCCATTACACCAGCCGATATTCTACGAATCAAAGGGCCTACCGCCGTACAAGAATACTTAGTAAACGAGGTACAAGCCGTTTATCGCCAACAAGGGGTGAAGATTTCAGACAAACACATCGAGGTGATTGTACGCCAGATGATGCAAAAAGTTGAAATCGTTGATTCAGGAGATACATTATTCCTTGAATACCAAATGGTTGACAAATGGGTGGTACGTTTGGCTAACGACAAGATTATGGATAAAAAAGTGGTAATGGATGCAGGTGCTTCGGATAAATTCAAACCGGGTCAGATTATCACCTCTCGTGAGATGCGTGATGAGAACAGCCGTTTGAAACGTGCTGACTTAGCACAAATCCAGGTGCGTGATGCTATGCCGGCCGTATCTCGTCCGACGCTTCAAGGTATCACAACTGCTTCGTTAGGCACTGAATCATTCATTTCTGCGGCATCGTTCCAGGAAACCACTAAAGTATTGTCAGAAGCTGCTGTAAGAGGTAAGCGTGATATGCTTGAAGGTTTGAAAGAAAACGTTATCGTAGGGCACTTGATTCCTGCCGGAACAGGTAATCGTAAATACCAGAACATCATCGTTGGTAACAAAGCAGAATTGGAAGCTGCCGCTGAAAAACGCAAAGCACAAGATGCTGCCAAACAACGTAGAGAATATGTTTAATTGAATATAACAAGTAGGCGTTCAAAATTTTGAACACCTACTTTTATGATAAAGCCCTTATATCTTACCGATATAGGGGCTTTTGTTTTATGCTAGCCGAACGGACTTGTTTATACTTATTTCTTGTTTTTAGGCTATAGGGGAAAAAAATCTACACACTTTTTGGTGATTTTAATGCCGTTTTACAGCTTTTCTGCTAAAAATACCCATTTTATCATGCTGGAACAGTTTCTTTACTATTATTTGCGAGCATACTTTGCTTAAAAAATAAAGTATTCACAAAAATTTTACAGTCATGAAAACTATCTCATTATTATTAGCGTCTGCTTTGATTTCATTGGGGACGTTTGCGCAGGAAACAAGTGATACGAAAGTTACGGTTGGTGGTGCTGAAATGAGCTCTCATAAAAATTTGGTTTCGAATATTATGGAATCTAAAGACCACACAAAGCTTGTATCAGCAATTAAGTCGGCTGGTTTGGTAACAACGCTTCAAGGACCAGGCCCTTATACGGTTTTTGCGCCTACTAACGAAGCATTTATGAAGATTGGTGCTACACCATCTAAAGCAACCTTAACCAAGGTTTTGAAATACCATGTGATTGATGGTAAATGGGATTCTAACGATATTATGGCCGGTATCAACGGCAACAATGGTACGCTTTCAGTAAAAACTATGCAGGGTGGTACACTGAAATTTTCGATGAGTGGCGATAACCTGATAGTTACTGATGAAAATGGTATGACTGCCACAGTTACTACCAAAGATATTTATCAGAGTAATGGTATTACGCACGTAGTTGATACTGTATTGATGCCATACGATAGCAAAAAAACAGTAGCTAGTATGCAATAATTCGCTTTAAGCGATTAACAATATTGATAGCAGTAAAGGGTTGTTCGACAGCTTTTTACTGCTATTTTTGTTTTTGCTCTCTTTACTGCTAAACTTATTAAAATAAACTCAACTGCTCTTCTTTAGGTAAACTGCCTTCGTGGCGCAGCAGCCATTCTTTACGCCATAAGTCGCCACCATACCCAACCAGACTTTTGTCAGAACCTATTACTCTATGGCATGGCAGAATAATTGTGAGTGGATTGTTGCCATTAGCTACGCCAACGGCCCTGATAGCCTTTTCGTTGCCAATGATACGAGACAATTGGAGGTATGATATGGTCTTGCCATAAGGAATGCCTTTGAGGTTTTCCCAGACCATTTTCTGGAAATCAGTTCCTTGTGCTGCCAATGGTATATCAAAGTCTTTGAGTGTGCCCTTAAAGTAAGCGTCAAACTGCCTGATGCATTCTTCAATAATAGGTGAATTTTCAGGCGTTTCCTGCAACTGGCGGCTAGGCTTTTTCTGCGCTTCCCGAAAAAGCACGTGTGTGAGATGGGTATCAGTTGCTATTATTTCAAGAGCTCCCAACGGAGATTCATAGTGTTTGATGTACGTCATTTTGCTTGGCTGGCGAGAATTGTGGTTTTACCTTAAATGGGTATCTAATATACAGTTTTTTAGCTATTTAATGCTTTAAAACAAAAGAAGCCGCTAAAATTTAGCGACTTCCTAAGTATTCTATTTTACAAAATAGCTATCAATCAACCAACACAGCTTTACCGCTGATTACGTCTTCTTCTACGTGTTTGTATTTCACTTCACGTTTTACAGTACCATCTTTGTACTGAACACTTACACGTTGGTTACGGTCAGCAATTTTCTGCGCGCGTGCCGGTGTAACAGGCGCTGAACCTGAATCTCCGCTACCACCTTCTTCGTTTGCTTTATTGGTTTGTAATTTCGGTTTCTCTTCTTTTGGAGGCGCCAATTGCTGGAATCTTAACTCTACCACATTGGCTTTCATCAAGAAACTTACAGTATCGGCATTTACCTTGTTCAAGAAGTTTTTAAACAACTCTACGGCTTCAAACTTATAGATTAACAATGGGTCTTTTTGCTCATAAGAGGCATTCTGTACCGATTGTTTCAAGTCGTCCATATCACGTAGGTGTTCTTTCCACTCCTGGTCGATAACAGTTAAAGAAATATGTTTTTCTATCTCTTTAATCAACTCTCTACCATCGCTTTCTACGGCGTTTTTCAGGTTGCAATACAAACCAATGTTTTGCGTACCATCACCAATGATAGCAATGAAAGGCTCATCTACCAAAGCACGGCGGTCTTTCAATACATCAGATAATACCGGAACCATGTTGTTACGAATGGCTTCATTTTTGGCTTTGTATGTTCTTTCGGCTTGTTGGTAAAGGCGGTCTACTAATTTGCTGTTTCCTTTCGAGAACTCGTTGCGCTCAATTTCAGGTTTGATACCCAATTTCTGAATGCTACGAAGCTCAAACTCATCATAATTGCCCTCAGCGTTCATCACAATATCATTACAGGTATCATACATGATATTGGCAATATCAAGCGATAATCTGTCTCCAAAAAGGGCATTTTTACGACGTTTGTAGATAGTATCACGTTGGATATTCATTACGTCATCATATTCAATCAAACGCTTACGAGTACCAAAGTTGTTTTCTTCTACTTTCTTCTGTGCTCTTTCAATAGAGTTGGTAATCATTGAGTGTTGAATCACCTCGCCTTCTTCCATACCCATTCTATCCATTACTTTGGCGATACGGTCAGAACCGAACAAACGCATTAACTGGTCTTCTAATGAAACGAAGAATTGCGAAGTTCCCGGGTCGCCCTGACGACCAGCACGACCTCTCAACTGACGGTCAACACGACGAGAATCGTGGCGTTCGGTACCAATAATGGCCAAACCTCCGGCATTTTTACTTTCCGGTGTCAGCTTAATGTCAGTACCACGACCAGCCATGTTGGTTGCAATGGTAACAGTGCCAGGTTTTCCGGCTTCTGCTACAATGTCGGCCTCACGAGCGTGTTGCTTGGCATTCAATACCTGATGTGGTATTTTACGAAGCGTAAGCATTCTACTTAATATCTCTGAGTTTTCTACCGAAGTTGTACCAACTAATATTGGGCGGCCAATGCTTACCAATTGCACAATTTCATCAACAACAGCATTGTATTTTTCACGTACGGTTTTATAAACTTTATCTTCTTCGTCTTTACGGATAACAGTTCTGTTAGTAGGAATACTAACAACATCTAGCTTATATATTTTCCAGAACTCGCCTGCTTCTGTTTCGGCTGTACCCGTCATACCTGCTAGTTTGTGGTACATACGGAAGTAGTTCTGCAAGGTAATAGTAGCGTAAGTTTGTGTTGAGTCTTCTACTTTTACGTTTTCTTTAGCCTCAACCGCTTGGTGTAAACCATCTGACCAACGACGGCCGTCCATGATACGACCTGTTTGCTCGTCGACAATCATTACCTTATTGTCTAATACCACATACTCAACGTCTTTCTCGAACAAAGTATAGGCTTTTAACAATTGGTTTACAGCATGAATACGCTCGGCTTTTAACGAGTAATCCCGGATTACTTCGTCTTTTTTCAAGATTTTGTCTTGTTCTGGCAAATCAGATTTTTCGATAGCTGCCAGGTCAACACCTAAGTCAGGCATCAAGAAGAAGTTGTGGTCTTCGCCCTCACCTGTAATAAAGTCTAAACCTTTATCTGTAAGCTCAATTGAGTTATTTTTTTCTTCAATTGTAAAGAACAAAGGTGCATCGGCTTCAGGCATTAACTTCTGGTTTTCGGCCAGATACGTTGCTTCTGTTTCGTGCAATATTTGTCTCATACCTTGTTCTGACAAATACTTAATCAATGGTTTGTTTTTTGGTAAACCACGGAAGGCACGGAACAATGCCAAACCACCTTCTTTTTTGTTTCCGGCAGCAATTAGCTTTTTAGCCTCGTTAAGGTATGTATTAGTTAAAGCCTTTTGTGCCTCTACAATGCGTTGGATACGTGGTTTCAGAGATAAAAATAATTCTTCATCACCTGTGCGAGACATCGGCCCACTGATAATTAAAGGAGTACGGGCATCATCAACCAATACTGAGTCAACCTCATCGACCATTGCATAGTGGTGCTCACGTTGAACAAGCTCTTCCGGGTCGTTTACCATGTTATCACGTAGGTAGTCAAAACCAAATTCGTTGTTTGTACCATAAGTGATACCCGCTTGGTAAGCAGCTCGACGTGCAGCCGAATTGGCAGGATGTTTATCGATACAGTCGCAGGTAATGCCGTTAAATTCAAAAATAGGCCCCATCCACTCAGAGTCACGACGAGCAAGGTAATCGTTCACCGTTACGATGTGTACGCCTTTGCCAGCCAATGCATTCAAAAATGCAGGGAAAGTAGCCACAAGGGTTTTACCTTCACCGGTTGCCATCTCGGCAATTTTACCTTTATGAAGCGCCGCACCGCCTATAATCTGTACATCGTAGTGCACCATGTTCCAGGTAAGCATATTACCTGCTGCTAACCACTGGTTTTGCCAGATGGCCTTATCGCCTTCAATTCTGATATGGCCTTTTTTCATGGCCAATTCACGGTCGAGGTGAGAAGCAGTAACAACTATTTCGGTATTTTCAGTGAAACGGCGGGCTGTTTCTTTTACTATAGCAAATGCTTTTGGTAAAATCTCAAGAAGCACTACTTCTAATTCTTTATTTCTATCAAGTTTTAACGAGTCAATTTGTCTGAAAGACGCTTCTTTTTCATCAACCTGCATATCAGGATTCTGATTAATGTTTTCTTTCAGTTGATTAATTTGCTCGTCGATATGAGAAAGTTTCTGTGCAATGTAATCTTGTAGTTCCTTTGTTTTGGCACGGAACTCGTCGTTGGTAAGACTCTGTAATTTGGCAAATTCTTCATTTGTCAGTTTTACATAAGGTTGTAGTTCCTTATTATCTTTATCAGACTTTGTGCCAAAAATCTGTGTAATCCCCTTGGTTAAAAAATTTAACATTTGTATATCTAGTTCTTAATTTCGTATTGCGTATGTGTAATCTTACTGTCAAATACCTTTCCAAATTTGCCAAGTCTGCCATTTTGTCAAACTTTAATTGATTGATTGTTAAGGTTTTCTATTTTTAAGGCTGCAAATTTACGCTTTTATGACAGTTAAATAACAACAAAAGTAGGGGAATATTGTTAATAATTGTTTGCTTAATGAGGGAATCCTGAAATTTTAAAGTTTATTTAATGCATTTCTTTTTCGATACTTAGCAAATCTGCCTTTTCTTCCTCAAATTTGAAATCAAAAAAACAAAACCCAATGTTTGAGTCATTGCTGAAAGATTTTGAGGGAGAATTATACTTCAGAAATACAACTACCGACGAGGCTGTGAGAACTGTATATGCAACCGATGCCTCAGTTTATCAGGAGAAGCCCCTTGCCGTGGCACTTCCTGAAATTATACGTGATATTAAAAAACTGATACAGTTTGCTAATGCTAATGAGCTTACCTTGATTCCACGTGCAGCCGGAACTTCTTTGGCAGGGCAGGTTGTGGGTACAGGATTAGTGGTTGATATTTCGAAAAACTTTACGAGTATCATAGAAGTAAATCGTGAAGAAAAATGGGTAAGAGTACAGCCGGGCGTAATTCGAGACGACCTTAACGCTTACCTAAAACCTTATGGCTTGATGTTTGGGCCGGAAACCTCAACTTCGAGCCGTGCTATGATTGGCGGAATGATAGGTAACAATTCATGCGGCCTACATTCTATTATATGGGGAGCAACCAGAGATAATTTGCTTGAAGTTAAAGCACTATTATCAGACGGTAGCGAGGTTGTTTTTGGGCCGATAAATGCCAATGAACTGAAAGCAAAATGCCAGCTAAACACAAAAGAAGGAGAGGTTTACCGAGAGTTAATAGCTTTAATTGATAATCAGGAAAACCAGGAGGCTATCAGAAACGGATTCCCTAAAAAGAGCATTGCTCGCCGGAATACAGGCTATGCCCTTGATGTGATTGAGGAAATGTACAAGTTTGAAGAGGGCAAGCTATTTAATTTGAGTAGCCTGATAGCAGGGTCGGAGGGAACGCTTTGCTTTGTAACAGAAGCCAAACTGAAACTGCTCGATTTACCACCGAGCGAAGTAGGCATGGTAGCGGTACATACCGTTAGTTTGCACGAAGCCCTATTGGCAAACCTGATTGCATTGAAGCACAAATGCGCTGCCTCGGAGTTGGTAGATGATTTTATTATGGAATTTACCAAAACCAATATTGAGCAATCTAAAAACAGATTCTTTATAGAAGGTGGCCCAAAGGCGATTCTGATGGTAGAGTTTTTTGCCGAAACAGAAGCTGATTTAAGAGAAAAAGCCGACAATCTGATAGCAGAATTGAAAGCCAATCAGTTAGGGTATGCTTATCCGCTTTTGCTAAAAGATGATGCCAAAAAAGCATGGGATGTGCGCAAGGGAGGCTTAGGCTTATTAAGAAATTTGCCCGGAGATACGCAACCTGTAAACCTGATAGAAGATTGTGCGGTAGACGTAGAAGATTTACCTGCCTATATCGCCGAGTTGGAAGCATTACTGAAAAAGCATGAAGTGCAATACTCAATGTATGCCCACGCCGGAGCAGGTGAACTGCACGTTGAGCCTATGGTGAATCTGAAAACATCAGAGGGACGTGCTTTGTTTCGTACTATTCTGGCCGAAACGGCTGCTTTGGTAAAAAAATACGGCGGTTCGTTATCTGGTGAGCATGGAGATGGCCGCTTGAGAGGTGAGTTTATCCCATTTATGATGGGTGACAAAAACTATCAATTATTCAGGCGAGTAAAGCAGATTTTTGACCCTAAAGGCATATTTAATAAAGGAAAAATTGTAGATACGCCACCAATGAATGAATTTTTGCGCTACGAGGCCGATAAGGCTGTTCCTGTGCAAAAAACAATTTTTGATTTCTCAAAGCAAGAAAGTTTTTTGCGTCTGGCAGAAAAATGCAGTGGCTCGGGCGATTGCCGGAAAACAGAAATTACTGGTGGCACGATGTGCCCAAGTTATATGGCTACCCGAAGCGAAAGAGATACCACTCGAGCAAGGGCTAATATATTAAGGCAGTATCTAACAAGTAATGCCGACGCCAGAACTGTAAGTATGGACGAAACTAAAGAGATACTGGATTTATGTTTATCATGCAAAGCTTGTAAATCAGAGTGCCCATCAAGTGTTGATATTGCAAAGATGAAAGGAGAGTTTTTACAGCAATATTACGACAAGCAAGGCATACCTTTCCGCTCGAAACTGATAGGCAACTTTACTAAACAAATGCGTTTGGCAAGTATAGCTCCTTGGGGATATAACTTTATTTTCAAAACTGATTTTACCCGTCGGATAGCCAATCGGCTTGTGGGTTTTCACCCTGACCGCACCATGCCTTTGCTACATAGCCAGACTTTGCGAAGCTGGTTCAAAAACGCAAAGGAGGTAAAAGACTTTGCTTCAAGCAAAAAAGTATATCTGTTTTGTGATGAATTTACCGACTTTAATGATGTAGAAATCGGCAAAAAACTGATTCTGCTTTTACAAAAACTGGGGTATCAGGTAATAATTCCGAAGCATGTAGAAAGCGGGAGAACGTACCTGTCGAAAGGTATGATTCGTGAAGCGCAAAGCATTGCTGAGCAAAATGTAAATTTGCTGAAAGATTTGGTGAAAGACGAAACGCCTATTATTGGTATAGAGCCTTCGGCAATTCTGACACTGAAAGATGAATATCTGGAGCTTGTACCTAAGTATCTGCAAGAGGGAGCACAGCAGATAGCCAGCAATACTTTTATTTTTGAAGAATGGTTTGCTCGTGAAATTGATAGGGGTAATATTAACAAAGAGGCTTTTTCGTCAGAAAAGCGCTTAATAAAACTACACGGGCATTGCCATCAGAAGGCACTTTCGTCGCTTACGCCAAGTAAAAAGAGTTTGTCCTTACCTGCTAATTATGAAGTACACCTAATTCCATCAGGTTGTTGTGGCATGGCGGGGTCGTTTGGTTATGAAGCCGAGCATTATGATGTATCAATGAAAATAGGAGAGTTGGTACTTTTCCCGACTGTAAGAAAACAACCAGAAGATGTAATTATTGCCGCACCCGGTACAAGCTGCCGCCATCAGATAAAAGACGGAACAGGGCGCATTGCCAAGCATCCGGCTGAGATTTTGTATGATGCGTTGTTGTAGTAAAATTGTGGGGCGAACTTCCAGTTCGCATTTTGTAGAAAATGCTTTATAATAACGGCGAACTGGAAGTTCGCCCCACATGAATAACACAAAACTCAATAAGATTCTTTCTCGTTAGGAAAGTTAGATGACTTCACATCTTTTGTATAATTAGCAACCGCCTCTGTCATGATGGTATGCAGGTCGGCGTACCTACGTAAGAAACGAGGAGAGAACTCTTTGTTAATACCTAGCATATCGTGTACTACCAGAATTTGCCCGTCACAATGTGGGCCGGCACCAATCCCAATAGTTGGAATGCTAACACTTTCGGTAACTCTTTTGGCTAAATTGGCCGGAATTTTCTCTAGTACTATGCCGAAGCATCCTACTTCATCAAGCATTTTAGCGTTTTCTATCAATTGCTCGGCTTCTTCTTCTTCTTTAGCTCTAACGGCATAAGTACCAAATTTATAGATTGATTGTGGCGTAAGCCCTAAATGCCCCATAACAGGAATACCTGCGCTCAGAATACGAACGATAGATTCTTTTATTTCTATTCCACCTTCTACTTTTACGGCATGCCCGCCTGACTCTTTCATGATTCTGATGGCCGAGCGCAGCGCTTCTTCTGAATTGCCTTGGTATGAGCCAAAAGGTAAGTCTACTACTACTAGAGCTCTTTTTACCGCCTTTACCACAGCCTGTGCATGGTATATCATGTTGTCGACGGTGATAGGCAAAGTGGTTTCATGACCTGCCATAACGTTCGAAGCAGAATCGCCAACAAGTATTAGTTCTACACCGGCTCCATCAACAATTTTTGCCATTGAGTAGTCATAAGAAGTAAGACAAGCTATTTTTTCTCCTTTGCGTTTCAGTTCCTGAAGAGTATGGGTGGTTATACGCTTTATTTCAGAATGGGTAGACATATATAATTAGTAAATTAGCGATTGAGTGAATGAATGATTAAGAGTATAAGATTGCTACTTTAACATTTCTGTTACCGTATTAATTCTCAAAGCTTATTTTATTGAATAAATAATTGAAGTATTATCTTGGGACAAGCCATTTTTCTGGGTTCAGCCTTTCGGTATTATGCCATATCTGGAAGTTGATTTCGGTTGTACCGCCTGACGACCCGGCTGTGCCTATGGTTTCTTTGGCATTTATTTTTTGCCCTACTGAGGCAAAAACCTGATTAAGATTAGCATAAACAGTAAAATAGTCGCCATGCTGTACAGCAACTACTCTGCCCAGACCCGGAATCTCGGTTATATCTTTCACAACACCATTATATACCGCCCTAACAGTAGCATTTGAGGGAGTCTGAATATCAATGCCATTGTTATTGATTAGTACACCATGAAGTACAGGATGCTCTTTTACACCAAATCGGTCAGAAATGAAACCTCTTTGTACAGGCCAAGGCAAGCGTGCACGTGATGCGCCAAACGAACGGCCAAGTGTAGTTTCTTCGGCATCAAGTTCAATGATAGCTTTGTTGGGTCTCTTTGCTTTAGCAGGATTTGTTTTAGCCAGTTTAGCCTCTTTATCTTGTTTTAACTCTCTTTCTTTATTTTTCTTGGCAATTTCACGCGCTACAATATTAGTAATCAAGTTATCAAGTTTAGTAACCGAGCGATTAGTAGCTTCAATTTCACGCCTGAGGTCTTTTTCTTTTTTTGATAACTCGCCCACCATTTGGGTCTGTTGGGTTTTGAGTTGCTCAAGGTTTTTGGTCTCTACTACCTTGGCCGTAATCAACCGTTTTTTATCAGACTTTTTCCCTTCCAGATTAGTTTGTCTTTCACGAAGTAGCGCCGCTACTTTATTCATTTGTACTACCTGTGCTTTGCGGTTTTCGGTATATTGTTGCAGATATTTATACCGCATCAGCAATTGATTGAAGGAAGAAGACGAAAACAAAAAGCTAAGTTTATTTAATTTACCACTATCTTTTGATGCAGAATAAAGCATGGCTGCATACTCTTGTTGAAGCTGTTGAAGTTTGTCTTCAAGGTTATCTTTGGCAGCAACAATGTCTTTCATTTCAACATCAATCAGCTCCATGTCTTGTTCCATTAAGCCAATCTGCTCTTCCTGTGAGTTGATTTGCTCTTTAATAGCCTTGATATTACCAACTGTGAGTTCTTTTTTTGCTCTTGCGCTTTCTAGTGCCTTTTTAGTTTCAGCAATTTTTTCCAGATTTCTCTTTTTCTCGTTTTCTAACTGGGCACGTGTTTTGCGTGTGCGTTGTGCAAACGCTTGTTGGTTTATCAGTAAGCAGAAAAGAAAGCAAGTAAGAAAAAAATATGTTACACGTTTCAATGGCATTTGGTTTAGATTTTGGCTTAGCCACACTATTTAGGTGAATACCCCTTGGGAATGCTAAACGAAAAACCAGGGCTTTCGTCTAGAAACTCAATTTTATTATGCTGCAAATTTATTAAAGTCTGGCTGTTTTTATCATCTTTTGGTGCATCAATCTTAGCATTAATTGCCTGCGGGAACAAAAAACTGTTAATTGATAGAAAATTGCCGTAGTCAATTTCCATCTTGCTACCGCCTGTTGCATCAGCAGCTCGTAGTTTTTGTAACTTCAAATTGAGCTCAGCAATAATATTTTCGATTGTCACGGTACTTTCTTGTTGCTTAATCACAAAATTGTTTTCCTCCTTAGTGATAAGGTCATTTTCTCGTTTTTTTATAGGCATATTCCCAATTAGCATTGCCTGTACAAGGTCATAATTAATATTAAAATTGAACTGTCGGCTTAAAGTAGCAAAGTCAAACTTATAATAATTACGATGTAGCCTATCTAAGAAAATAATTGAATCTTGTGTAATTATGCCACGAGCTGCTTCTAAGCCTACAGCAATAGAGAGCCATATTTTTTTATCTTTTTCTATATGAACAAGTACCGGAAACGATTGTTTTACACTACCAGACGAAAAATCGACTTTTGATTTTATTTTCAAAAATTTAAAATCTATGTCAGCCGGAGTAACATCTACTTTGCTGGCAGGCGTAGTTGAAACATCATTATTAGACGCATCGGTTGGGCTAACTGCTACATTGGTAGTATCATCGCTTGATTTATGAATTTTCTGGCGCTTACACGAAGAAGTGAATAAGATTATGAGACAAGAAAAAATAAGAATACTATGGCGACTTGACATGTTTGTGTGAGTTTTTAAGTATTTGCTTAGAACGTATTTATTCCGATACAGAAGCGGAATCTTTCAGGGCAAAGTATCAACAGGTTTCAGGAAGGTGATTTATTCTATTAATTGACCAGATTGTATTTTTTTGTCTATATTAATGCTGTTTTCTCCCATCTGGCGTGCTTTTTTCCATTGTTCAATGGCTTTGTCTTTTTCGCCTAGCTGATACAATACATCGCCGTAATGTTCTACAATTGTACCACTTACACCACTTGGTAATTTAACAGCTTTCTCAAACACCTCACGGGATTTCTGATACTCTTTCATGGTATAAAGCACCCATGCATGTGTATCAAGATAAGTGGCATTGCTGGCAGCGTTTTCGGTAAGTTTGGTTGAAAGTTGCAAAGCACGGCTTAGTTTATCTTTTCTTAGTGAAAGATAATAAGCATAGTTGTTTAGCACGTGTTCGTCGTTAGGGTCAACTTTCAGTACAGCCTCATAGGCATCGTCAGATTTGCTATATTGCTTGGCTTCGTTGTAGGCATCGCCTAGCAGACCATTTACAAACTTAACCATTTCTTTGTTGTCTAATGCCAGGTTACGAGCCTCTTCGAGTGAAGAAATAGACTTTTCGAAATCTTTCTTTACAAAGTTAGCTACGCCGTTATGGTACCAGAATAAAGCCTGATTCGGGAAATACTCAATGGCTTCTTCCGAATGTTTAGCCAGACTTTCATTATCATTGAGTTTTGCATCAATTTCAACAATAGCCAGCCATACTTCAAAAACAGATTTATCAAATTCTGTTGCCTTTACATAGCTGTCACGAGCACCCTTCATGTCAGCTTTTTGTGTTAGCAAATCGCCTAATACTATATATCCTTTTGCGTCAGAAGGCGCTTGGTTAATTAATTCTTTTGTGAGACCAATAAGATTGTCAAGTGTTTTTTCGCTCTTATTGTCTTTCATCATCAGCATATAGCTCGATAAAATCTTGAACTTCACATCTGACGAAAGATTTTTATTTGTAAACGCTACTTGTAGTTCCTGGCTACATTTTTCGAAATCTCCTTTTTTGCGGTAAATCTCAGCCAGAAGTACATGAGCTTCGGCAAAATCAGGGTTACGTTTCAGCGAGGTTTCAAGCATTTTCAAGGCTTGGTCGTAGCGCTCATTCGAAATTAATATCTGGGCTTGTTGTACTACATATTCCGGCTCGGTAGGCTCCGAAGCAATCAGGCGGTCGCCTTCTTCTATGGCTTTTTCAAGCTTATTTTGTTTCAGATAAATCAATTGTTTCTGATGCGTTATTTCTTCGCTCATACCAATTGTTTTTTCTATTTTGTTATATACCTCTACAGCATCAGCGTATTTCTCCTGCATGATATATGCATTCGATAAATCGAGGTAATTGTCAACGTCTCTCGGATATTTAGAAGCTAGTTTTTCGTAAATCTGAGCCGCTTCTTTATAGCGTTTTTGTTTGGTATAAATATCACCTAGAAATTTCTTGTAGAATTTGTTTTCATCGTCTAGTTTTGATGCCTTTTCGCTGTAGAGTGTAGCATTGGCAATATCGTTGGTTGCTAAAAAAGATTTGGCAATCATAAAAAGACTACCCGAACTAGCCGGATTCATTTCTGCAGCTTTTTTGAAATGCGTAATGGCTTTGTCGTAAGTTTCGGCTATATAAAACTTCATGCCGTCGGTAAAAACTGCTTCGGCTTGTAGTTCTTTTTCAGAGATACCGCCATCGCTGGTCTTTTTATTTTTCTGCGCTACACCTACTGCAGGAAGCCAGAGAAATGCCCATAATATGATTCTTGATATTTTCATTCATCAACCGATTGTAGGTATTTTAACGCCCAAAGCCTTCAAATATTGCTTATGCACATTTTACAACATTGCTGCCAAATAATATTCAAAGTTCTTTAAATTATTCTGATATTACAAATAACAAATTTCGTACGGCTTATGGGCTTTGGCTTATTTAAGCAATCTAAGAATTTTATACGAAATTAACAAGATGGTAGAGGAGAAGTGGAAAATAAGCGACATAAAGAGCCTAAATATTGCTTTGACAAGATAATTAAAATATTTTTGTAGTCCCGACCAATCTAAAAAATGGCAAAACAAAAGTCTCAACCTAAACAAGGTACTAAAAAAGAAATAGCGCCACCGTCTTACTCTGCAAAAGCTATCGAACCCGCCGCTCCAAACAGTTTTTCGATTGACGAAAAATGGATTCCGGCCATACTAAGTGTGCTCGTATTTGTGAGTTATATACCCGTATGGAAAAACATTTTTGTGTGGGACGATAAACTCTACATCGTAACCAACGAGCTATTGAAAAACTTTGATATAAAAGGTATTTTTACTGAATATGTAGTTGGTAACTACCACCCGCTAACGGTATTGAGTCTGGCCATTGAATATGCTTTAGTAGGAGATAAAACATGGCTGTATCATCTCGACAACCTTATTTTACATATTCTGAATAGCTGGTTGGTTTTTAGAATAATTCAGAAACTGAATAGTAATGACTTAGTTTCTCTTGTTACGGCTGTTTTGTTTGCTATTCATCCGCTACACGTTGAGTCGGTAGCATGGGCGGCCGAGCGTAAAGATGTGCTCTATACATTTTTCTTACTTTTCTCACTTTGGTATTATTTGAAGTTCGACGAAACAAAGAATAAAGTGCAGTACATTGTCTCGCTGATTTTGTTTTTAGCTGCCTGTTTGTCGAAAGGTATGGCTGTTGTCTTACCTGCTCTTTTAATAATTACAGACTATTGTTTTCTGAAGAAGCCACTGAATTTTCAGTTATTAATCAATAAGATTCCTTATTTTGTTATCACAATTTTGTTTGCTTATCTGGCTACACATGCACAAAAAGATGCAGGTGCTGATGCCTCGAAGGTAATCGGGGGTGCTTACACAACGGGCGAGCGTATTTTAATGACGGCCTACGCCTTTTGTTTCTACTGGGTAAAAACCATTCTGCCATATAATCTTTATCCGTTTTATCCGTACCCAAGTAAAGAAACGGGAAGTATTCCAGCTATTTATCCATTAGCTTTTTTAGGGGCTTTGCTTTTGGTTGGTGCTATTGTATGGTTTGGCCGTAAAGACAAGCGTATCTGGTGGGCAGGGGCTTTCTTCCTGATTGCTATTTCAACCGTTTTGCAGATATTACCCGTAGGTAGTGCTTTGGTTGCCGACCGCTACTATTATTTGTCTTCGATAGGGCCATTGTTTCTGATAGGTTTATTAGTTAATAAATTTTATACGAGTTCTAAAGGTGCTTTAACAGGCTTTGGTATTATAGCATTGGTATTGTGCGTACTTACATTTGTGCAAACAGGCAAGTGGAGAAATGCACTGACGCTATTTACCGATGCCGAGAAAGCTTTTCCAAGAGATGCGATGGTTTTGAGTAATATAGGCTGGCATTACCTCGATAACAAAGATTTCCCTACAGCCAAGCAGTATTTAATTCGTGCCGATGAAGTAGGCTTTAAAAATGCTGATGTATGCCGAAGCATTGGGTCGATGTATCTGGATGAAGGAGACAATGCCACAGCCTTGAAGTATTTTCAGAAAGCTGAACAGTATTTGCCTATCTCTAACCGTACAAACTGGCTTTTTGCTACGGTTTATTACCGAATGGAAGATTATAAAAATGCTAACCGCTACTTTAAAATTACGCTCGAAAACGAGCCAGACAATGCCGAGTACTGGACTTCATACGGTTTATCGCTAATAGGCAGTGGTGATTTTGCAGAAGCCCGTAAAGCCTTTAAAAAATCAATGGAAATTAATCCTCAATATTGGGATGCTTACCTGAATCATGCTTATGCTTATAGAAAAGAGGGCAATTTCGAACAGGAGATTAAGGAGTTAAAAGAATTGATTGAGAAAGCACCACAATACTTGCCTGCGTATAAAAATCTGGGTGTAACCTATGTTGATTTGAAGCAAGATAATAATGCGGTAGAGATTTGGAAGCGTGCATCTGTAAGAGATTCTACAGGTGATTATGAATACAATATTGGCATTAACCACTCGCTTAGAAACGATATTGAAGCTGCTAAACAGTGGTATATTAAAGCCGCTCAGAAAGGAAATACCAATGCAAAGACGATACTTAAAAATAATGGCGTGCCCGGTTATTGATTAGTTTCAGGCAATTGATAGAAATAATCGAGCGGGTTTTTGAATAAAAAATGATACTCTGATTTTTCAAGCCATTTTTCGGGGCTAATAATTTTGTAAGGTTGTGGTTCGGCAGGGGCTACAAACTCTGGCATTTCAAAACCTAATTCTTCGCAGTTTCGGGTATAAATTTCTTTTCTTATGGGGTGTATCGGCGAAACAATGTTGAAAGTATCGCCCCATATATTTTGTTCTATAACGGTTTCAATGATTCTGATTACATCGTCTCTGTGTATGTAATTGACAGGAATATTTCCTGTAGTGAGGCCCTTCCAACCTGCAAAGTATTTGGCCGGAATGCGGTCATAGCCCATCAACCCTGCCGAGCGTAAGATAGTTACATCAGCAGCAAAATTTTTGAGTAGGTTTTCGGCCTTTACCATTGTTGGGCTAGCTGAGGTTTCTGGCGTTGAAACGTCTTCTTCTACTACCTCACGATTAAGCTCAGGATACACCGAGGTAGAGCTTATATAGATAATCTTTTTGATTGGATACTTTTCAACAGCCGCTAACAGATTAACTATCTGCTCTACATGCGCATCAGTTTTTTGCACACTGATTCTAGGTGGAATATTGATGATGAGAATATCAGCGTCGAGAAAGTTATCCACATATTCACATTCCAATTGTGGATTAAGTTTGAGCAAGAAAGGCTCAATGCCGTTTTCTTCCAGAATTACTAACTTATCCACATGCGTAGTACTGCCCTTGACAAGGTAGTTTTTTTCAGAAAGATACGCTCCTAAAGGAAGCCCTAACCAACCACAACCGATAATGCTTATTGTTTTCATGTTTGTGTCTATTATAATAAGGTAATTCGATTACCCTAAATATTATCCTTCAAAAACTTCTTTAACACTTATCTTGAAACCCGTTATTACTGCCGATTCTAGTATCCCATCTTTAAGTTTTTGAGACAATTCAAATTCCTTTTCCTTTAAAAGGTATTGTTCAATAGCTTGGCTATCTGTATCAACAATCCAGTATTCTTTTACATCATGCAGTGCATAATCTTGCATTTTTATTCCATAATCTCGTTCTCTGGTTGAGTCAGATAGAATTTCTATGACAAAATCAGGTGGTGGGAAGGCTGATTGCTTTTGTTCAAAATGCTGAGATTTCTCTTTTACCCAGAAACAAATATCAGGTTCATAGTCGTTTCGTGTAAGCCTAACCATTACTTTTTCATAAGCAACCTCACCTAGATTATTATCATAAACAAAAGGTATCAGATGCCGTGTGATTCGGGTAGATGCTTTCCAATGACGACCATATATAGGAGAATGATAGATGATTTCGCCTAAAATAAATTCAGCTTTTATGTTTTCGTCTACATTTGCCCAAAACTCATGCCTGCGTTTTTGCTCATCGGCCCAAATCTTTTCCAACTCGTCAAGCATTTCTCTTAGATTGGGTGCATGTAATAAATCTGTGATGCTCATGGATTTTAGAAATTATAAACGAATTTAACATTTAAAGACGAAAAAACTTACTAAGTCCCAGACTTTTACGCTCAACAAAAACAATCACAAATAAGAACATACAACTCAGTATTAACCTGAACGGAATGGCAATGTAAGGGTTCTCTATCTTGATTTGCCATGCAGCAAAAATCAGAATACCTGCACAAATAAGATACGCACTAACACTACTTAATTCGTAAGGAATAGGGTAGTACTTCTGGCCAAACCAATAGCATAGCACCATCATAACGAATGATGAAACAGCAAAGGCAAGAGCACAGCCGATGAAACCCATCTGCGGAATCAGGATTAGGTTTAGAATAACCGAAGTGAACATACCGATAAACGTCAGAATTGTACCAAAGTGTGTTCGGTTGCTAAGTTTAAACCAGATTGACATATTCTGATACACGCCAACAAACAAATTGGCTAGTAAAAGAATAGGAACTACTTCGAGGCCAAAACGGTAGTTTTTGCCCAATATAAGGCTGATTAAGTCTATATTGAGGCTTACACCTACCCAAATAAGAATACAGGCAATGGTAAACCATTTGGTAGCAAGCGCTATCATAGAAGGCGAGTTTTTGTCTTCGGCCTTTGAGAAAAAAAACGGGTCGGCAGCATAGCGGTAAGCCTGCACTACCAACAGCATGAAAATAGAAAGTTTATACACATTGGCATAAATACTATAAGCTGCATCGGTTGTTAGACCTTCGTAGAAACCGTCGGGTAAAATATCCCGAAACATAATGCGGTCGGCCAATTGATTGGTAGCTCCGGCCAAGCCCATAATTAATAGGGGATAGGCATAAATAAAAACCGGCTTGAACTTCTTGAAATCGAATGTGAATCTGAAACCGACAAATTCTCTCCATAAGAATAGCAAAGTAACTAAACTGGCAATAAAGTTGGCCCACACAATATAATCAGGCCCGATTTTCGGATTGTAGAAGAAATCGGCAAAGGGTTTCCAATCAGGTAATATAATACCCTCATGAATATATTTGCAGAACATCAGATAGAAAACATTGAGACCGATGTTAACAAAGATGTTAATCAGGCGAATGGCTACAAACTTTTTAGCTCTATTTTCGGCTCTTAGCTTGACAAAAGCAATGGCTGCCACGGCATCGGTAGCTAAAATAATAGCAAACCATACTACAAGCCGCTCTTTGCCCGGAAAATGCATGGCATTGATAATAGGCGTAGCCATGAAGTATATAATACTTGAAAAAATAACACTGGTAAGAATGACGTAAGATAAAATCAGGTTATAGTATTCTTGTCGGTTTTCTTGCTTGCTGGCATAACGGAAAAAAGCCGTTTCCATACCATAGGTATAAACTATATTCAGCAAAACGGCATATACATATAATTGGTTATTGTCGGCAAGTAAATTTTGTTGCTCAAAAACACGGGTGTGTACTGCTACTAAAAGCCAGTTAAGAAAACGCCCGACAATGCTACTAATGCCATAAAGGGCGGTATCGCTCGCTAATTTTTTTATTACGCTCATGTGTTAATTTCAGGGGAGAGGTTTTTCTCAGAATCCGATTATCTGTACCTTATCGTTATTTTTTGCCAAAATTAGTATATTTTTCTTAGCTCCTTTTACTAATTTCATTCGGCGTACTTGTCCGGTACTGAAAAAACCAGTGTCTTTTGATTTTAGCAGTTCAAACTGCCCCTTACCCTTGCCATGTAAAACCAATCCGTGATTGCTATCGTAACGACCAATTTCGGGTAATACATCGAAAAAATTACCTGTAAGAATAATATCTAATTTGCCGTCATTGTCGTAATCGCAGGTTTCGATACCATATATAGGCGAAAACTGTACTTCTATAGGAAGCGGCATGATGCTGAAATTCCCTTTCCCATCGTTGATAAAAAAAGAAGTTTGCGGCTGAACTACAGTTTTCTGTATCATTCCCTCTTTTTGCTCACTTGTAAATATTTCATCAACCGATTTGTTGGCGTAGTCTTTATGGTACACAAATCGCTCTTTGATAGATGGTATAACCCGCTGCAAGTCGGGCTTTTGCATCAGAGGCACTTGTTTGCCGTTGTTATACACACAAATGAGTTGTTCTACCAAACCGTTTTTATCAAAATCGTTTACACAAAGCATCGCTGGTTCAGCTTTTGAGGCTTTCAGTTTAGAATTGAGCCCCAGGTTACCCACTATTAAATCATCATCGCCATCGTTATCAATATCAGCTACTTTTATGGTATTCCACCAACCTTCCGAATCGGGTATTGTTAGCGGAGCAGCTAGTTTGCCTTTCTGATTTTTGAGAATCATAACGGGCATCCAGTCTCCGGCAATTACTAAATCTAGCCAGCCATCTTTGTCAATATCAGTCCATGCGGCGTCGCTTATCATGCCTAGTTCGCCTAAATCTTCGGCTGTAAATTTGCCCTTGCCATCGTTTCTTAAAATATAACTTTTGGGACTACGGCCATATTGGGCGCTAATCAAACGGGAACCCACAAATAAGTCTTCATCGCCATCTTTGTCAAAATCTCCGGCTACTACACATGAAGTATTTTCGAACAATGCAGGTAATGTACTTAATGAAAAATTACCTTTACCATCGTTTAAATATAAATAGTCACTAAGAAGCACGCTATTCTGTGGAAACTCGTTGCCGCCCGTAGCAATGTATAAATCTAGATCATTATCGCCATCAGCATCGAAAAATGTAGCTGCTACTTCGTCGGCTTGTGGCGTTATGCCAAAAGCACGTTGTTCACTTGCCCGAAAGGTGCCTGCACGGGTTTGTAAAAATAGTACGCCTTTAGCATTAGAGGCAGCTCCCAGATACACGTCTTCTAGGCCATCGCCGTTTACGTCGCCTACTGCCAGCGCAGGGCCTTGCCTTGAAAACATTTGTTTTAAAGTGGCATCTCTGTTATAATCCACAAAATCGTTTTCAACATGGGTATAGTTTATGCCCGACTGTGCGCTTATGTCTGTAAAATATCTGTTAGTAGCAGTTGGTTTTGAAATGTACGGCTGGTTTGCATTTTTTTGCTCCAATATCAGCTCTGTATCTGCTTTTGGATTTTTGATCGTCTGTTTTTTGTCGTTCTGCCATACAACAACCACAGAATCAATGCCGGGATTATTAGCTAAACCGAAAACCAATATGTGGTCGCTTGAAGACTGAAAACCATGATTTGGCATGGCTTGCAGATACTGCGTTTTGCCTTGTTGATAAAGATATACCTTTGCGCCGATGCCAAGTGTATTTTTATCGGCACCTTTTAGGTTTACTCTTAGAAAGTGCTTTTTCAGTTTTTCAGAAGTATGATTCCGATAGACCGACAATGGCATATTGTTGTTGTTGATAATCAAATCAAGGTCTCCATCATTGTCTAAATCGCCATAGGCCGCACCATTAGAAAATCCGGGTTGGCCAAGCCCCCAAACCGAGGCTTTGTTTTCAAATTTCAGATTACCCTTGTTATTAAAAGCATAGTTCGGAATAGGTTTAGATGGCATTTTCTCAACCATTTTATTGATATTGAGTTTGCCGTTCTGGTCGAGCATTTGTGGGACAGTGTTTTTATCGGCCAGAAAACTGATAAAATCCTGGTCTGTCAGGTCGTGGATAATACCATTGGCTACAAAAATATCTTTCATGCCATCATTATCCATGTCAAAGATTAGTGCGCCCCAGCTCCAATCTGTAGCATGAATACCTGAAAGCGCAGCTACTTCACTGAAAATCGGGACACCATCATGATTATCACCATTATTAAGTTGCAGGGTATTGCGTGTGTATTGGTGGTAGAAATCACGCTGAACTTTTATCTGCTCTAGTTCGTATGTTTCAAAGCTCGACGTAGTTTTTAAACGATAATCATCGTTGGGCAGCATGTCGGTGACAAAAATATCGGGATAGCCATCGTTATTAATATCACCAATATCGGCACCCATTGAGTTAAGGCTTGTATGCCCCATCGACTCTTCGATAGATTCTTTAAAAGTGCCATCTTTCTGATTGATATAGAGGTAGTCTCGCTCGTAGAAATCGTTAGAGATATAAATATCCAGCCAATTATCGTTGTTTACATCGCCAACAGTAATCCCCAACCCAAAGCCTATTAAGCTACCATAAATACCTGCTTGCTCGCTAACATCGGTAAACTTATTATTATCGTTTCTAAAGAGCTTATGCCCGCCGAAGGGGTCTCGCTGGTTGCGTAAGTTCTGATACTGAAGCTTGTTTACCTGTATAAAGCTATTGTTGAGCAGGTACATATCTAGGTCGCCGTCACGGTCAAAGTCAAAAAAGGCTGCATGAGTAGAGTAGCCCCCGTCGAAAAGCCCATATTCTTTGGCCATTTCTTTAAACGACGGAATACCATCTGACCCAATGCCCTGATTGATGAATAGCTCGTTGCCCCGTGTATCGTTGTGTAATTCGCCCGAATTACACACATAAATATCTAAAAGGCCATCGCCATTTACATCGGCAAGGGTTACACCTGTGCTCCATGCCTTTGTACCACCAACTCCGGCTTGTTTTGTTATATCTTGAAACTGAAATGACTCCCCGTTTTTAGTGCCCTTATTCAGATATAGTTTATTTTCACCCTGATTGGCCGTGAGGTAAACATCAGCAAAACCATCGTTGTTTATGTCGCCTATAGCCACGCCGGCACCATTATAAAAGTTGCGGTAGTTGATGATATTCATTTCGGGCGTGTCTTCAATCTTATTTGTAAAGTCAATACCCGTTTTTGATGCATCAAGTGCCTCAAATAAATAATCCTGCGAATCTTGTTTGCACGAAAGCAAAGAAGTAATCAATAAACAATAAAGCAGCGGTTTTGTCATCATATCAAAATAAGCTTGTAAAAATAACAATAGAAATCGGATTCTATTGTATCTAACCCACGAGCTATGCCACTGAATGATTAAAAAAATGGCAACACTATCCATTTATTAGATAATGTTGCCGTTTTTCACCGAATGAACTCTTACTGCTTGGTTGGTACCAAAAAATTTAACTAAGCTCAGCTACCTTGCGGTGCCATGTTTTTCTGCTTTCATCCAGATTGTTCAGATGCGGCATTTTTCCGACGTGGTATTCCTCATATAATCTTATGATGTCTCTATTGATATTCCCAATAAAAGGGCCATAACTTACAATAGGTGCATGATGCGGTGCGGCTGTGTACAACACAAACCTAGCGCCTTGCTCATCAGTTTTAAATACTATCTCGGTATCGCCTGTTTCTTTCGCCTCATTTAGCCAAGCCACTTGTCCGTATTTTATAGGGGTTTCGCCTATCGTTACGCTGCCTTCCAGTACATAGATAAATCCATTATAAGTAGAAGGAATCTGCTGCGTAATTGTAGCATTTTTCTCTACCCTGAAATCTACAAGCGTAAGCGGAGTATGGTTGCTAAGCGGAGAAGTAAGGTTATTGCTGCTGCCACTGTATACTCTTATTTCGGCTTTGTCGGTTTTGAGCGTTGGCACATCTTCCAGCAATATTTGTTGCCACGAGGGCTCTATCCACCTTTTTTCGGGCGGTAAAGCTAGCCATAATTGCAAAATGTGCATATTAGTTTTAGCGGCTATCTCTTCAGTATGAATAATGCCTTTTCCGGCAGTCATTATTTCAAGGCTGCCTGTGTGCCAGTCTTTCTCGTCGCCCTGTAATACAAGTGTTACAGTTTCAAAACCCGCATGAGGGTGTGCTCCTCCTACAGGTTTGCCACCCGGTAGGTTCAGTGCATCGTCCATTAATAAAATAAATGGGTCGGTATGTGCAAAATCCTTACCATCGATAAGTGCTTTTGCTGTATGTCCCACGCCTAAAAAGCCTTGGTGTCCATGAGGCGTATCAATATGTTTTATGGTTCTTTGTTCCATTGTTGTACAATTTATTGTTGTTTAACTAACTTCTGTGCAGTTGGAAACACAAACTGCAATACTTGAGGATAACGCAAAACAAAGGCTATCCAGACTAATACTTGTACACCTACCGCCATAGCAATAGACTGTTGGTGTTGTAAATGCGTGGCAATAGCACCACCCATGTAAGCAATCAATAGCAATGAACCCAATATGCCTGTGCGTGGAATCAGGAATAACACGAGTGCTATTAACTCTATAACGCCGATAAACCAATACGTTTGTGCATCAAAGCCTATTGATGCGGCTTGCGCTACGGCAGTTTCATTATATGATAGTTTCATAAATGCGCTCATAGCGAATAATAATCCTAATAAAACGGTAAGTACTATACCTGCGATTTTGTTTATTTTCTTTGGCATTGTTTTAAAATTTTAAATTGATGATGCAAATGTCTCAAATATATGCTATACATTTGTTATCTGTTACAAAAAGGATAGCGGTTACAAAAAGGATACTATTATGACAATACATACACAAGAGTCTTGCAGAAGAGCAAGGCTGGCCGTTCGGGATACACTAGATGTGGTCGGCGGCAAATGGAAATTGGTACTACTTACTGTATTAAGAGATGGTAAGAAGCGATTTAGAGAATTATCAAGAGAAGCAGATATTTCGCCCAGAATTTTGTCGAAAGAATTGCAAGAAATGGAAATGAATGGTTTAGTGAGCCGTACGGTTTGTGATACTAAGCCTATAACGGTAGAATATGCTCTAACACCCTATAGCCAAACACTCGACGAGGTTTTGAATGCGATGGAAAAATGGGGTGAACAGCACAGACGTAAAATAATGGCCGATTGAAAAGGTTTTAGTGTAAATCGGCTGTAAAAAATAAAGGATTGGCTAGAGCCAATCCTTTATTTTTTAAATAACTGAATGCTGGCTTATTGTGCCAGAAGTTTGAATACCTGCATTTTATCGTTATTCCGTAAGACAAAGTATAGCTGCCCTTTGGGTGTATTTATAACTTTTATATCACGCACATCGCCTTCTTGTAAAAAGCCTGTGTCGGTTGGCACCAAAGGCGTAAAATCTCCCTTGCCATTACCTTTCAGAATTAAACCATAAGAAGCATCGTAGCGTGCTTGATACATATTGGCACCGTAGAAATTGCCACCTATTAATACATCAAGATTACCATCTTTGTCAATATCTTCGGTTCGCAGAGCCATTATTTTTGATACTTGCGAAAGGTTTGGCAATGTTGTTAGCGTGAAAGTTTTGTTACCTTGGTTTTCGAGATATACCGACTCGAAAGTATTCACAAGTTTTTCGTCGGCATCATTCAGGTCTTTGCTGCTAAAAATCTCGTCGATGGTTTTTCCTGCAAATTCGCTGTACTCGGTGTATTTTTTGTTTATTATGTTCGGAATCTGTTTCCCCATTTCTTCCTTGCCATTCACGGGATACCATTTATCGCCTCTGCTGTATGCCAGAATATGGTCTAAGGCATCGTTTTTATCAAAATCTTTGGTGAACATTTTTAGTTGCCCACCATCATTTTTTCTGAATTTGGTATTAGTGCCCAGATTACCTACCACAAAATCAATGTCGCCATCTTTATCAAAATCTCCGGCAGTAATGCTACTCCAGAAACCCGTGAATTTGCCTAACTGATTATCTACCTGCTTAAGTTTCCCTTTATCATTTTCAAAGGTTTTAACCGGCATCCAGTCGCCTGTTACTGTTAGGTCAAGGTCACCATCTTTGTCAATGTCAGCCCATACGGCGTCTGTAATCATTCCGGCCTGGCGAAGCTCTGGTGCAATACTTGTGGTCATATCGCTGAATTTCCCTTTTCCATCATTTACAAGCAAGTAAGAATTAGGCGATTTGCCGTATTGATAAGCCACTACACGCCCACCAACAAAGAGGTCGAGGTCTCCGTCTTTGTCAAAGTCGCAAGCTCGTACACAAGATTTATTATCTAACATAGATGGCAGAGCACCAACGGCTTTTGTGAAATTGCCTTTTCCATCGTTCAGATACAGGCGGTCGAGTTGCTCAGGCATATCGCCATAAAATTCGTTTCCACCCGTAACTACGTATAAATCAAGGTCTTTGTCGCCATCAGCATCAAAAAACAGTGCATCCACATCTTCCAGCAAAGAGTCTGCTTTAAAAGCAACTTGTGGGTTTTTTATAAAACCGTTAGCTTTTTGCAGGTAGAGTTCGCCAGCCTGATATTTTGCCCCACCTACATAAAAATCTTCCAATCCATCGCCATTTACATCACCCACTGCCATTTTAGGCCCTTCGGTAGATACTTTAAACGGAATGAGCATCTCACGTGTGAAATCAAAATATACGTTTTCTTTGTGTACGAAAGGGCTATTCTGAGTACTAGTGATATTCTCAAACAATGGCTTTTGTGGGGTATAGAATTGGTAAGTACTACCATCTAGTTTGGCATTGTTCTGATTCAACACAAGCGTTTTGTTAATAGTAGGGTTAACTATTACCTCCATTTTCTGGTTTTCCCATATCACAATCAGCGAGTCTATTTGCGGTGCTTTGCCGATACCAAATAGCAAAGATGGCTCAACAGCACTCATAAAGCCCCGGGTAGGCATTAGTTGTTGCAATTGTTCGCTCTCTTTGGTTTTCAATATTACTTTTGCTCCTACACCAAAAGTATTTTTATCGTTACCTTTTAGCTGTAGCTTTATGTAGTTATTGCCTAGTGTCTCTCTACTCTGGTTCAGATAAACTCCGGCAGTTTCGTTTAGATTATTGGTAATTAAATCAAGGTCACCGTCATTATCGAGGTCTGCATAGGCACTACCATTCGATATGTTTTTCTCTTCAAAACCCCATTCCATCGATTTATCCTGAAACTTTAACTCTTTAGTGCCCTTGTATAGATAATTATGCCATTTACCGCTAGGCATCTTTTCCATTGCTTCTTTATCAAGGTTGTGCGAGGTTGGCAAATTATAATGCAGCGAGTCGCTTAGAATAAACTTCAGGTAGTCAAGGTCGTTGGGGCGTCGTAGTATTCCGTTTGTTATAAATAAGTCTTTGATGCCATCGCCATCATAATCAGCCAAAAGGGGGCTCCAGCTCCAGTCGGTAGCAGCAACACCGGCCATAGGTGCAATATCGCTGAAGCGTTTGCCAGCCATGCTTAATTGTAAACAGTTGCGGCTATATTGGTTAAAATACCCAAATTGTAATTTATACAGATAAATGTCGAGGGGGTCTTCACCAACCGACGATTTTTCTACTTTTTCATCTTCCGGGTACATATCCAGTGTGATAATATCCTGAAAACCGTCGTTGTTTATATCAGCAATATCAGAGCCCATTGAAAAGCGGCTCAAGTGTGTAAAATGTTCTTTGACACCCTCTTTAAATGTTCCGTTTTTCTGATTGATATAGTAGTAATCGTCTTCATGAAAATCATTACTTATATAAATATCAAGCCAGCCATCGTTGTCAACGTCAGCTACCGAAATACCTAAACCATAACCCATAGCTGCCTGATAAATACCTGATTCCTGACTTACATCAACAAATTTGCCACCATCGTTACGGTACAGATAATCGCCGGCTTCGTTGTCTTTAAGCATACGGGTATTTACACGGTCATAAGAGCGGGTATTATGCACAGCGTGGTTGAGCAAGTAGCAGTCAAGGTCGCCGTCTTTGTCATAATCAAAGAAAGCTGCTTGTGTAGAAAAACCAGTGAAATCTAAACCGTATTCGGCCGATTTTTCACTAAAAGTAAGGTCTCCATTATTGATGTATAGCTCGTTAGAACCTTCTAAACCTTTATAGTTGGCAACAGCACAAACATAAATATCTAATAAACCATCGCCATTTACATCGGCCATTGTTACGCCTGTTTTCCAGTCAGAGAACCCACCGATACCTGCTTTTTCTGAAATGTCTTCAAACTCAACCGGGCTATCTTTGGTTTTGCCTTTATTTAAATAAAGCTTGTTTTTGCCCTGGTTTGACACAAAAAACAGGTCAGTGAGGCCATCATTATTAATATCGCCTGCCGCTACACCACCACCATTGAAGAAATATAGATAATCAAGAATATTGAAATCTTTGGTTTCAGTAATATTGTTGGCAAAATCAATCTTAGTCTGGGTTGATGATAGTTTCTCGAAGAGTTTAAGCTCTTCGTCTTTTTTTGATTTGCTACACGAACTAAAAATTACCGTTGATAAAGTTACTACACTTAAAAACTTAACTAATAATTTCATTTTTTCTGCTTTTTAAAACTGAAAATCTGCGCTTTGTCGTTGTTTTTGGCCAGCACCAGCATTTCTTCAGTTGTATTAGGGTTGTGTATCGTTGTTTTTACTTTATACATTTTGCGAACCTGGCCCTGTGTTCTGAAACCCGAATTATTAGGGCTGATGACCTCAAACTCTCCCTTGCCTTTGCCTTGCAGCAATAAGCCATAGCTGGCATCAAAACGCCCCCATTCAGGCAAAACATCAAAGAAATTTCCGGCCAGTACAATATCCAGTATGCCATCGTTATTGAAATCACCGGTTTCTATTGCAAAAATAGGAGACAACTGCGCTTGCATAGGCAGGGCTTTTAAAGAAAAATTGCCTTTGCCATCGTTAATTAAAAACGAAGTTTGTGTGGTAACAATTTTTTTGCGTATGCCATCTTTCATCTGTTCGGCCGTAAAAATATCTGAAATCGGCTTATTGGCGTAGTCGGTGTACTTGATAAACCTCTTTTTAATCATTGGCAGGGCTTTTTGTAACTCTGCTTTCAGCACCATAGGGTAGGTGTTGCCGTCTTCTGTTACGCAAGAAATTATCTGCTCAACTGTACCGTTTTTATCAAAATCGTTCACGTCGAGGTAGGCTGGGTACTCAACAGAGGCTTTTAGTTTGGTATTTGTGCCTAAATTGCCCACTATGAAATCTATGTCTCCGTCTCCGTCTATATCGGCAGGTTTCAAGCTATTCCAGTTACTCTCTGAGTCTTTGATGGTTTCTTTTAAAGTGAGTGTACGGCCTTTTTCATTTTTAAAGATTACTATACCTCCCCAGTCCTGAGTAATTATCAGGTCTTCAAAGCCATCGTTATCAATATCCAGCCACTCAGCATCGGTTACCATACCTAACTCGTTTATTTGAGGCATAAAACGTTTAGACATATTTTTGAACTCGCCGGTACCATCATTTATATATAAATTACTCGGCGGATTCATACCATATTTGCCCGGAATCATACGTGAACCGACAAACATATCCAGGTCGCCGTCTTTGTCAAAGTCGGCTACTGATACGCATGAGCCATTTTCGTTGATTGCCGGAAACCTTAAGTCTCTTTTAAAATTACCTTTGCCGTCGTTAAGGTACAATACATCGTGCAACTCGGGAGCATTAATTTCAAACTCATTGCTACCAGTTACTACAAATAAATCGAGGTCGCCGTCTTTATCGGCGTCAAAAAATACTGCATCGGTATTTTCGGTAGTGCCATCAAAACTAAAATCTGCTTGATTGGACTCCAGGAATTTGCCATTTTTTTGCTGAATGTATAATTTCTTCGCTTGCCCGGCTGCTCCTCCAAAATACATGTCGTCGAGTCCATCATTGTTTACATCGCCCACAGCTAATGCCGGGCCTTGTGTAGAGTATTTTTGTTTTAATAATACATCACGGTCATAGTCGACAAAATTGCTTTCTTGATGCTTATAATCAAGTGTGCCATTTGTAATGTCGGTAAACAATAAGTTTTTAGAACCTGCTTCGCTAAACTTAAATACCTGATTGGCATTTTTGTAATCGAGCGTAAGACTTACATCTGTCTTTGGGTTTTGCAGCACCTGCATTTTATCGTCAGGCCATACAATTTTTAGCGAATCAATAGTGGCGTTTTGTCCCAACCCGAAAACAAGCTGGTGGTCGCTCGACGATTGAAATCCTCTGTTAGGCATTTGTTGTAATACTTTTTTTGAACCCTGCTGATATACGGTAATAGTAGCGCCGATACCGTTCAGGTTTTTAGCGGTGCCTTTCAGGTGTATTCTCAAAAAGTGATTTTTGTTTACTTCGTTGGTTTTGTTTTTGTAGACCGATAGCGGAGCGTTTACGTTGTTCACAACAAGGTCTAAATCTCCGTCATTATCAAGGTCGCCATAGGCCGCACCATTCGAAAAACCAGGGCCTTTGAGTCCCCACGAGTCAACAGTATTGGTAAATTGCAGATTACCATTGTTTTTATAAGCATAATTCGGAATAGGTACCGACGATATTTTATCGGTAAATTCTTTGTAATCAAACTTTTTGCCTTCAAGCATCTGCTGCATGGTGTTGCGGTCGCCCAGAAACTCCACAAAATCTTGGTCGGTGAGGTCTTTGGCAATGCCATTGGCTACAAAAATATCTTTTAGCCCATCGTTATCCATGTCAAAAATCAAAGCGCCCCAGCTCCAGTCGGTGGCATGTACACCCGAAAACTCACCTATCTCGCTGAATGTTCCGTCGCCATTGTTCAGGTGGAGCATATTGCGCATATATTGATGCCAGAAACCACGTTGTAGCTTCATTTCAGATAAATTGTAGCTCTCGAATGTACTGGTTGTTTTTAGGCGTCGGTCATTAGCCGGAAGCATATCTGTTACAAAAATATCCAAATTGCCATCGTTGTTAATATCGGCAATGTCGGCACCCATAGAACTCAGGCTTATATGCGGCATCTGGCTTTCGAGGTCTTCTTTAAATGTACCATCTTTCTGATTGATATAGAGGTAATCTCGCTCGTAGAAATCATTCGAAATGTAAATATCTAACCAGTTATCATTATTTACATCTCCAATGGTGATACCTAAACCAAAACCAATCAGACTACCATAAATACCTGCCTGCTCGCTTACATCAGTAAATTTCAAACTGCCGTTTTCACTATCGTTTCTGAATAATTTGTGGCCGCCAAGTTTGTCACGCTCATTGCGCAGGTTCATAAATCCTAGGCGGTCGATAGGGGTAAAGCTATTGTTTAGCAAATACATATCTAAGTCGCCATCACGGTCATAATCAAAAAAAGCGGCGTGTGTAGAAAAACCTCCGTCTTCTAGGCCTGCTTCTTTAGCCATTTCTTTGAACGACGGAATACCATTCCGTCCAACGCCCTGATTAATATATAACTGGTTGCCTCGTTGGTCTTGGCTACCCGAATTACACACATATATATCCAGCAATCCATCACCATTCACATCAGCAAACGTAGCACCTGTTGACCAGAATTTTTTGATTACAATTCCCGCTTCTTTTGATATATCTTCAAACTCAAAAGATTTTCCATCTTTTACACCCTTATTGAGGTATAATTTATTTTCTTCGAAATTAGACGTAACAAAAATATCAGCAAATCCATCGTTATTCACATCGCCTATGGCCACCCCACCACCGTTGTAGAAATTGCGGTAATTGAAAATATTAAATTCTTTTTTCTCTAAACTCCGGTTTACGAAGTCGATACCCGTTTGAGATGCCGGAAGTTCTTCAAACAGTGTATCTTGCTTTTTCTTACAAGAGAAAAGCAAGTAAGAAAAAAGAATAATAAGCAATAAATGTTTCATAAGAATAGGTTAAAATATTGCCAACAAGCTGGCTCATTGGCTTAAAATTAAAAAGGCAGACCAAGTCTGATCTGCCTTTTAGAAACTTGATTATGATTAATAACCCGGGTTTTGTTTCAATGCAGGGTTAGCATCGATACGTGGTTGAGGAATCGGGAATAATTCTCTTCTTTTATCCAGGTTTTTCATGAACTTTCTTTCTTTTGTGAAAGCATCGAAACGAATCATATCGTTACGTCTCCAGCCTTCCCAAGCAAACTCACGGCCTCTTTCTGCCAGAATTTGTTCTGCAGTTAGCGTGGTTAATGCCGGTACGCCTGAGCGTGCTCTGATTGTGTTTATATCAGCCAGAGCTTCGGCAGTTTTGCCTAATCTGAAAGCTGCTTCACCTCTCATCATGATAGCATCTGCCAAACGGAACACCACGAAGTCGTTGCTTTGGTCGCCATTCGGGTTGTTTCTCTGAATCTCATATTTCTGAGAGCGAGCACCTGCTACCTGAAACTCAGGGTCAGCGTCTGTCATCTGGTCTTTATTAAAATCAGTAATAAACGCCAGAGGTTGGTCTTTTGCATCTTTTAGAGGAGTTCCATCGGCTGCAAATTGTTGGCCTGTCAACCACATTTTGATACGAGCATCTTTAGAATCAAAAGAGTTGTAGAACTCAGCCAGGGTACAGAAGCCATTCCAAGGTGCATTACCTAAGTTATAAGTACGTTGGTTAGCATAATGCAATGTTCTCATCTGGAAGTTCATACCACCTGCCTTGAAACTATCGTAAGGAATAGTCCAGATGTTTTCAGTTGAGTTTTGGTTCTGAACAATAAAGTTTTCAAGTGTAGTTGCTGTTAAACCATAAGCGTTTTTCGACTTAATAACTTTATCAATTGTATCATAAGCTTTTTGCCATTCTGGTGAGCCTTTGTAAACAGCGGCATTCAGGTATAATTTAGCTAAAAGCATATTGGCTACGTCCTGAGTCATACGGCTGTATACTTTGTCGGCCGAAAGGTTAGGAATAACCGCTAATAATTCAGACTCAATAAAGGCATATACTTCGGCACGGCTCTTTGTTCCGGCATCTGAACTACCATCTTTTACGATAGGTACATTACCAAACAAATCTATTGCCATAAAATAATTGAAGGCACGGATAGCACGAAGCTCATCAACTGCTTTCTGGTTATCTTTTACAGTAACCATTAATTGGTTTACTTGTGAGATATTACCAAATATAAAACCCCAAACACCATTGATAGGGCCGTGTTGTGGTGTCCATGTATGGCGAGAATAAGCCAACCAGTCACCGTTATCATACCAGTCACCACCACGAGTAGGTACAATCAACTCATCAGAAGTTGCTTCACTTGGGTTAAACCAGTTGTCGGTCATGCCTCTTAAGCTACCATAGGCAGGTCCAAGTACGGCAGCAATCTGGGCATCAGTTTGAGGAAAATTACCGTCATCAATGATTGAACCATAAACAGGCTCAGTTAGGTCAGTACAAGACTGCATGCTGATTAGTCCTAAGCTAAGAGCTGATACAGAAAGTACTTTTATAATATTTTTTCTTTTCATTTTCTTGATATTTTTAATCAGTCTTTAGAATATAATAATTAGAACGTAATGTTGACACCTGCTGTAAAACCACGGGTTTTGTAGTAAGTTTCACGTACGTCGATACCCGGAGCTCTTCTGTTATCTCCATCTACTTTCAAGGCCTGACTAATTTCAGGGTCTACACCTGAGTATTTAGTAAACAATAATAGGTTGTTACCTGCAATATAAATACGGGCTCTTTTCAATACACCTAAGTTAGCAGGTAAAGTATATCCTAGTGAAGCATTATTCAGACGAAGATAATCTCCTGACTCAACATAATAATCCATCGGGATTGTCTGGTTGTCGTTAATAGGCGAAGTTAAAGCTGATTTAAGCGCACCAGACTCAGCGATACGGCCATCTTGTCTTCCAAGTAACAGTTGGTTGGTGTTCATGATTTTGGCACCTAAATTACTTGTTAACTGGAACTGGAAGTCAAATTTTTTATAAGTGATGCTATTAGTTAAACCACCTACAAAGAATGGATTCGGGTCGCCAATATAAGTTCTGTCACCAGCCTGTTGCTCTATTGTGCCATTGCCATCTACATCTTTAAATACATATTTACCGTTTTCGATCCTTTCAACAATTGCTCCGTAGAATACACCTACTGGTTGGCCTGCTTGTAGAACCGAGAAGTTTACAGCAGAAGTACCTCTTAGCGCACTACCTAAGTTAGTTGTTAAGAAGATTTGGTTTTGTGCCTGGAACAAATCGCTCGATAAGCTAAGAACTTTGTTTTTGTTGAATGAGCCTGCCAAAGTTGAGCTCCATGTGAAGTCTTTTTTATCAACCCATTGGTAAGTTGCGGTAATTTCAACCCCTCTGTTCTGGATACTTCCTACGTTGGCAAGGATACTTGGAAAGATATACCCTTTTTCTTGAGGAGCATTTACTACATATAACAAGTCTTTGGTTTGACGAGTGTACCAGTCAATCGAACCTGTTAGTCTTGATTTAAACAATGAAAAGTCTAAACCTGCGCCATAGTTTTCGTTAACCTCCCATTTCAAGTTAGGGTTAGGGTTTCCTTGGTAAGCGTATGCAGGATAGAAATCATCTGTTGTAGGATCATAATAAGTACCGCTTGGGCCATAGAATGGTTTAGAACGCAAAGGAGAAATACCTTCAGAGTTACCAGTTCTACCCCAGCTTACACGAAGTTTCAAGTTATCAACAACAGGATTGCCTTTCAAGAAAGATTCTTCGCTCAAAGCCCAACCAAATGATACAGATGGGAAGAAACCCCATTTGTTGTTATCTCCGAATTTAGTCGAACCATCACGACGCATATTAACAGTAGTAAAATATTTGTTCATTAAGCTGTATTGCACACGACCTAAGAACGAAATTAATTTATACTCGTTTTTATATGAGCCAATAAGATTTGGGTTGCTTCTGATACCAAGACCTGCACCAAGGTTGTCTGGGCCAAAAACATCAGTTAAGAAATTGTTGTTTTCTGCTCTGAAACCATCGCCTACTACATCCTGGTAAGTATAACCTGCTAATACACTCAAATTGCTATTAGAAGTAATAGCTTTGGTGTAATTTAAAGTAGCCTCTAATTGTCTGTCATTTACAGCCTCTAAAGTTCTTGCCGCAGCATTATTACCTACTAAACGAAGTAAGTTGCCAGGAGTAGAACGTGCAAAGTAGCTAGTGTTTTTATTTTGCGTACGCAAAGTTCCACTTACATTGAAGAACAAGCCATCCAGGATAGTATAACCCGCTTGTGCATTAAATAAAAAGTCTTGAAGTCTTTCTTTTTGAGAAAGGTTTTCAAGCAATGCCAATGGGTTGAAGTTACCAAATGTACCCGGTTCCTGATAGTAGCTACCATCAGGGAAATAAACAGGGTCAGTTGGGCGCATATTCATCGCAAAACCGATAGCTCTATCTTGTGCTATACCTGCATCAGCTTGTGATGCCGACATGTTGAACTTCATTAATAGTTTGCCGTTCATGCCTTTTGCATCCAAGTTCACACGGCCATTTAAACGAGATTTCTCTGAACCAATCAATGTACCTACTTGGTCTAGGTATCCAACCGAAGCTCTGTATGAGAAGTTTTCAGAACCGCCCGAAACACCAACGTTATGGTTTTGCGTTACAGCTTTGCGTGTAATTACTTTCAACCAATCAGTATCTGCACCATTGTCAGTAAATGTCTGGTTATATTTCTTAGCAGCCTCTCTGAACTCTGCGCCATTCAACAATTCAGGTCTTTGCGAGATTGTTTCTGTACCAACATATCCGTTGTAATCAACAGTAGTAACACCAGCTTTACCTCTTTTAGTGTTAATCAAGATTACACCGTTTGCACCTCTTGAACCGTAGATAGCAGCAGAAGAAGCATCTCTTAATACATCCATAGTAAGAATGTCTTCCGGAGCAACGTTTTCGATAGGTGCGCCAATTACACCGTCAATTACATATAGAGGCTCACTACCTGCACTCAACGAACCTGTACCACGTAAACGTACAGTTGGGCGCGAATTAGGGTCACCACTACTTTGTGTAATTACTAAACCAGCAACTTTACCTTGTGCCGCCGCCAATGGGTTTGTAACAACCCCCGGGTTGAAATCACGGCTTCCAAGACTTGTTACAGTACCCGAAATTTCTTTTCTCTTTTGAGTACCATACCCAACTACCACTACCTCTTCCAGGGCTTTGGTATCGTCTACTAAAGTTACATCAACAACAGTTTGGTTACCAACAACCACTTCTTTTGATTCCATACCTATAAAACTGAATACCAAAGTAGCATTTTTAGAAATGCCGGTCAGTTTATAAGTACCATCTACGTTTGTTTGAGTACCTTTAGAAGTGCCTTTTTCCTGCACAGTCACACCTGGTAAGCCAGTTCCGTCAACGCCTTTTACAGTTCCCGAAACGGAGATGTCTTGTGCCACTACCGCAAATGTGAATGAGGTGAATAACAATACAGCTAACGTGAAAACAGAATTTTTCACACAAGCCAATAGCCGCTCTGAGAAGCGACCTACTTGGTAGGAATTCATCATAGGTTGTAATTAAAGTGAGTTAAAATTTTCGTATTTTCTATGTTATCAGAAGCTAGTACTTATCTATTATTTAACCCCGATTATCGTTTGTAATTGGAGTATCTGTAGAATAGATAGAACATTACTGCTAATTAACTTTCAAAACTACAAAAAGAAATATTTAAAGTCCAAAAAAATGAGCTAAAAATTAACTCTTAAGTAGAAAAAAATTGTACAAAAAGCATAAATAGCTATTTTTTGCATATATTTTTTGAACTTCCCGATTGTGGTTTCTATGGGTATAGAAAAAAATATTCTTTTTAATACTCTTTTGCTTCATAAAGCAGGCATTCTTTTAATAAGAGTAAATAGTGAATCTGAAATTAAAAAAATACTAATCAGGCTCTCTTTATGGTTGCTACTTTTTGCTGTTTTCTGACTTCTTAAACCGTTTTATATACCTGCTTTATATCTGTATGACTTATTAGAAAAATGCTAAAAAACATTGATTCAGAAAAGCATTTCCGATGGTAAAAAAAGGAAATAATTGATTGTGTAAAAATGTGAAAAATAAATCAGTAAAAAGCTGATATTTAATAACTTGGAATGTGTAATTTTTTAATTATTTTTTTACTGTGATAGTTATACGAAGCGGTAATTATCTAAGTATAATAAAATAATTCTTTTGTACTTTTTAAATAAGTTAACAGCATATTAGTTAATTTTGAAGTCTTGTTAAAAAGAGTACCGATATACTACCTAGAATTGATAGATAATGCTTGAGGACCAATTGAAACAGCTTGCCCGCACCTTAGAAGGCGAACTTCACTACGACAAAGTTATGCGGACACTTTATGCTACTGATGCTTCGGCATACCGTGAAATGCCCTTGGCAGTAGCTATTCCCAAAAATGAATCTGACCTGAAAACACTCATATCCTTTGCCAAAGAAAATAACACATCTTTGATTCCTCGTACAGCCGGAACATCGTTGGCAGGGCAGGTAGTAGGGAGCGGCATTGTGGTTGATGTATCCAGAACTTTTACAAAAATACTTGAACTAAATAAGGAAGAAAGCTGGGTAAGAGTGCAGCCGGGTGTAGTGCGCGACGAGCTGAATATGTTTCTGAAAGAACATGGCTTATTTTTTGGCCCCGAGACCTCAACCGCCAACCGTGCCATGATAGGCGGTATGGTTGGGAATAACTCTTGTGGGTCTAATTCGGTAGTATATGGCTCAACCCGTAATCACCTGATGGAGGTTAAAGGATACTTGAGCGATGGTAGCTATGTGGAGTTTAAGGATTTAAGTACGGCCGAATTTCAGAAAAAATGCAAAGCTACTGACAACAGCCTCGAAACGAAACTCTACCAGCATATTGACCGTGTACTAAGTAATAAAGATAATCAGACAGAGATCAGAAACGAGTTTCCGAAAAGAACAATCGAACGCCGTAACACAGGTTATGCTATTGATGAACTACTGGAAACTGAAGTATTTAGTGCTGATTCAAATGAGCCTTTCAATTTCTGTAAATTGATAGCAGGTTCGGAAGGAACATTGATATTTCTGACCGAAATAAAAATACATGTTAATCCGCTACCTCCAAGAGTTACGGGGTTGGTATGTGTGCACTTTAATTCGGTTGATGAGTCGCTGAGAGCCAATCTGATTGCCCTTAAATATAAGCCTTCGGCAGTTGAGCTGATAGACCACTATATTTTAGAGTGTACCAAAGAAAACAAAGAGCAACGCCAGAACCGTTTCTTTGTACAAGGCGACCCAGGCGCAATTCTGGTTGTAGAGATAGCCCGTGACGACATAGAGGAGATTCAGCAGTTGGCAACCCAGATGGAAGCCGAAATGCGTGCTAATAATTTAGGTTATCATTTTCCGGTACTTTTCGGCGAAGACACTAAAAAGATATGGACCTTAAGAAAAGCAGGTTTGGGATTATTATCTAACCTGCCGGGCGATGAAAAAGCAGTTGCTGTAATTGAAGACACAGCCGTTGATGTAAACGATTTACCGGAGTTCATTATCGATTTCAATAAAGTATTGGCCGAAAATGGGATGTCTGCCGTACATTATGCCCATGCTGGTTCAGGAGAAATTCACCTTCGCCCAATTATTAATCTTAAAACAGAAGAAGGACACAAGCAATTTAGGTTGATTGCTGAGGAGATTTCGACTTTAGTTAAAAAGTATAAAGGCTCTTTATCAGGCGAACATGGCGATGGCCGCTTGCGTGGTGAGTTTATCCGCCAGCAAATCGGAGAGAAAAACTATCTTTTAATAAAAGAACTCAAACAAATATGGGATCCGCAGAATATCTTCAATCCTAATAAAATTGTAGATACGCCACCAATGGATAAATTTTTGCGTTATGAAGCAGGGCAGCAAACACCTGAGTTTAAGACGATATTCAAGTTTCATAACCAAGATATATTGCAACATGCCGAGCAGTGTAATGGCTCAGGCGATTGCCGCAAAACCGAATTAAGCGGCGGTACTATGTGCCCAAGTTACATGGCTACCCGCAACGAAAAAGACACAACCCGTGCCAGAGCGAATATTTTGAGAGAGGTGCTCACAAAATCGGAAAAACTAAACCGATTTGATAGCAAAGAAGTGAAAGAGGTAATGGATTTATGTCTGGTTTGTAAAGGCTGTAAATCAGAATGCCCGTCGAATGTGGATGTGGCTAAACTCAAAATGGAGTTTTTACAACATTATAACGACGAACACGGTGTGCCGGTTCGTTCGTGGTTGGTTGGCAATTACTCTAAAATGAGTACCATCGCATCTTATGTGCCTTGGGCTTATAACCTGATTTTCGATAATGCGCCGCTTCGCAAAATAGCCAACAAAGTAGTTGGTTTCCACCCCGAGCGTACTATGCCGCTTTTGCAAAAAGATACGCTTAAGAAATGGTATGATAAAAATATTGCCAAAAAGGTTGACGAGCATGCCACTAAAAAAGTGTATTTGTTTTGTGATGAGTTTACTAATTTCAACGATGTAGAAATTGGTAAAAAAACCATATTTTTATTACAGAAGTTGGGGTATCAGGTTATAATACCTACGCATGTTGATGCAGGCAGGGCCTATCTATCGAAAGGAATGTTGAAAGATGCCCAGAAACTAGCCAATAAAAATGTTAGTTTACTGAAAGACATTATCAACGAAAATACGCCTTTAATTGGCATTGAGCCATCGGCTATTCTCACATTCAGAGACGAATATCCTGACCTGGTAGCTGATGAATTGGTATCTCATGCCAAAACTCTGGCAAAAAATGCACTTATGGTTGACGAGTTTATTGCTCGTGAGATAGATAAGGGCAATATTGCCAAAAGCAGCTTTACAGAAGAGAAAAGACTCATTAAATTACATGGCCATTGCCAGCAAAAAGCTGTGGCTTCGCTAACACCTACCAAAAAGATACTTTCGTTTCCGGCCAATTATGAGGTGCACCTTATTCCGTCGGGTTGTTGTGGTATGGCGGGGTCTTTTGGCTATGAGCAAGAGCACTTTGATATTTCGATGAAAATAGGTGAACTAGTGCTTTTCCCGACAGTAAGAAAACAACCGGAAGAAGTAATCATTGCTGCACCGGGTACAAGTTGCCGTCACCAGATACATGATGGTACTGGCCGTAAGGCACTACACCCTGTAGAAATTTTATGGGAAGCATTGGCCTGATTTCATGCCAACGAAAAATGAATTTTCTAATTAAAACTATTCTTCAAAATGTATTAATCAGAAGAAATAGTAATTAATGTATCCATACAAGTCTTTGATTTTCAGTTGTTTGATAGATTAAAAATGCTATTTTTTTTGAACTCAAATATACAAAAGCAAGTTTTCTTATGTATGTTTGAAAGTTGTTTTAGAATACAAAGAGTAAGAAATGAGTAATCGTACACTATTAAATTTAGAATTGGTAACCCATACTGACGACGAAAGACCTGTTTTTTTATCCGGAAATTTTTGTGATTGGTATCCTGACTTGACTGAGTTTGAAATGGAAAAGGTAGGTAACGGAAAGTATAAATTTAGTTTTTCACCCGATAAGAGCCTTCCCGAAACAATCGAATATAAATATACCCGTGGAGGATGGGATTTTGTAGAGTTAGATTCTTACGGAAATACCCCAGCCAACCGTATTATTACAAAAAAACAAGGAAGTGTCAAAGACTTTGTGCCTTTCTGGCGTCAAGATGGCTCAACGGCTTCTGTTTCTAGCCTAATGCCTACAATAGAATTGGTATCTGAAGGTTTCACTATTCCGCAGCTAGGTAAAACCCGTGCCATTCATATTCTGCTGCCATATAATTACGAGCAGAGCCCCGAAAAGCGTTATCCGGTTTTGTATATGCAAGATGCCCAGAACCTATTTGGCGAAGGCTCAGGTTATGGCAATTGGGAAATAGACAAACGTTTATCTTTATTGGCTAAACAAGAAAAAGGCGATGTGATTATAGTGGCAATTGACCACGGCGATGGCGACCGTTTTAAAGAATATTCACCCTATACAGTCGAGAAAAAAGGCAAAGGTATGGGCATGAAATATGCCAATTTTATTGTGCGAACTTTAAAACCATATATTGACGCCAATTATAGAACCAAACCCGACGCCCAATTTACAGGTATAGGTGGTAGCTCTATGGGTGGCCTTATTAGTTTATATGCAGGTTTAATGTATCCTGAAACTATTGGCCGCTTGATGGTTTTTTCGCCGTCATTGTGGGTTTCTAACAAGATATACTTTGATATAGGCGAGTTTTTTAGTCCTATTAATACTAAAATGTATATATATGGCGGTGGAAAAGAAAGCCCAGCCATGATTCCGGGAGTAAAAAAAATCAAAGAAACCATTGATAGCCAACGTTGGAGTACCGATAAGGTAGAAGTAAGGTTATCGCTCGATTCAAGAGGAGAGCATAGAGAAAAACGTTGGGGACAGGAGTTCTCTAAGGCCATTGAATGGCTATTTTATTAAGATTTAATCAATATTCTTGTATAACCACGATTGACACTAAGCTAAAATTTGGTGTTATTCGTGGTATATTTATTTAATCAGCATCCTAAAAATGAAAATCAGTATATCTACCCAGATTAATGCATCACAAGGAATTGTTTATCCATTAATCGCTAACGAAAAATTGGCAGAAAACCTTTCGGAAATAGCTAATGAGACAGGGCTTAATGCCGAAACCTTGCAACAGGATTTTAAGGCTGGTCTGAAAGAAATAATTACTTTGTATCCCACCCAAAAAGGAAAAGAAAAAATATACCTGATTGGTTTAGGTAAAAGCCCTAAACCAATGGATGTTATCAAGGTATTCCGCTCTTTTTTCTATCACAATAAGAAAAAACTTCCGCTTTCGATAGGTATAGACCTTACAATAAGCCAGCTAGAAGAGCTTATCGAATATGTTGTGAATGGTGCTTGTCTGGCCGAATACGAGATTGGTGTATTTAAGACAGATAAAAAAGAAGCAACAGATTTCTTTGCTGCAGATGCTCAACTTAGCATATATGTATTAGAAAAAAGCTTAGAAAAAGCCCAGTCGCTGGCAAAAATTGGTGAAGAAACCGCCAAAACTCAAATCAGGATCATGACACTGGTTGATGCGCCTGCAAATAAGAAATACCCTGAGAAAATGGCCGAATATGCCCTTAAAGCGGGCGAAATGTATGGCTTTGATGTAAAGATTTTTGATGAAAAAGAATGCGAGGGTTTAGGCTTGGGTGCCTTATTGGCAGTAGGTAAAGGAAGTACCGAAAATCCACCAAGATTCATAGTATTAGAATATAACTTGTCAGCTTTGGCCGATAAACCATTGAAGAAAATAGGCTTGGTAGGTAAAGGTGTTACTTTTGATACCGGCGGGGTTTCTATCAAAGGCTCGGGAAGTATGAGTTATATGAAGTCGGACATGGGTGGAGCAGGCGCCGTATTAGGAACTATCGAATTGGCCGCCAAACTAAAACTCCCTGTGCATTTGATAGGCGTGATTCCGGTTACCGAAAACTGTGTTGATGGCAATGCCTTGAAACCAAGCGATGTAATAAATACTTACTCAGGCAAAACAATTGAAGTAATTGATACTGATGCCGAAGGTCGTATTATTCTTGCTGATGGCTTGTCTTATATAAAGAAAAACTACGAGCCAGAAATCATAATTGATTTGGCCACGCTAACAGGTAACTGTATTTCGGCCTTAGGCTACAATGCCGCAGGTTTATTATCTAATAATGATGAACTAGCGAATCAGCTATTTGATATTGGACAAACGAGCGGAGAGAAAATCTGGCGACTGCCTTTGTGGGATGATTACAAAGACATGATGAAGTCAGACATTGCCGATGTAAAAAACCTTTCTTCTTTACCAATTGCGGGGGCTATCACAGCCGCCAAGTTTCTGGAAATATTTATTGATGGGCATAGCAACTGGGCACACCTTGATATTGCCGGAATGGCCTTTGCTGATTCTGAATATGGTTCTATGAAATCAGGTACTGCCTTTGGTGTGAGGCTCTTAACTACCTGGATGCGGGGCTTATAATGCTACAATGATATTTGCTGATTTCTTATAGCCGATATATGATGTTTCTCATCAGATTTTCTTAGTTTTGGTAATAAGCTAAACTAAGAAAATCTGATGAGAAAACTTTATTTATTCTTTCTTCTTTTTACCCTATATCCGGCCCTTGCACAAAAGAAAAAAGCAAAGGTTATTGCTCCTATTGATACACTTAAAGAATTAGATACGTTTGTCAATAAAATGCTGGCGGAGTGGGCGGTGCCCGGTACTGCTTTATGTATTGTAAAAGATGGCAAACTTTTGTATGCAAAAGGTTATGGCGTAAAAGACCTTAAAACCAATGCGCCTGTTACAGCCAATACACTTTTTAGCATAGCATCTTGCTCAAAGTCTTTTACGGCAACTTGCTTGTCGATTCTAGCCGATGAGGGCAAACTAGATTGGAATAAGCCTGTAAAAGATTATATGCCCGATTTTCAGCTTCATGACGAATACGCCACTCGTACCCTCACGGCCCGTGATTTAGTCTCGCATCGCTCCGGTTTACCTCGCCACGATTACGTTTGGGTATCTGCACCACTTAACAGAAAGGAGATGTTTGACCGATTGAAATACCTGCCACTCAATAAGCCTGTTTATGCACAATATCAATACAATAACCTGATGTACATGGCGGCGGGTGTATTGATTGAGCGACTTTCTGGCAATAGCTGGGAGGAATTTATGCGTGAGAAAATCCTTGACCCAATAGGTATGAAAACCACTGTGCTCACATATCCTGAAATGTTGAAAAGTTCAGATTATTCTCTTTCATATAGCGATGAAAAAGACCCGAAAAAAGAAGCAGGTTTTGATAGCAATGTTGATGGCATTGGGCCTGCCGGAGCCGTGAAAGCGAATGTAACTGAAATGGCTAATTGGCTACTCTTGCAACTAAATAAAGGTAAAGCAGAAGGTAAAATAATTGTATCGGAGAAGAACCTTAACGAGAATCATACGCCTTTGGCCGTTGTACAACCTGCTGAGGCTAAGTACCCGGAATTAGGCTTTGGTACTTATGGCATGGGCTGGACGCTAAACACTTATCGTGGACACCAACGCCGCCAACATGGTGGCTCAATTGAGGGCTATCGCTCGCAAATGACCGTTTTTCCGAACGATAATCTGGCCATATTTATCACAACCAATACAGGCTTGGTTGGCTATAATTTTGTAAGCACCATTACCAACTATATTGCAGATACTTATCTGGAAAAGAACACAATAGATTGGAATAGCCGTTTCAGAAAAGATTTTCTTGAAGCTAAACAAAAAGCTGCTAAAGCGAAGATAGATAACCAAACCCAACGACAAAAAGATACCAAACCTACGCATACCCTTACCAGCTACACAGGTACTTACCAACACCCTGCTTATGGAGCATTAACAATCAGCTTAGAGAATGATTCTTTAAAAGCTGAGTTTCATACCGAGAAGATTGATTTAAGGCATTATCATTATGATGTTTTTGAAGCATTGGGCGACTGGGATAATATAAAGTTTAAGTTTCTGATGAATGCCAAAGGCGATATTGATCGGGTGGCGATGGAAATGCCCGCCGCATCAATGGATATTGAATTGAAAAAGAAATAATGATAAAATGCCTTCTGGAAACGGAAGGCATTTTTGTTATAAAGTCTATGAGAACCAATAGAATACTATCAATTTAAACCTTCATTCTGCTACAGGTTTTCCTGTATTTTATGGTACCTTCTTGCAAATTATGGCTTGAAACTGCTACATTTATCTCATACCTCATATTTTCGCCGCTAATGTATAAGCTTGTCTGTTGTTTGCTTTTAATTGGCTTATCTTTCAAGGGAACCGCACAGAATCCATTATTAGATTCATTGATTACTCGTATTCATATACTAAGTAAACAGCAATATTCTTTTCAAAGGGATACCCTCATTATAGAAAAACTGAGCTTATTAACTGAGCGAACCATTAACATGGTCGACAAAAGAGCTGATAGCTTGTTAGATTCGTTAAGACGTTTTACACAGAAAGCAGACTGGCTTAAAGGCAAGGGGCTGTATATAAGAGCTTTGGGCAAAAAGCAAGACCGCAACGGTAATTATACAGAAGCACTGAAACTATACGCAAAAGCCGCTGAAACACTGATAAAAGCTGGTGGCGACCCTTATGATTTATGCTATACATATATACTTACAGGTTTTGTGCTCAATAACAATGGCAGACCGGATAAGTGCCTGGAATATATGAAAAAAGCCTTGCCTCTGGCAAAAATGACTTATAACACCAATAATCTTTGTTGGATTCTGGACTATTATGGAGACTATAATTATTATGACAATTTTGGCGTACGAAACTACAAAAAAGCATTGACTTATTATTTAGAGGTCGAAAAACTGTTGTCTCGTGCTACCAGTGCTAATCTGAAAGCCGATAATTTGCATTGTATTGCTAATTGCTATACCCAATTAGGCAACGAGCACCTAGCAGCCTATTATCGGGATAAAGCCCTGAAATATGCACAAGAAACCAATAACAGAGTGGTGATTTTTGCCATCTACTCCGACCTCGCCGAAATATATCAGAACAAACGACAATTCTCTAAAGCAATAGAATACAGAAAACAGAGCCTTGATTATGCCAAAAAATCAGGGTGGATGGAAATGATTTCAAGGGCAGAAAACCAGATTTATCTTACCTATGAAATGGCTGGCGATAGTGGCAATGCTTTGAAGTATCTGAAAGATTTCAAAACCCACGAAGATAGCCTGGGCAGGGTAGCAGTAAACCAGAAATACGCCGAACTGGAAGCCGACTACAATTTTGAAAAGCAACAAACCCGCATAAAAACCCTTGAAAATGAAGCGCTCAAGCAAGCCGATGAAAAGAAAAGCCTGATAGGGATAGGCTTAATTGTTGCGCTTATGGCAGGTATTATTCTGATTGCTTATGTTTTCTGGAATAACAGGCAATTGAAGCAGATTAATGCTGAACTGGTGCAAAAAAATGAAGAAATTCAAGGTGCATTATTAAAAGGACAAGCCATTGAGCGCAAACGGGTAGCAAATGAATTGCACGATAATATTTCGGCAAAGATAGCCAGTTTACGTTGGCGTTTAGAGGCCATTAGTCCGAGTTTTCAGACCGAGAAAGAAGGGCAGATTTTTACTTCTACCGTAGAGGCACTTTCAGAAGTTTATACCGATATTCGTTTGCTTTCGCATAACCTGCTGCCTGCCGAGCTAGAGCTTCATGGCCTTGCAAAAGCACTTGATAGTATGGTGAAAGAGATTAATTCGTTGGGTAAAACGGGTTTTTCTTTAAATATTGCTACTAAACAAGAACGCTTTACGAATAAGATAGAGTATGAATTGTTCAGTATAATCCTCGAACTCTCAAATAATATTCTTCGGCATGCACAAGCTCCTGAAGCCGATATTTTCTTAACACAAGGTGAAGGTAAATTGTATCTTACAGTGAAAGACAATGGCGTAGGTATCGCTGAAAAAGCATCAAAGCATGGTATGGGGCTAGCTAATATCAAAACCCGTGTGGCATCTTTACAGGGGACTATTCAATTTGTAAGTGTGCCACAGAAAGGTACAGAAGTAGTAATAGAAGTACCAATAGGTTAAAGTCTCTATACAAGTTTATTATTAACGGCATACATCACAATACCTATCGAGTTTTTAGCACCAAGTTTTTTCAGAATATTGTGGCGGTGGGTTTCTACCGTTGCAGGGCTAATGAAGAGCTTCTCAGCAATTTGATTGGTTGACATCTCTCGGGCAATCAGGCGGATAATTTCCACTTCTCGCTCGGTCAATAAGCTTGCAGCAGTCGATTCCTGCACTAAATCTGCTATTTTTTTGTCTCTGTTTAATAATTCAAACACAACAGACTCACTATAATATTTTTCACCTGAGGCAATGGTCTGAAGTGCTCGTTGGAGTTCGGCTTTACCTGCTTTTTTCATCACATAGCCCGATACTCCTGCTTCAAAGGCTTCTTTGATGGTCTCGGCATCTTCCGATACTGTCAGTAATAATATTTTTATTTGCGGAAAACGCTGCTTAATCTGTCTGGTCATTTCAATACCATTGAGCTCGGCCATGTTATAGTCTGACAAAACCGCTTCAACATTATTAAACTCTTCCAGCGCTTTAAGTACTTCTGTTCCGCTGGTATATGTACCAAGCACTTCATGCTCTGGCATAGTAGCAATCAGAAGTTCAAGACTATCTAATATGAATTTATGGTCATCTGCAATCAATATACGCATATTACATAAGTTTGGGACAGATTTATTTCATGCATTTCTAAGCAAATATCTGTATTTTCATTTAAAACAAAGAAAGTATTGATATATATTGTTGTGTTTTTAGCAATATTGCTGAATTTCATGAAAGCAACACATTTGTATATATAACAGGTACTTTTAGTATTCATTGTCAGCTTTTGCCATAGTAATTGTAGGGCGAATTTCTGGTTTACTATCTTAAATTAATCTTTCTTCACACCTTATTTATCCTTTATAATTTCTTAGAAAACCAACAGAAATGCCATTTCGGAGGTTATTTTTGTTAAGAAATCTTAATTAATATTTATCTACGAAAATTTTCGTAATAAAATTTGGAAGTATTATTTTTTTTCTATTACATTTGTTACGAAATAATTCGTAGATGATTTGTGTCGGCTTCTGCTGACAAACAATTGCTAATAAATTTAAAAATTATGGAAAAGCAAACAAATATTAAGCCCACAGAGTCGGAACTTGAAATATTGCAGATTTTGTGGGCTTTGGGCAAAGCAACGGTTCGGCAGGTAAACGACGAACTATCAAAGACCAGAGAGGTTGGCTACACAACTACCCTAAAACTCATGCAGATTATGTTTGAGAAAAAACTTGTGAGCCGCACAGACGAAGGTCGCTACCATGTATATGAAGCCGCGGTGGGTGAGGAGCCTACCCAACATATGCTTCTCGACAAATTCATAGACAGTACTTTCAGAGGCTCTGCAACCAGAATGGTGATGCAGGCACTGGGCAACCAGCAAGTAAGTAAAGAAGAGTTAGAAGAAATCAAGAAACTGATTAATTCTATCGAAAAAGGTCAATAACCTAATTAGACTAACAATAAACTTAAAATTATGAAAAAGCTTTTTGATTTTACTGTAACAATTCCTGAAAATGTTAGCTCTGCATTGGGCTGGACTCTCATTCACTCACTATGGCAGGGCTTAGCTATTGTGCTTGCTTTTGGTATCTTACGCCAGATTTTCAGAACCTCAAATGCACGCTATTGGCAAGGCATTGGCGCACTATGTATGCAATTGGCCGCAGCCGTAGTTACTTTCGGCATTGTGTATCAACCTGCTGATACTATAGCAGATGGAAAACAGAAATTCACAGCTTTCTTTATCCAGAATGCTGCTACCAATCTTGACGAAATATCGGTATTTGGTGCTTCTAAGCTAAGCCTTATTCAACAGGCTGAGTTATTCATTCACAACAACCTCGATACCTTTGTTTTATTCTGGTTCATCGGAGCCAATCTTCTTTTGTTACGCTTAATTGTTGGGTTTGTTTATGTACAGCAACTGAAAGTACAAAAGCTTAGCCCAGTAAGAGACGAAGTACTGGGTATTATGGAAGAGCTTCAACAAAAAATACAGTTAACAATACCAATTCGCCTATTTGAATCTGCCAAAGCAGTAGTACCCATGACCATCGGCTGGATAAAACCTATCGTGTTGCTTCCGGCTGGCATTATGTCGGGGCTTACTATTACCCAATTAGAGGCCGTTTTGGCTCATGAACTGGCACATATTAAACGCTACGATTATCTGGTTAATATTTTTCAGAGTTGTATCGAAATTCTGTTCTTCTATCACCCAGCTACCTGGTATATGTCGGCACAGGTGCGTGATGAAAGAGAGAACTGCTGCGATGATTTTGCTGTAGAAATCTGTGGAGATAGACTTGTATTAGCCAAAGCACTTACGCAAGTGGCTACATTTCAGCAATCGCCACGCTTGGCCATGGCATTTGGTGCTAAACGCCAGACTTTTATGGACAGAATCAAGCGCATTGTAGGTATTAATGATACCAAACCAATGAGCTACGGCAATTGGGCGGTTTTTGTAGGCATGGTGCTGATTGCCGCTATGGGAATAGCTTATGGGCAAGATAGAATGGCTAAAAATGACCTTTTGGGAGATATACAAAAATCAGCTAAGCAAGAGGAGTTTGATTTCTACTTTTTTGAAAAAGATGATAAAAACGTAGGCGTGTATAAAAATAAAAAAGGCGAGATTGTAAAAATAGTAGAAGAAGGTAAAGAACTGGCAGGTGCAGACTTTGAAGCAATGAAAACCTACGCCATTGATTTTCTGAAAGCAAAAGATGCCAGCTTTGCTATTGTACCGGGTATTGTTGAAACCGAAATGGAAGAAGTAAAACAACAATTCTTTAACGATAAAGCTTATGCCAGAGATACCTCAAGGTTACAACAAGTTGAGCAAGAAATGGAAATGCTAAGTAAAGAAATGGAAAAATACAGCCTAGAAATAGAAAAGCATAGTAAGCAGATGGAAGACAGATACAGCAAGCAGATAGATTTGAATAGTAAGCAAATGGAACAAGTATCGCTTAGAATGCGTGTGCCTCAACGTAAACTTGAAAGTATCTCTATTGAAATGCAGGAGCTAAGCCTTACCAGACGTAAACTGGAAAACCAGTATAATGATACAAGAATGCCTGCTGAAGCAGAACAAAAGCTAAGAACACTTGAGAAAAAAGAGCGTGATTTAGAAACACAAATGCATGTAGTAGAAGAAGAAATGCGTGGCATTGAAGCTGAAATGTTGCCTCTGCAAAACAAAATGGAACGTTTACACCGACCGATAGACAGCTTGCATAGAGAAATGGAACGTTCTCACAGACCTATGGACAGCCTAGGCCGCCTGATGGAAGAGAAAGGAAAAATAATAGAAAAACTGGCGAAAGAAGAAGAAGCCCGTTTCAAGAAAGATTTTGCCGATTTTGCCGATATGCTTTATAAAGAAGGTTTGATTAAAGATAAGAAAAACTTTGAAATACGCCTGAAAGGAGAAAAACTCTTGATAAATCTTGAGTCGCAATCGCCGGCTACTTATGAAAAAGTTTGGAACTGGGTTGACAAAACATGGGGAAGCCGCATGAGAGGCATAAAAGACAAGGACTTTACGATAGAGGCTAAAGGCGAAAATATTAATTTTAGTACTCACATGAGCAATGGGCATATCTACCACCGCTATGGTAGCTCTATTACTCCGCCAAATCCACCTATTCCGGGTGGCGCTGCATTAGCTCCTACTCCACCACGTGCTATTGGCGCCATTGCCAGACCTGCAAAGGTAGATGCACCAACACCTCCGTCGCCAGTAGTAGGTATTGTAGGAACTCCAACTCCTCTGAAAGCACTAAGAGCACCCCGTGCTCCACGATTATATAATTGATTTGTATTATACAAAAACAACAATGCCATTCCGATTAAGAAATGGCATTGTTAATTATCTAAACTTACGTTGGGTCAAATCACAGTTTTCTGATCCAGATGTTTCTGAATTGTGTTTTGTTACCGTGGTCTTGCAAGTGAATTACATCGTCTCCGTGTGCTTCCGGATACAAGTGTAAACCAATATAGTTTGTAAGACCTAATATAGTGGTGTTGTTCTGAATCACAACGCCATTGTGTAATACGGTAATACGAGCAGGGTAATCTAAACGGCCATCAGCTTTGAAACGAGGCGCAGTATAGATAACATCATAAGTATTCCACTCTAATGGGCCACGAGTAACGTTTACCAATGGAGCTGCATCTTTATAGATACTACCTGCCTGTCCGTTGCGATACGTGCGGTTTTGGTAAGAGTCAAGTACTTGTAGCTCATAACGGTCTTGGAAGAAAACACCGCTATTACCACGGCCTTGGCCTGCGCTTGTTACTTCGTCTGGCGCACTCCATTCAATATGCAACTGGCAATCGCCAAATTTCATTTTAGTTTTAATGTCGCCTGAGCCTGGAGTTACCTCCATAATACCGTTTACAATTTTCCATTTCGGAGCGCCGCCATCTTTTGCACTAACCCATTGAGATAAATCTTTGCCATCAAAAAGCACAATAGCGTCCGACGGTGCATCTGAGTTGTTTTTACCTGGTGTTACCAATGCTACTTCCGGATTCCATATTTCAGTCATTTCTGGTTTCATCGGCATCGGTGAAACTTCCGGTGGGGTAGAAGGATATCTGTTTTGGGCATTGGTGTTGCAGCTAATCAAAACTGCCAGGGCAAATGTAGAGGCTAAAATCTGTATTTTTTTCATCTTGAGTAAATGAGGTTGAATGTTATTGTATCTACCAGCTACTGGTATATATTTAGCTTGCAAGCTACAAGTTTTTTTAAAAAGAATATCTTAAAAATTTGATAAAATTTATTCAACTGCTGCTTAAAAGCTAATATTTCAAGTACCAGCGCCAGTGTATTTGTATGCCAAAAATAAAATTTTTTATGTACGAGTGTACGAAAACGGAAAGAAAACGTACGGAATCGGACAAATTTTAGTGCTAATGAAATTTTTTTGGCACGCCAATTTTTATGTAAAGTATTGATAATTAGTTGTTTATGGATATTTTAACATTTATTAAATTTTTCTGGCACGAGTTTGTCATATATATATAATGTGAGCATGAGGCGAAAGGGCGAAAATGAGGTTTTATCAAAATATTATTTTGTTTGTAACCTTTTTTGAAAAGCAAAGTATATACAAATGAAATAAAATTTTGCAAAACGCCAGAATGAAGCCAAAAATTAGTTTGCCACAACCGTTTGTAACTTAGCTTTGACCATTTATAAATTATAGCTTATCTGATTCGCAAAAGCAGCATAATTTTGAAACATCAAAGCAACAACGAAAACAAAAAAAAGAGAGAGCTGAAAAATAATATTTTTAACAAAATTTAAGATTTGGCAAAATATTGTTCTGAGAAAAGTAATTAATAAGTAAAAAAATAAAATTTAACAGAATAAAATTTCGAGAAAAATGAATTTCAAGGCTATCAAATCTACTAACCGTTTATCATTTTAAAATAACCACTCAAGTAGTTTGTAATGCATAGTACCAAGTAAAACACATACCTTTGACACATCAAAACAAAAACAAAATTAGTTAAAGCAAAAATAAAAGACATAGAGAGAAGGAGTTCAAAACAAAATACTTCACTTTCATCACAAATGTCACATTGAAAAATAAAGCCGAGTTAATTTTAAACCATCAAAAACAATTAAATAAAATTTTAAAAATATACAATTATGAAAAAGATAACTTCAGCCATCGCAATAGCTTTATTAGCAACTTCAGTAGCATTCAACGCAAATGCAGACGATAAAAAAATTGAGTACAAAAGCAGCAACCTTAACGTAGGTATGTACGAAGCAGGTTACACCAACTCAATGAAATTGAACATGACCTTGACAAAAGATAAAGGTGTAGCCGCTACCATTAAATTGATGGACGCCGACGGAAGTGTATTGCACGAAGAAGTTTTAGGTAAAAAAGTTGAGTCATACAAATTGTGTTTTGATATGAACAGCGTAAAAGCCGGTAAATACTACGTAGAGGTAAAAAACGGAGACCGTATCATTACTAAAGAAATCGTAAAAAGTGCTTCTAACTTAAGTTACTAAGCACTTACCGCTCATCAGGTTTTAAAGCCGATTAGCATAAAAATTGTCACACACACGCTGTAAAAAGCATCTATTATTTGAAAAAGCTAAAATATAAAAATTATAAAATTATGAAAAAGATAACATCCGCCATCGCTATTGCTTTATTAGCAACTTCAGTAGCATTTAATGCAAATGCTGACGATAAAAAAATAGAATACAAAAGTAGCAACCTTAATGTAGGTATGTACGAAGCAGGTTACACCAACTCAATGAAGTTGAACATGAACCTGACAAAAGACAAAGGTGTAGCGGCTACCATTAAATTAATGGACGCCGACGGAAGTGTATTGCATGAAGAAACACTAGGTAAAAAAGTAGCTTCTTACAAATTGTGCTTCGACATGAGCAACGTAAAAGCAGGCAAGTACTACGTAGAGGTTAAAAACGGAGACCGCATCATTACTAAAGAAATCGTAAAAGGTTCGCATACGTTGAGTTACTAAGCTTATAACCGCTTATCAGGTTATATAGCCGATTAACTTAAAAATTGACACACACAGCTATTATAAGCATCTATTTAATTGAAAAAGCTAAAATTTAACATTTTAAAAAATCAAAATTATGAAAACGCAAGTAAGAAATTTCGCATTAGCTCTTGTAGCAGGTTTATTCACATTCTCAGCTGTTTCAGCTACCGAATTACCAGAAGGAAAAACATTTGATGTAGGCATGTATCGCGTGGTGAATACCATGAAAATCAACGTAATGATTGCGAAAGAACAAGGTAACTGGATAGAGATTCGCTTGAAAAACAAAGACAACGAAACAATCTATGTAGAGGTTGTAAATAGAAAAACAACACAGTTTGCGAAGAAATTCGATTTAGAAGGATTAGAAGATGGTGAATATCGTTTCGAGATTACAAATGGTAAAGAAACGATTGTGAAAGAGATTAACTTGCAAACAAATGTGCCAACTGTGGCATCATACAGAACTGTAGAAGTAAAATAATATATCATTAGTATTTAGTTTAGGGTAATCAGACAGCGTTGTGGTTCTTTCCGCAACGCTGTTTTTTTTGCTTACGTTTAAACATAAGGGTTCGCTGTGTTCATATAAAACAAAAGCCCCGTTTGCTAGGCAAACAGGGCTTTGATATATGGAATAGATTAATGTCTCTTATCCTGCATTTTGTGCTGCACGTCTCAATTCTTCTAAGATTACTTCTTTCATCAACAGCTTGCGTCGTTGAGTCTGAATATTAGAGTTCATGATTTTATCCATATCAGGGTTACGGGCTACGCCGTCGTAACTTTCAATGAGTTGTTTCAGTTCGCCACGTGCACGGGTTACGATGTTTTCCATCTCACGATATTTGGTTAAGACTTGTTGTCTGTCGCTCAAATAATTGTAATTTGGTAATTTTCGGGTAATTACTTTCATCAAATAACTTAACTCGAAAATTTTATCACAAGCCGCTCTGAAGCGCTCTGCTACGTTGCGTACTGCCAAATGTGTAGGTACTTTTACATTTTTCCAGTCGTTAAGCAATACTTTTGCTCTTTCGGCCGATGCAAAAATATCTCTTGCTTCTGCAAGTCTTTCGGCTTCTTCCATCATCTTTTGTTGTGCCTCTACACGAGGGTCAACTCTGGTTTTGATCTGGATACCCTTGGCGTTACAATATTTTTCGTAATAGAGAGTCGTTAGTTTTTTGAAGCGACGGAACTCGAACTTCAAACGTTTTGGAGGTACATCCCCCACGTTTTTCCATTCGTTTTGTAGTCTTTTCAACTCGGCAAAAGATAGCTCCCAGTTACCCATGCGGAACAATTGTTCGGCACCTTTCACTAGTTCTGTATATTTTTCCATACGCTCGGCAATGATTCTATTTTGCTCTTCGTAGAAAGCTTTTCTACGTTGATAGAAATCATCAAGTACCTCGCGGAAAACAGTCTCTACTTCTTCCTGATAAGGTTTGTCAACAGGGCCGGTTCTAATCCATCGAGTTTTAATATCTTGCAACTTTTCAGCTACTATACTCCAGTCAACATCTTCCTTAGCTTCTTTAGCTTCTTCAATTAAGGCTTGTTTGATTGTGAGGTTGTTGGCTTGGTTGCCTACGATAAGGCTACGAAGATACTCTTCTTGCTCGTCTAGTTTTTTGAGCAAAGGAATAAAATCGCCGATACCGTCAAAGTTCAGCAGTCTTTTGCGAAGTTGCGTGAGTTTTGTTAAGAAGGATCCCTTATTCTGGGCATCCGTGATTTCCGTTTCTAATTGATTAACCTTATTTACCGCAATCTGGTAACGGTTAATGAAGTACTGGAAAGCTTCTTCTTCTGTGCGTTTTACTTCGCCGATTTGTCGGTCGGGCATATCTAAGTAGCCCTTCAAGAATACCTTACCGTCTTTGATGTAAGCATATTCGTTATCTAATGTTACGCCGTCCATAATTAAAATCACATGGCTTGTGAGTCGAGGGTTGTGGTTTGAAAAGGTAAAATTCGCAGTTTTTTTGTATAATGCAAACTTGAATGACGATATTTGATACAAATTTTTATTTTAGGCACAAAAAAACCTGAAATATGCGATATTTTTTAAAAATTTAACATTGGAACATAAAAAACTCTCTAAGAAACCACATTAAACAATGAGTGAGCAAATTATTTTTTCGATGGAGCGAGTGAGTAAAATCATTCCTCCAAATCGTCAGATTCTCAAAAATATCTACCTTTCTTTTTTCTATGGTGCAAAAATAGGTGTCTTGGGTCTTAATGGTTCAGGTAAGTCGACCTTGCTGAGAGTTATTGCCGGCATCGATAAAAACATCAATGGTGATGTAGTTTTTTCACCGGGTTATACCGTTGGTTTACTTGAGCAAGAGCCCCAGCTAGACCCTACCAAAACCGTAAGAGAAGTAGTAGAAGAAGGTGTGCAGGAAATTGTAGATTTATTGAAAGAGTTTGATGATATCAACAATGCTTTTGCTGAACCTGATGCTGATTTTGACAAATTATTGGCCCGCCAAGGAGAGGTACAGGAAAAACTAGACCAGCTTGATGCATGGGAACTTGATACTCGTCTTGAACGTGCTATGGATGCGCTGCGTTGCCCGCCGGAAGATGCTAAAGTTGAAACATTGTCGGGTGGTGAGAAACGCCGTGTAGCACTTTGCCGCTTGCTACTTAAACAACCAGATGTATTGTTACTTGATGAGCCTACCAACCACTTAGATGCTGAGTCGGTATTGTGGTTAGAAGAGCACTTGCGCCAATACAAAGGAACTGTAATTGCCGTAACCCACGACCGCTATTTCTTAGACAATGTTGCTGGCTGGATTTTGGAATTAGATAGGGGAGAGGGTATTCCGTGGAAAGGTAACTATTCCTCTTGGTTAGAGCAAAAACAAAATCGTTTAGAAAAAGAAGAAAAAACAGAATCGAAACGCCAGAAGACTTTACAACGAGAGTTGGAATGGGTTAGAATGGCACCTAAGGCCCGTCAGGCCAAATCTAAAGCTCGTTTGGCTGCTTATGACCGTATGGTGAGCGAAGACAACAAAGAAAGAGAAGATAAACTAGAGTTGTTTATTCCGCCGGGGCCTCGTTTGGGTAACAAAGTAATTGAAGCTAAAGGCGTAAAAATGGGCTTTGGCGACAGATTGTTGTATGAAGATCTTAATTTCAGCTTGCCACAAAATGGTATTGTTGGTATTATCGGGCCTAATGGTGCGGGTAAAACCACTTTATTTAAACTGATAACTGAACAATTACAGCCATTAGAAGGTACTTTTGAAGTAGGAGAGACCGTAAAACTTTCTTATGTTGACCAGGAGCATAACCAATTAGATGCCAATAAATCGGTGTACGAAATGGTTTCGGGTGGTAATGACTGGGTGATGCTAGGCAACAAACAAGTAAATGCCCGTGGCTATGTAAGCCGTTTCAATTTTCAGGGGGCAGACCAGGAAAAGAAAATTGGAAACCTATCAGGTGGAGAAAGAAACCGTGTGCATTTGGCTATGATGTTGAAAGAGGGCGGAAACTTATTGCTGCTTGATGAACCTACCAATGATTTGGACGTAAACACATTACGTGCGCTAGAAGAGGGTCTTGAGAATTTTGCGGGTTGTGCCGTTGTGATTTCCCATGATCGTTGGTTCTTGGATAGAATTGCAACACATATTCTGGCTTTTGAAGGTAACTCACAAGTGTATTGGTTTGAAGGCAACTTCTCTGAGTATGAAGAGAACCGTCGTAAACGATTAGGTACTGATGTAACACCTAAGCGCATTAAGTATAAAAAATTGCAATAGTTATAATTAAGAAAGCCGCTCCAAGAGCGGCTTTCTTGTTAGAATTTCTTGTTTTTAGACTTTCTGCCTTATTTCTGCCTAAAAAACACCGTGATAGCTACGCCTTCGAAACCAAAGTTTTCACGTATTTTATTCTGTAAAAATCTTTCATAAGATTCTTTAACATACTGCGGTAAATTACAGAAAAATACAAACGTTGGCGAAGGGGTAGGTAACTGAATACAATACTTGATTTTGATTTGCTTACCTTTTAGCATTGGTGGTGGTGTGTTCTCAATGATTGGAAGCATAACCTCATTCAGTTTTGAGGTAGTAATTTTTTGGGTTTTGTTTTCGTGCACTTCCATCGCTTTTTCAATTACCTGAAAAATACGTTGTTTTTCTAAAACCGAAGCGAAAACAACAGGCATGTAGTTCATAGGAGCAATACGTTCCAGAATCTCCTTTTTCATGTTATCGGCAGTTTTAGAATCTTTCTCCACCAAATCCCATTTATTGATCATGAGCACAATACCTTTTTTAGAATTGTGTGCATTGGCAATAATACTAATATCTTGCGATTCTAAACCCTTTGAGGCATCTAGCAGTACAATACAAACATCAGAGTCTTCTAAGGCTTTTATAGAGCGTAAAACCGAATAAAACTCGATACTCTCGTGTACTTTGGCTTTTTTACGAATACCGGCCGTATCTGTCAGAATAAAATCTTTTCCGTACAGTTTATAGTGTGTATCAATGGCATCGCGAGTAGTACCTGCAATATCGGTTACGATACTACGGTCTTTACCTGTAAGTGCATTTAAGAATGACGACTTCCCTACATTCGGACGACCAAGAATTGCAATTCTCGGAATACCATCATTTGGGTTTTCGATACCATCATCTTCAAATTCTTTTACTACGGCATCAAGCAGGTCGCCTGTGCCACCACCATCAGCCGCCGAAATAGCATAGATTTCATCACCTAAGCCCATTTCATAAAACTCTGCTGCGGTTTGTTGACGCTCGAAAGTTTCGGCCTTATTGGCTACTACAAACACAGGTTTTTTTGAACGACGAAGAATATTAGCGAAGTCTTTGTCTAAGTCCGTCAAGCCTGTCATTGTATCAACTACAAACAAAATAAGACTTGATTCTTCAATAGCAATCTCTACCTGGTCACGGATAGCACCTTCGAAAGTATCTTCTGAGCCTACTACGTAACCCCCTGTATCAATAACTGTAAAATATTTCTCTGTCCAGACAGCTTGCCCGTAATGACGGTCGCGCGTTACGCCTGGCATATTATCTGTGATAGCCACACGGCTTTCAATAAGACGATTAAAAAGTGTAGATTTACCGACGTTCGGTCGGCCTACAATTGCAACAATATTTGCCATAAACCCCTGACCCTTAAGCGGGTATAAATTATATATGAAGACCTCTGAAAATAATAAAAAACAATTTTCCCAACGCCAATAAAGAGAGAGGTCTTTGATGTCTCTTTAAGTTTTGGGTATAAATGGGGCACAAAGATAGGGAAAACAGAGGGAATTCTGTTGAGTATCAACACAGTACAATAGCTTTGGGTTCAAAGATACTCAAAAAATTCCTTGAATATCCTGCCACGAAATCAAAGCAATTGCAACAACCGCCAATACCAGCCCGACTTTATTGAGATTACTGAGTTTTTCTTTAAAAAACAGCCATGCAATAGTAGCCGATACTATTATAACCCCTATATTATATATTGGATACACAAAAGCCCCGCTGTTACCAAAAGCCGACAAGGCCAATATCAGAAAGTAAAAAGATAAAAAATTAGGCACACCCAATGTAATACTTGCCAGTATGTTTTTGCCCGCAATTTTTTCTTTACCTCTTATCAACTGAATTATTAACGCAACTGCGCCAGCAATAACAGCACCTAGCACCATAACCAGTGTAACAGGCACAGTTCGGTCGGTAGAAGTAATGTATTTCAGATTAAGGTAATTGATAGCCGTATTGGTAATGCCATAAAGCACAAAAACCGAAATAGGCAATAGGAAATCGAGCCCTTTGCCTTTTATTTTTTCGTTGCTAGGTTTAAAGGTACTAAGCCCAACGGCTACCACGGCTAAAAATAAGCCCAGATAGTTTAGGCCATCGAACGTACGTCCATTGGCTTTGAGTACAAAAAGGCTAAAAAGAACCGGAATAACCAACGAAATATTATTAGCCAGCGAAGTAGCCGTAATGCCCATTTTTTGGGTTGACACTCCAGATAAAATAAATGTAACAATAAACCCTACGCCTAAAAACAATGCATAATAAGGCCAATCTTCCGAAAAGTTTAACTCGAAATGTTGTCCTTTAGGCATAAGTGCCAAGCCTGTGAGGAAACAAACCGGATAGTTGAACGCAATAGCCTGAAAAGTACTGATTTGGTATTTAGGATAAATACGGAAATTTATCAGCAACAATACCGAAAAAATAATACTAAGGATAAGGTAAATCATAATCTTTGTTTTTGGCAGAAATCAGACATTGTCGAATAAAACGTTTGTGGCTTATTCGTACCCAAATTTCTCTAATTTATTTCGTTTATTTCGCCAGTCAGGTTCAACTTTTATGTATTGTTCCAGAAAAATCTTTTTACCAAAAAACTTTTCCATTTCTTGTCGTGCTTCAATGCCTACTTTTTTGATTCTTTCGCCTTTGTGTCCCAACAAAATGGCCCGTTGTGTAGTACGCTCAACGTAAATTTCTGCACTTACCACAATCATGTCATCTTTTTCTTTGAAACTCGTAATGGCCACTTCGCAACTATAAGGCACCTCTTTTGTATAGTTAGTAAAGATTTTCTCCCTGATAATTTCGGCGGCAAAAAAACGCTCCGGTTTATCAGTCAACTCATCTTTCGGAAAAAACGGTGGATGCTTAGGTAAGAAATTAATGATTTTATCGAATAACTCCCCAACATTCTGCTGATGAAGCGCTGAAATAGCAATAATATCAGTCGCTTTAAAGTTCTCTCGCCAGTACGTTAGTTTTTCTTCTATCTGCTCAGGTTTGGCGAGGTCTATTTTATTGACAATTAATAAAATAGGTGTTTGGGTATGCTGTAATTTTTCGATAACATCATTTTCGTCATGTTTTTCAAAAATATCAGTTACGAACAATATTACATCGGCGTCGTCTAATGAGCCATGCACAAAATGCATCATTGATTTATGCAATTCATAAACAGGCTTTATGATGCCGGGGGTATCAGAATAAACTAATTGAAAATCGGTACCATTATGCACGCCATTTACAATACCCATAATGCGGTGGCGAGTGGTTTGTGCTTTAGATGTAATAATAGAAAGCCTTTCGCCCACTAATATGTTCATCAGGGTAGATTTACCCACGTTTGGTTTACCAACAATACTGATAAAACCAGCCTTATGATTTGGAGAAATTGTATCCACAAGAAAAAAATATTTGTTTTTTTGCAAAGATAGTTTTTTTATTTCAAAAAAAGCTCTACCTTTGCAGTCCCATTAAGGAACAACACCGCGGGATGGAGCAGTTGGTAGCTCGTTGGGCTCATAACCCAAAGGTCACAGGTTCGAGTCCTGTTCCCGCTACAAAGCAATAAAAGCACTGATAATCAGTGCTTTTCGCATTTTGATACAATCCAATTGATACTTGGTACAATGGATCAGTCCTAAAAGTTGTGGGGTAGGTAAATAATTTCGAGATTTGCATTTTAAGCAAAGAAAGATGCAAGAGAGTTATAGAGATATTTTGAAGTTGTTACTACCAGCTATTATAGTTGAGAATTTTGAGCTTACTTCCTACAATACTACCACAGAAGTAATACATTTATATCTGCAGGAAATTAATAAAATACCCAAAGAATTTGAAGGTCAAAGATTGGAATCGAAGCCTACGCGGCCCGAGGTTTCTTTGATGAGATTACGGTTCAGGATTTTCCTATCAGGGGACACAAAGTTTTTCTTCATATCAAGCGCCGTAGATGGTATAGTCATACACAGCAAAAAGTAGTGTATCGGAATTGGGATTTAGTAGCAGACGGCACTCGAATGACAAACGAATTTGCCGTTTTTTTAAAAGCTATCAATCGATTCTAATGCAGATGCTACTCAATCCATCGCTGGTTATTATGGAGTCAATGGTAAGAGACTGTAGGAGCAATATAAGAATTATCTGAGTGATTTTAAGAGTTGGTCTCAACGAAATCATGCTAAGAAATGGCTTCTTTTTCCACAGAATATAGGTAAGTATCTGTCTATTGACGAGACTAGTTTATCAGAAGGAGAACTATATACAATCCTGACCAATAAAGCAGCTAAAGGTAAAAAAGGTAGTATTGTTGCCATTGTAGCAGGTACTAAGGCAGAAACAGTGATTGATGTGTTACAGAAAATCCATGTTAATCTTCGTAAGAAAGTTAGAGAAATTACCTTAGATATGGCTGCTAATATGGAATTAATTGCCAAAAGAGCTTTCCCAAATGCAACAAGGGTCACAGACCGCTTTCACGTACAAAAACTAGCCACAGAAGCTTTACAGGAAATCAGGATAAAGCATAGATGGGAAGCATTAGATGCTGAAAAATGAAGCCATTGAACTAGCTAAGAAAAACAATACTGAATATCAACCAAAAATACTTCCAAATGGAGATATTGTTAAACAGTTACTAGCCAGGAGCAGATATGTGTTATACAAAAAAGAGAAAGACTGGACAGAAAATCAGAAACAAAGAGCCACATTATTGTTCGAGTTATATCCTGATATTAAGCAAGCCTATGACTTAACGATGAATCTTTCTTATATCTTTGAAGATACCAATGACAAGTTATATGCCGCAATGGAATTGGCCTAACAAGACTGGCTAAATGGCATGAGAAAGTAAGACAGGCTGGGTTTAAAGCGTTTAATACAGTTGCCCGCTCAATACAAAATTATTATAAAACCATTGTAAACTTCTTTGAGAATAGAAGCACTAATGCCTCAGCTGAATCTTTTAATGCAAAGGTCAAGGCACTAAGAAACCAGTTTAGAGGGGTAAGAAATATTACTTTCTTCCTATTCAGGCTTACGAAAATTTATGCTTAGTCCACAGCTTTTTCGCTTGAGCCCTTATAGTTAATTCTTGTGCAAATCTTGTGCAAATAAAAAAAGCACTTACAAGAAAAACCTCGTAAGTGCTTGATTATCAGTGTGGGAGTTACAGGATTCGAACCTGTGACCCTCTGCTTGTAAGGCAGATGCTCTGAACCAGCTGAGCTAAACTCCCTTTCGTTGTCGTCGTTCGGGAGTGCAAAGGTGCAGGATTATTTTTTTATTTCCAAATATCACAAAAAAAAAAGTTGAATATTTTTAAAATTCTTTATAAATTAATATTTTGAGTTTGTTAAGTACAATAAACAAGGTGGTTTCTTGTAATTTGCCATTGAGGGTGTCAAAATAATATTTATTCTTATCAAAATATTATTTGAAGACTTAGGCGCTAAAACCTAACTTTGCAAAGTATCATTTCAACCTTATACTTATGGCTCTTGAGCAAACCTGGCGTTGGTTTGGCCCAAACGACCCTGTGAGTTTATCTGATGTAAAACAAGCAGGTGCTACAGGAATAGTTTCGGCTCTGCATCATATACCAAACGGACAAGTCTGGACAAAATCTGAAATAGAAATCCGTAAAGCAGAAATAGAAAAACACGGCCTTGTGTGGTCGGTAGTAGAAAGTGTGCCTGTGCATGAAGATATAAAAAAGGCCTCGGGCAACTACAAACAGTATATCGAAAACTACAAAGAAAGCTTAGCTAACTTGGCAGCTTGTGGTATTGATACGGTATGCTACAATTTCATGCCTATACTGGACTGGACACGTACTGACTTAGATTATCCAATGCCCGATGGCTCTACCGCACTCAGATTCGATATGAACGAGTTTTGCGCTTTTGAGGTGTACATTCTAAAAAGAGCAGGTGCCGAGAAATCGTATTCAGAAAGCCAACTTGCTAAAGCTAAAAGTTGGTTTGAGAATGCCAGCGATGCAGATATTCATAGATTAACCAGAAATATTATTGCGGGTTTGCCGGGCAGCGAAGAGAGTTTCACGATAGAGGCTTTCCGTGATATGCTTGATACCTACAAACACATTGGAGATAAAGAACTTCGTCAGAATCTATATGCTTTTATTAAGGCTATTACGCCCGTAGCAGAAGAAAACGGCGTTTTGTTATCGATACACCCTGATGATCCTCCTTATCCGATTTTAGGTTTGCCTCGTGTAGTAAGCACAGAAGCTGATGCTAAATTGTTATTAGAGGCCGCCGAAAGTAAGTTCAATGGTTTGTGCTATTGCACAGGTAGCTATGGTGTAAGAGCCGATAACGATTTAGTGAGCATGGTAGAAAGGCTGGGTAACAGAATCAATTTTATTCATCTACGTGCTACTAAGCGAGATGCTGAAGGCAATTTTCATGAAGCTGACCACCTAACGGGTGATGTAGATATGTATGGTGTAATGAAAGCCTTGCTTATTGAGCAAAAAAGAAGGATAGACGAAGGCAGAAAAGATATAAGATTGCCTTTCAGACCTGACCACGGCCATAAAATGCTTGACGACCTGAATGCAGGCAAGCGAACAAACCCTGGCTATACTGCCATCGGTCGTTTGCGTGGTTTGGCCGAATTAAGAGGCCTTGAATTAGGTATTATTCGTTCTGCATTCCAGAATCAGTAATAATACCGTAACTTTATCAGAATAAAAATTAATTTCAGCACATAAGAAAATGCCTAAAATAGTAACCTTTGGCGAGATATTACTTCGTCTGTCAACACCTAATTTTCAGAAAATTGAGCAGGCACAATCGTTTAATGCTACCTTTGGTGGTACCGAAATGAATGTGGGCGCATCGTTGGTAAAATTTGGTTTTGATGCTACACACGTAACCTGCTTCCCCGATAACCTGATGGGACAAAAAGCCAAGGCTAATTTAAGGTTTTTGGGCATTGATACTTCTTATGTAAAATTACAAGGCGATAGAGTAGGGGTTTTCTTTCTGGAAACAGGTGCGGTAATGCGTGCCAGCCAGATTGTATACGACCGCATGGATTCGGCCTTTGCCAACCTTGATCCATCGTGGTTTAACTGGGAAGAAATTCTTCAAGGAGCCGACTGGTTTCATTGGTGTGGTATCACACCGGCTTTGTCGGCAGGTGCCGCTGCTGCTTGTTTAGATGCCGTAAAAACGGCTAAAAAACTGGGTATTACGGTATCATCAGATATTTATTACCGCAGTAACCTATGGAAGTACGGCAAAACCCCACAAGATATTTTACCAGAATTAGCGTCTTATTCTGACATTATATTGGCAAGCAGAAAGAACATTGAAGAAATATTCTCTTTGAAAGTAACAGCCGAAAAAGGTAAATTTGTAGAAGCCTGTAAATTGCTGATGGAGAAGTACCCGAATGTAAAAAAAGTAATAGATACCGACCGTGTACAGGTAAGCGCCTCACATAATCAGTATAACGCTAAAATGTGGAACGGTGATGTATTACTAGAAACCGAGTATCAGGATATTACACATATTGTGGATAGAATCGGTACAGGAGATGCTTTTCTAGGTGGATTCATTTATGGGCAAGTTGTTTTACAAGACGATATGAAGTCTTTACAGTTTGGCGTAGCAGCAGGCGCATTAAAACACACCATTGAAGGCGATCAGAATCTGGTAACTGTACCAGAGGTTGAATCGGTGATGGGAGGCGACAAATCGGGTCGTCTGAAACGTTAATTAATTAAAGAATTTTTCAAAAGAAACAATTATGGCACGATTCGATAAAAATACAACCTTAGCACAGGTAAGCAAAACAGGCTTAGTACCTTTATTTACACACAACGACCTCGACATTTGTCTGGGTGTATTACGTGCTTGCTACGAGGCAGGTGTGCGGGTATTTGAGTTTACAAATCGTACCGAAAACTCTTTCAATAACTTTACGCAGTTAATCAGCATAGCAGAAACCGAAATGCCCGAAATGATTCTGGGTATTGGTACTATTTATGACGCAGATACTGCAAGAAAATATATTAAAATAGGAGCCAATTTTATTGTAGCACCTATCATGAATCCCGAAGTAGGCGCTGTTTGTCAGGAAGCAGGTATTCCGTGGATGCCGGGTGTAATGACCGTAACCGAAATCTATAATGCCCGTTTGGCTGGTGCCGAGTTTATTAAGATATTTCCGGGTGAGGTACTAGGGCCGGGCTTCGTAAAAGCACTTAAAGCCCCAATGCCTGATGTGCAGGTAATGGTAACAGGTGGCGTATCGCCAACTGTCGAAAGCCTTAAAACATGGTTTGGCGCAGGTGCTAATGCCGTAGGTATTGGTTCACAATTAGTTCCGAAAGATGTATTAGCCGTTCAGGATTTTGCACAGGTTACAAGCATTGTTGCTAATGCCCTGAAAATCATTCAAGAGGTAAAAGCATAATAAAATACTGTTTGAGGTAATATTTGTTGCCTCAAACAGTTTTTTGAACAAAAACTTTATTTTCTAAACATTTTGCTTGAAAAAAGCAAAACTATATCTTTGTGGCACAAAACTAAAAAATACCCATGTTCGTGACCGCTTCAGTCCGTATCCGCTAGGGTGCGGAAAACCTTCTTTCTCTTTTTTATCGAGCCTTATTAATTGGCCCTGGTAAAACTATTCCTTATATCCTTTCATTATACGCAGTTTATACCTCCCAATGGGTTGGTGTTGTTTGTGTTTTATTTGTTATAAACATTAAAATTTCATGCGGAATTTTTTCAAATTACTGCTGCAGGCTATTCGTGGCGAAGAGCAGAATTATACAGAATTAAATCTTAATCGGGCTATTTTCCTTTTATCAGTGCCCATGATATTAGAGATGGTGGGTGAATCTCTGTTTGCCATTATTGATGCATTTTTTGTGGCACGTTATGTAGGTATTGAGGGTGTTGCTACGGTTGGTCTTACAGAGTCAGTACTTACACTGATATACTCAGTAGCTATTGGTTTAAGCACAGCAGCTACGGCCATTGTGTCTCGCCGAGTAGGAGAAGGCAACAAAAAAGAAGCCGGACAAGCCTTGGCACAGGTAATACTTATCTCGTTGATTTTTGGAATAATTGTAGGTATTTCAGGCTATGTATTTGCCGAAGATATTCTGCGTTTAATGGGTGGCGACGACCACCTGATTGCAAGCGGTGCTAATTTTACCCGTATTGTATTTGTCAGTAGCCCGTCTATTATTTTGCTTTATACACTCAGTGGTGCTTTGCGGGGGGCAGGCGATGCCTCAACAGCCATGCGGTCTATTATTCTGGCCAATTTTATCAATATAGGCATGGACTTTATCCTGATTCCGGTAATGGGAATGGGCGTAGAAGGTGCCGCTATTGCTACTAGCATTGGGCGCACAATTGGGGTTTTGTATCAGTTATATGCCATATTGCGTGGAAACGGTAATATGCAGATTGAAAGAAGCCAGTTTGCTCCTAATAAAGAGGTTATCAAAAGCCTCATCAATATTTCGGCAGGTGGAACAGGTCAATTCCTGATTCAATCAGCAAGCTGGATTTTCTTGACTCGGATTTTGTCGAATTTTGGTAGTGATGTAGTAGCTGGCTATACCATTGCAATCAGAATTATTGTCTTTACTATTCTACCATCGTGGGGGCTATCAAATGCTGCATCAACATTGGTTGGTCAGAATCTGGGAGCAGGTAAACCCGAGCGGGCAGAGGCTTCTGTCTGGAGAGTGGGTCTTTATAATATGGGTTTCTTACTCTTGGTTGGTATTATATTCTCGGTGTTTGCAAAAGATTTTATCAGTATTTTCAACGATAGCCCAAAAGTAGTTGATATAGGGGTATTATGTTTGCAGATTATTTGTTTAGGTTATGTTTTCTTTGGTTACGGCATGGTAATCGGGCAATCGTTAAATGGTGCAGGTGATACCAAAACGCCTACTATCATGAACCTGATTTGCTTCTGGGCACTCGAAATACCATTGGCTTATCTTTTTGCTAATGTGTTTAAGTGGGGGCCATCAGGTGTTTTCTGGTCAATTGCCATCAGCGAATCCATTCTGGCAGTAATTGCCATTTTCGTATTCCGAAGAGGTAAATGGAAAAATATGCAGGTATAAAATAGAGCCTATCGAAAGATAGGCTTGCTTTTTGGTAGGTGTAAAGCATAATTTTTGAACCTGCTGTTAGTAATATCATTACATCTTTTCGAACTTTGCACCTTTTAAAATTGTAGTATTTAGAAACTCGAAAAAAGAGTTTATGTGAGCCTCAATGAAGAATTACCTCAGATTACTTTCGTATGCCAAACCCCTTGGGAGTTTTATTGTTCCTTTTGTTCTAACCTCTTTAGTGGCTAGTATTTTTGGCGTACTGAATTTTACTTTATTAATCCCCGTATTAAGAGTACTTTTCGACCAAGTTGATGCGCAACAGTTAAGTGAAATGCTCTCGCCGGGGTCTGGCCTTAATGTTGTTAAGCAGTTTAATTTTTACTTTGCCAAATTCCTGAGCGAGCAGGGTAAACAAGGCGCATTAATATTTGTGTGTGGTGTTTTGGCTTTTACAATTATTACCTCAAATGTATTCAAATATATAAGTGTAAGACTTCTGGAGAATTTTAAGTCGAACATGGTGGCTAATCTCCGTCAAGAAGTATTCAATAAAGCCATTCATCTGCACTTGGGCTTTTTTAGCAATGAGCGTAAAGGGAATCTGATTTCTCGCATTGTAACCGATGTGCAAGAGGTCGAAAACTCTATTGCCAATACCTTTTCGGCGGCTATTAAAGAACTTTTTCTGTTTCTTTCTTTCATTTATGCCTTATTTGCTATCTCGTGGAATCTCACGCTTTTTGCCTTGCTGGTTATTCCTATTTCAGGTATTTTTATTTCTACCTTGGTAAAAAAGATGAGACACAATGCCGGAGAAGGCCAGCAGCGATTAAGTAATTTAATAAGCCTGATGGACGAAGTTTTTGGCGGTATGCGTGTAGTGAAGGGTTTTGTGGCTGAAAAATTTGTAACAGAGAAGTTCAGAGAAGAAAACCAGGCTTACCGTGAATCTATCTTTAGTTTGGCTGCCAGACGAGAAATGGCTTCGCCTTTCTCTGAGATTATGGGTGTTTTTGTAGTAATTGGCATCTTGCTTTATGGCGGTTCTTTGATTCTGTCGAATGATTCTGGCCTTGAAGCTGCCGAGTTTATTACTTATATCGGTATTTTCTCGCAGGTGATGCGCCCGGCAAAAGATATTTCGAATGCCTTTAGCTCGGCCCAAAGAGGTTTGGCATCGGGTGAAAGAATATTAAGTTTAATTGATAGTGAATCATCAATTAAGGATGCGCCTGATGCCATTGAGTTAAAAGATTTCAAGCAGAATGTAGCATTTAGTAAAGTAGGTTTTTCTTACGATAGCAACATTCAGGTACTAAAAGATGTTGATTTTATATTGCCTAAAGGAAAAACCGTTGCATTGGTTGGCTCGTCGGGTGGAGGAAAATCTACCATTGCCGACCTTGTACCAAGATTCTATGATCCAACTGAGGGTGAAGTACTGATAGATGGCATTAACCTTAAAAACGTATCTCAGCAATCGCTCCGTGATTTAATGGGGATTGTTACGCAGGAAGCCGTTTTGTTTAATGATAGTATATTTAACAACATTGCTTTTGGTAAAAATGTATCGGAGGCTGACGTAATACAAGCGGCTAAAATAGCCAATGCGCACGATTTTATTATGCAACAGGCTGAGGGCTACCAGACTATTATTGGTGATAGAGGCACAAAGCTATCAGGCGGGCAACGCCAACGCTTGTCTATTGCCAGAGCGATATTACAAAATCCGCCGATTCTCATACTAGACGAGGCCACTTCGGCGCTCGATACCGAATCAGAAAAACTCGTACAAGATGCCTTGACTAAGCTCATGGAAAACCGAACTACGCTGGTAATTGCCCACCGCTTAAGCACTATTCAGAGTGCCGACCAAATTCTGGTAGTGCACAGAGGGGGTATTATTGAACGTGGTACGCATGAAGAACTACTGCAAATTCAAGATGGATTCTATAAAAAACTAAGTTTGATGCAGACCCTCTAAAGCTTATGATTATCAGGAAAGATGCGCTCGTAAAAGCGGCTAATTTTTGTGCATATCAGGAACGAACACAGGCAGAAGTGCGTGAAAAGCTGAAAAGCCTGGATGTAGAAGGCGACGAAGCTGACGAGATTATTGTGTATCTGATTGAAGAAAATTACCTGAACGAAGGGCGTTTTGCCAAGATATTTGCAGGCAGCAAGTTTCGGGTAAAACGCTGGGGGCGGCAAAAGATTCTGTTTGAATTAAAAGCCCGTAAATTATCAGACCATTCGATAAGAGAAGGATTAGCCGAAATAGACGATGATGATTATATGGAGACATTAAAGACCATTATCGAAAAGAAAAAACATGAACTCCGTACCGAAAAACAGCCTTTAATTTTGAAGCAAAAACTGGCACGCTATGCCATGAGCAAAGGCTTTGAAGGTGATTTGGTTTGGGATATTATCAATAAGATTGTGTCTAGTCCTAAATAAGCGATACATTTATTTAGATTTAAGATATTCATTTAAAGGGCTCAATTGTGTATAATCAATTGGGCTCTTTTTTTTATAATTTCGGATTTTCACTTCACATTGTTGATGCATTTGTTGTGGCGTTTTATAGCCGCAAGAATAATGAGGTCTGATTTGGTTATATATATTAACACTATTTTCGACTAATTGACTCATGGTTTTCAGGTCAATATTCCTATCATATCCAATAAATTCTTGTTTAAGAATTCCGTTTACCCTCTCGGCAATAGCATTAGCATAAGGGTCATAACTTTCAGTCATACTACAAGTAATTGAGTTCTTATTTAAAATTTTCTGGTAGTCTGCACTGCAATATTGAAATCCTCTATCAGAGTGATGTGTTAAACTTGCTTTTCTATAACTTCTATTTTTTATTGCCATCTTTAGCGCTTCTACCGATGCTTTCGTTTCTAAAGTGTTAGCAACCTGATAACCAACAATTTTTTTCGAATAAGCATCCGTCACTAATGATAAATACATTGGGTTTGCTCTATTACCAATATAAGTTATATCACAGACCCATATTTGCTCTGGCCTATTTGGAGTCACATTTTCAATTAAATTCTTATGTTTTTTGAAACGATGATCTGAATCTGTTGTAATGTGATAACTCCTTTTAGGCTTGATTAATAGATTGTTAGCTCTTAAGATAGAAAATAATTTATCCCTGCCAACCTTGAGAGGTTTCAATTTGTCTAACAATAAATAAAATAACTTTCTGGTACCGATTCGAGGCATTTGAAGTCGAATATCTCGAACCATATCTAGTACTTTATCAATTAACTTCCGTCTACGTGTGTTAATATGAATTGAACGATAATAGACTTGTCTATTAATCCCAAGCAATCTACATAAGCCTGTCAAGCTCTCGTTTTGTTGAGTCTTGTATCGATTGATTGCTTGGGTTAATACTTTTTTCTGATGGGAATTTTGAACTCCTTTTCAGCAATATCTATCATCATATCAAAGAATATAGCCTTCTTATCTGCTTGCTCAACTTTCTTTTCAAGCTCTTTCTTTTGCTTTTCTAAGAGAAGAACCTTCTGCTCTAATTCTAACAATTTTTGGTCTTTAGATTTGGGCATCTTTTGAGTTGATTTATTTATCCAGCTTAGGCAGCCCCGTCAATTTACCATATTTTCGAAGCCAAGTCGTAATTGTAGAATGAGATTGTATCCCATATTTGCGAGCGGCGGCTTTTATTCCCAATTCTCCGTTCTCAACCTCTTGAACTACGGCTAATTTAAAAGCATAACTGTAATCTTGCTGTGTACGTTTAACATACTGACTTTCATTTGTTTCTTTCATAACATTACTTTTATTGTAACGCTAGTTCAGGACGGGACATTGTAATAAAATAAGAAAACCGGCTCTTGTAAGGGCCGGTTTTCTTATTAAGTCTTTTTTTAAGTCGCTCTTATTGTTTTGTCATAACTACTCTGGTGGTTGTAGTTACACCGCCATCAGTATCGGTTTCAGTCCACGACATAGTGTTGCCACTAAAGCTTACAGTCATCGACGATTGCTGTCCATCACTATCAGTAAGAATTAGCTGGTCGCCTTTTAATTCATACTTAGACTGTGTAATATCACCTACTACATCATCTACATCACCTTGGCAAGCAGCAGGAACCGTTCCTGAAACAGTACCATTAGCATTAAAGATAATAACGATGTCTTTAAAGCAAGGTAAAAATGCTGTGATAATTGGGAACTGGTCTACTTCAGGAGAGCTACCTTCTTTAACAAAAAGGTTAGTGAATTTCCAGCTACCTACTATTTGTCCCTGTGGTGATGGATCACCACCGTCATCTTTTTTTGAACAGTTCATTACTGCCAATGACAATGTTGCTAAAGCTAGCAATACTGTAAATTTGCGGATTACAGAAGAAAATTTCATGAAAATCGTCTTTGGATTAAAAATAAATTAAACTGCCACGAATATACGACTATCATATCTATGCACAAGAACATTTGAGTAAAAGCCATTAAATTATTTATCGAGCGGTCGCTAGCTTACTTATGGGTCTCAATGCTGTTTTCTTCCGTTTCGTCTATAATTTCTTGATGATTTTCTAAATTACATTTCTATTTGTACAATAGAACAGTAAGCCCAGCTTATTGATAAGTTTATATAAGACACGTAAATCGTCTCATTGACATCATACACATGAAGCAGACCATCATTTCTCTGTTTAGCACTATTTTTTTTCTGATTTCCTGCAATAACGATAAAGACCAGGAAACTTCGCCGCAATATAGATCTTTGACCGAAGCCGTCTATGCTTCGGGCAACATATACCCCAAAAACGAATATAAACTTACGGCCAATGCCGATGGTTTTCTGGTTCGTCAGACAGCATTTGAGGGAGACGTAGTTTCAAAAAATCAATTGATATTTCAATTAGAAAGTATTTCGCAAGATGCTCGTCTAGAGGCATCGAGCAATATTTTACGCCAAGCCGAAGCCAACTATGGCGATAACTCTCCGGTGTTGGCCGAACTCACATCTCAACTTCGTAATGCACGCACCAAACTAAGCAACGACTCTATCAATTTTAATCGCTATAAAGAATTATACGACCGTAGTGCTACTACTAAAATAGAATATGAGCGCGCAGAACTGGCATATCAAACCTCAAAAAATGATGTGATTGCTCGTCAGAAAGCCTTGCAAAGAACCAAAAGCCAATTGTATGTAGATTTACAAAATTCGCAATCGTCCTTTCGGGTAAATGCTCGTGAGGGAGATAATTTCAGAATAAAGACCTTTGAGGCTGGGAAAATCTATGAAATCTACAAAAAACAAGGCGAGCTGGTACGCAGAGGCGAACAAGTGGCATTGATTGGCGATGCAAACGAAATATATGCCCAATTGGCCATTGACGAGAGCGATTTCGTAAAAGTAAAAATAGGGCAGGAGGTGTTAATAAAAATTGATGTGTATAAAGATAAGGTCTTTAAGGCAAAAGTAAGCAAACTATACCCTAAACTAAATAAAGCTGACCAGACATTTAGGGTAGATGCCGAGTTTGAAACAGATAAACCCAACGCCTATTATGGCATGACACTAGAAGCCAATATCATTATTTCGCAGAATGCCCGTGTGCTTACCATTCCAAAAAACTACTTGGTAGGTAACGATTCGGTTTGGATAGAGCAAAATGGCGATAAAAAGAAAATCAGAATTATAAAAGGTGTCGAAAACCTTGATTTGGTTGAGATTAAAGGTGGTCTTCACGAGAAGTCAATTCTTGTGAGAGAAAATTAAGCATTGCGTATATTTAAAACTAACGAAATGAACATCAGAATATCTCTTCAAATCGCAAAAACGCATTTGCTTACCAAAAAAAGACAAACCCTCATTGCTATGCTTGGGGTTACTTTTGGCATTGCCATGTTTATAGTCATGATTTCTTTCATAAAGGGTGTTAATAAATTTCTGGAAGACTCTGCGCTTGATGCTACCCCACATGTTAGAATGTATAAAGAAATCACGAGTAATCACCCAAGCCTGATAGATGAGGTGAATCCGGGAGCATTTAATGTTATCCATCATCAATTACCTAAGAACGAACTAGCCAATATAAAAAATGGATTACAAATTGTAGCAAATATTGAAAAAGACAAGGCCGTGTTGGGGGTGTCGCCACAAATTGGCTCACAGGTATTTTTTAATAAAGGGCCAATTCCGGTAGCAGGGCAAATAGCTGGTGTTGATATTCTGAAAGAAAATAAGCTATATAATATTAAACGACGAATAAAATCGGGTAGCATGGAAGCCCTGCTTTCTAATTCAAACGGGATTTTGATGGGGAGTATTCTAGCAAGGAATCTAAATGTGAAAGTTGGAGATAAATTGACAATTACTACTCCAACAGGAAACCTGAAACTGGTAAAGGTAGTGGGTATTTATGGATTTGGTATTCAGACTGTTGACGGCGTAAGATGCTATGCTAATATGTCGATGGTTCAGGAGATTCTGCAAAAAGATAAAAGCTATGTAACAGATATTCATATCAAAATGAAAGACTCGCAGGCTGCTATTGCGTTTGCCAAAGTGCTGAAAAATCAATATAAATATGAAACACAAGACTGGGCCGAAGCTAATTCAGCTTTTATGACCGGAGATAAAATACGAAATGCAATGGTAGTTATTGTGTCTATCACGCTGTTGGTGGTGGCGGGTTTTGGTATCTATAATATCATGAATATGAATGTTATAAATAAAATGAAAGACATTGCTATTCTGAAAGCCACAGGTTTTGGCGGTAAAGATATTGTAGCGGTTTTTCTGATTCAATCTATTATCATTGGGGTATTAGGTGCTTGTCTGGGCTTGTTGATAGGTTTTTCGTTGAGTTATTTATTATCTATTACGCCTTTCAATGCCGGGGATTTTTTGGATGTAAAGACTTTTCCAGTCATTTTTAATATAAAATACTATTTGATGGGTCTGGCCTTTGGAGTAGTTACAACTATTCTGGCCGGATATTTACCGGCACGCAAAGCAGCTAAAATAGACCCTGTAGCAATTTTGAGGGGGTGATAAGTTTCAAACTAATAAGTACAATGAAAGTTCTAGCAGCAAATCATATAAATAAATACTTCTACGAACCAGAAAAGTTTCAGGTTCTGAAAAATATATCTTTTGAGGCTCGCAAAGGAGAGTTTCTTTCTTTAGTCGGGAAATCGGGCTGCGGAAAGTCTACACTGTTGTATATTCTTTCAACAATGGATACCGACTATGAAGGAACACTGGAAATGAATGGCGAACGCCTCACCGGAAAAACACAAGACCAACTGGCAGCATTCAGAAATGAGCATCTGGGTTTTGTTTTTCAGTTTCACTTTTTATTGCCCGAATTTACGGTTTTACAAAATGTGATGCTGCCTGCATTGAAACTGGGAAAATACTCTGCCAAAGAAGTAGAAGAGCGAGCCTATCAGAAACTAAAACTGGTTGATATGCACAGCCATGCGCTAAAGCAATCGTCTAAACTTTCGGGCGGCCAGCAACAGAGGGTGGCCATAGCCCGTGCTTTAATTAACGACCCGACAATAATAATGGGAGATGAGCCTACGGGAAACCTTGACAAGAAAAATTCGGAAGTGGTGTTTAATATTTTCAAGCAGATTGCGCATGAAAATCATCAAACAATTATTACAGTAACGCACGACCCCGATTTTGCAAAAGGAAGTGATAGAATAATAGAGATGTCTGATGGACAAATCATAAGCAGCTAATGAAACAGAAAAACAAAATAATAGGCCTATGTGTATTTGTCTTTGTGTGTATTTCTACCCTTTTTAGGTGGTATGTATTTGAAGTCGATGCTAAAACCAATCTGATACTAGCTTTAATTTCGGTAATTGTACTTACAACTACCATCATTTTTTTCGAGAAACTATATGCTTATTTTGATAAGATTTTACCTTATGATGGTGGTATTGTTCGTCGGCTGATTCTGCAGATTTTTATTACTTTTATCTTTCTGAATATACTTACCCAATTTATAGTATATATGGCTATTCATATATTCAGAATCGAAAAAGTTGATAGCCTGGTTCATAGTGAATACACACAATTGGCTCAAATAGCAGGATATTTTACACAATTACTAGGTGTAATGTTAATGAATGTAGGCCATTTTACTTATTATTCTTTGCAGAAGTGGCGAGAAAATGCCTTAAAAGCATCGAATTTAGAAAAAGAGAAATCTCAAGTACAGTTCGATAATCTAAAGAATCAACTCAACCCTCATTTCTTATTTAATAGTCTTACCTCTTTAGATTCACTTATTCAAGAAAATCCGCCACTGGCAAGAGATTTCTTACAGCAATTATCTAAGGTTTTTCGCTATGTATTAAAAAGTAAAGAAAAAGGACTGGTGAGCCTTGAAACTGAACTTGAGTTTATCAAACACTATATAGGCCTACTCAGAACACGTTTTGGGGAATCATTACAAGTAAAATTTAGTATTGCCGAAGAGGACTTAGATTTACATATTACGCCAGTTACGTTGCAAATATTAATAGAAAACGCCATTAAACACAATGTTATCAATGAGAATAACCCCTTGATTATCTGTGTTAAAAGTGAAGGTAATATGCTTGTAATTGAGAATAATATACAAAGAAAAAAACAAGTAGAATCTTCTAATGGACAAGGATTGATAAATTTGCGAGCATTATATAGTTTCTTGAGCGAGAAAGAAATTATGATAAGTGAGCAGGAAAATATTTTTGTTGTAAAAATACCCTTGATTTAGCATGACGATACTTATTATTGAAGACGAACCATTAGTTGCCAAAAATCTGGAAAAACTGGTACAGGAATTAGAGCCTCAGGCTACCATCGTAGCCACTATTGGTAGTGTAAAAGATACCCTGAGTTGGTTTAAAATACACCCTACACCTAGTATAGTTTTATCTGATATTCAGCTTTCAGATGGAGTAAGCTTTGATATTTTTCAGGAAGCAAACCTGAACTGCCCTATTATTTTTACAACTGCCTACGATGAATACGCCATCAGAGCCTTTAAGCTCAATAGTATCGATTATTTATTGAAACCTATTGATAAGGCCGAATTGAAATGTGCATTTGATAAATTTAAACGTATTAACCCAACTGATAGGGCCGATATATATCAGGTGCAATTAGAAAGTCTGCTTCTTGACCTCAAAAACAAAGCACATAAGTACAAAACCAGATTTACGGCGCATTACCAGCGTAGCATTGTGGCTGTGCCCGATACCAAAGTTGCTTGTTTTTATAGAGATGAGGTAATATGGTTACAAACTATTTCGGAAGCTGATAGCCAACGCCTAATAACCGATTATAATTCTTTAGATGAAGTAGAAGAATTACTAAACCCCGAGCAGTTTTTTCGGGCAAATCGTAAGTTTGTAATCAACAAGGTGGCTATTGAAAGTTATCGAACACACTTTACTGGCAAAATAGAATTAAAACTATTGGTGCCCACCAAAGAAGAAATCATTATCAGTAAAGAAAAAGCTCACCTGTTCAGAGCCTGGTTTGAACTAGGGTAAGACATAAATCAATCATAATTTTCTATCCTTCCAAAAACTTTTACACTTTGTTGAAATTAAATGCAACAATAGTGAAGAAGTTCTTTTTTACATTATTATACTTTTGTCTTCAAATAAAGCCTAACTATTTGCTTCTTTAAAATTTTTCTTAGCACGAAGTCCCCCAAAAAGTCTGATAGGGTTCTCCTATTACTACATGCCAATATATCTTAACAGAACTGCTGTATTATTATACTAGAAGTTGTTTTACTGTATCCTAACCAAACTGAAGGATTATGAATTTTTTATGTGAGAAAGGCGCAGACTTTTGGCATGGTTCTATTGAAAATATCCGACTAAGTAGGAACAATAATAGCAAGATTCGCTATTTCTTGTCTGGCTAATTCACTAATCTTTTTACATATCCTTTTCAATAGTTCTTATCAGAAAAATAAGTGCCCAAAATGATAGAAACTCAGCCCCGATAGGTTGCACAAACACGAAAAAACAGAAAGTATATAGGTTGTTTATGCCTATATCTGGCTTGCCTATATCTAAACTTTTTTGAAACTGATAAATAATTTAAAAATGTGATGAAAAGAATTAATAAAACCCCATGAAATGAGACTGCCGATTTCTACTGACAGGCAAAAATATACACATAACAATATCACCATGAAACCATTAGCTGACAATTTTATTACTACAGCCAGAAAAGTAATAGAGGCCAATTACGATAACGAAGAGTTTGGTTGTCTGGAACTTTGCGAGGCCCTATTTATGAGCCGCTCCAATGTACATCGTAAAGTAAAAAACGCTTTAAACATATCAACATCAAAGTTTATTATGCAGGTAAGACTAGAAAAAGCCAGAGAGTTTTTAAGCCAGAAAGACCAAAGCATTGCCAGTATTGCTTACCAGGTTGGCTTTGCAGATGCCAACTATTTTAGCCGGGCATTTTCAACTTTTTATGGTGTTTCTCCTACCCAATACAGGCAAACATTGCTTAAAATTTACTGATTTATTCAAAAACTTCCTCTTTTTATACTCATTTGTTGTTAGGACTAAACTTTAAAAATCTTCTCAAAAACTATATTTTACTATGCAAAACATTTCTACAAATGACCATCGTTGTGATTTTTTGCTTGCCCGAACCAAGTTTGTATATCTGCTTTTGGGTCTGGTGTTTTCTATACCAACTTTGGGGCAACAGGTGAAAAATATCACAAGAAATCAGACTTTTAGTACAATTCAGGCTGCAATAAATGATGCTGCTACCATAGCCGGCGATGTGATTGAAGTAAGTGAGGGTACTTATAACGAGCATTTGCTCATCAACAAAGCCATTACCTTGCAAGGTGTATCAACAGGCGCTATTATTAAAGCACCTTATAGCAGCGATAACTCTAATGCAAATACGGTTTTGATAACAACAGGCAACGTGACTTTAAAAAACCTGACAATTACCAGAGATTATGGCAGCACAATAGAAGAATGGAATGCCTGCACGGTAAATCAAGGGATAAACTTTAATAGCCGCCCAAATGTAAGGCTGGAAAATCTGATAGTAAAAGATAACCGGAATGCCATTTATTGTTCAAATTCTCAGAATGCCACCATCATTAATTGTGTTGTAGAAAATAACCGAACGGGTATTCATTTCACTAATAATGTAAGTGGATTATTGATGACACAGAACATTGTAAGCAATAATTTCACACATGGCGTATTATTTAATTTTGATACCAACGTGCTTACTGCAACCAATGCACAAGTTTACAACAATAGCATAACAGGAAACTGGTATAGTCAATTGAATTTCCAACGGGCAGCAGGAGCGGAAACAACAAACATTGGCGATTTAACAGGCGCAAGTTTTGCTTGCAACTGGTATGGAGTGCAAAACCCGACGATCAATGCCATACCTGCCAATGAGCCTGGTTATAGTGGACAGATACCGTCACAGTTTGGTGGCAGCGACCCGGAGTTAGGAAACAGATTTCTGGTAGGAACTTTAGCTACATCTATACCCTCATATACACCTTTTTTGGCAAACGGTACAGATATAAGTGAAGCAACTGGGTTTCAGCCAAAACCAAACCAATGTACACCTGCAGTAAACCTAAATCGAAATACTTATTTTACCAGTATTCAGGCAGCAATAAATGATGCTGCTACCGTAGCCGGCGATGTAATTGAAGTAAGCGAGGGCATTCATAGCGAGCATTTACTCATCAATAAAGCTATTACAGTACAGGGTATATCAACAGCCGCTATTATTAAAGCACCTTATAGCAGCGATAATTCTAATGAAAATACGGTATTGATAACAACCGGAAACGTGACTTTAAAGAATCTGACAATTACCAGAGATTATGGCAGCACCATAGAAGAATGGAATGCCTGTACAGTAAACCAAGGTATAAATTTTAATAGCCGCCCAAATGTAAGACTGGAAAATCTGATAGTAAAAGACAACCGGAATGCCATTTATTGTTCCAATTCTCAGAATGCTACCATCATTAATTGTGTAGTAGAAAACAACCGAACGGGGATTCACTTTACTAATGATGTGAGTGGTTTGGTACTGATACAGAATATTGTAAGAAACAATTTTACACATGGTGTATTGTTTAATTTTGATACCAACGTGCTCACCGCTACCAATGCACAAGTGCATAACAATAGTATAACAAACAACTGGTACAGCCAATTGAATTTCCAGAGAGCAGCAGGGGCAGGCACAACAAACATTGGCGATTTAACAGGTGCAAGTTTTAGTTGTAACTGGTATGGAGTGCCAAGCCCGACGATTAATGCCATACCTGCCAATGAACCGGGCTATGCCGTTCAAGTGCCATCGCAATTTGGTGGCAATAATCCTGATTTATCAGATAGATATTTAGTTGGTACACTAGCCGCATCTATCCCTCAATACACGCCTTTTCTTGAAGATGGTACAGATATAAGTGATGCAACAGGTTTTCAGCCTAAGCCAAGCCAATGTACGCCTGTTATTAATATTAATAAGAATACTTATTTTGCTACCATTCAGGCAGCAATAAACGATGCTACTACTGTGGCCGGAGATACAATAGTGGTAGGGGAGGGGATATTTGCAGAAAACATAACAGTATCAAAATCTTTGGTGATTCTGGGGCCGAATGCGGCTATAAATCCTAATACAGAAACACGTGTTGCCGAAGCTATTCTCCGTCCGGCTGTAAGGGAAATATCTTCCGATAACAGTACCTCCGGAACTATCATCAGAGTTGCCGGAACAGGGCATCTGGATGTAACAATTAAAGGATTTACCATTGATGGAAATAACCCCTCTCTTACAGGTGGCCGTATGCTAAACGGCGTAGAAGTACATACAGGTGCAGGTATTGTAAACAGTACAGGTTCTTTTGATGTAAACCCTGGTGGGGCTGATGCTACCATGATAATTCAGAACAACATTATCAAAAATCTGGAAAGGTATGGTGTGTTGGCAGATGGTACCACACCTGTAAAGGCACTGGCAGGTACAGATGTGAGTTATAATAAATTTGATAATATTCCATCAGGAGATAATTTCGGTGGAGGGCGTGGCCGTGCGGCTACTTTTGCCGAAAATCACTATGGACGATTTGCGCATAATGTAATAACACGGGCAAATGTAGGTTGGCAGAATGATAATTACTATCGGGCTTCACCGGGCTTGGGTACTATTGTTGAGCATAACGAAATCCATACCTATTACAGAGGTATTTTGCACAATCTTCAGTACACTAATGCAACGCCTATAAAAATTGCTCATAATACTATTACGAAAGAAACATCAGGCGATTTTGCAGCGGCAACTGAAAACTTCGGTATAGAATTAGCCTCTATCAGAAATTCTGTAAGTGCGCTGGTTGATAGCAATGAGGTATCAGGCATGAAATATGGCATATTGCTTTGGAATATCCCTTCAACAGGTATCGTAAAGGTTTCGAACGGAACGCTAACAGCTAATCAGTATGGTATTTATGCCACTAGTAACGACCCTCTATTTGGTGGGGCAAATAACGCAAGCAATGCTATTATCAGTGGTGTAAATGTGGTAAATTCAACAATTGCCGGAATCGCCATCAACGATTCTATCAACAATGCTGCTACCACTTTACAAATAACTGATAGCACAATTGTTTCAGGCGGGGTAAAAGGATTGGTTTTAAACGGAACTAATGCCGCAATCTCAGGCACGACATTAAACAATACAACTTTTGTAGGGCAAACAGGAAATTATATTGAACTAATAAACAGTATCAGCGATATAGACGGAAGCAACATAACATTTGGTATAAAAAAAGCCAGTGTAATGACTCAATCGGAGAGACAAGCATTAGAACAAAAACTTGTACATAAACCTGATAATCCTATTCTTGGAAAAATCTGCTTGCCAAATGCTGCTACGTTGTCAGTAAAGGCTGGCTCGCCTAATGCTTATTGTATAGGTGGTAGCACTATATTGGTTGCTGATATTAATGGAGTAATCGGGCCGTTTACGTTGGTGTATACCGATGGTGCCACTCAAACTACTGTTAACAACTACGTAAGTGGAGCCGATATTCCGGTTAGTGCAAGTAGTACAAAGAGCTATTCGATAGTTTCAATTGCTGATAGTATCGGGTGTAGCACTTCTACAGGTTTTACTGATGTTGTTACGGTAATTGTAAACCCTATACCTACAAAACCTGTTATTACGCCCGTTTCGGCTACTATCTGCTTTGGTGAGTCGACTACGCTGACGGCAACTGGTTGTGCGGGAGGTTCTTTCTTCTGGACAGGTGGCTTAACCGGAAGCAGCATAACTGTAAGCCCAACTACTACACAAGGCTATAAAGTAGCCTGTGAACAATCGGGTTGTACGAGTGATTCGAGTAATGTTGCAACAATTACCGTAAACCCGGTTCCTTCAACACCAAGTATTACGGCTACTAACGAAACCATTTGTGAAGGCTCGTCAACCACTTTAACAGCATCGGCCTGTACAGGTGGAACATTGAGCTGGACTGGCGGTTTAACCGGAAGCAGTATAATTGTGAGCCCAACAAGCACTACTCAATATAAAGTTGCTTGCACGCAACTAACTTGCACCAGCGATTCGAGCGAGGTACTTACAATTATAGTAAATCTGATTCCGGAAAAACCGAGTATTACTCCTGCAAATATAACTATCTGTAGAGGCGCATCAACTATGCTATCGGCAGATGGGTGTATAGGTGGCACATTGAATTGGACGGGCGGCCTAACCGGAAGCGATATAATTGTAAGCCCTACAAATACAAAAGCTTATAAAGTAGCCTGCACGCAATCGGGTTGTACGAGCGATTCGAGTAATGTAGCAACGGTAACGGTAAACCCGATTCCAACAAAACCAATAATTACATCTGACAGTACTACTATCTGTAATGGACAAACCCTGCAACTCAGAGGAAGTTGTACCACAGGAACTGTAGTCTGGAGTCCATCAGGCACAGGTGGAACACGAGTAGTGAGTTCTCCGGGAACTTATAGTGCTGTATGTGTAAGCAGTGGCTGTACAAGCGAATCGAGCACTATTGTAATTACTTCGGGCACTTGTCGGTTTATAGCTATCAATCCGGCAAGCCCCGTGGTTTGTCCGGGCAAGAGCATTACCTTAACTACTGCAGGTTGTAATGGTGGAAGTGTAACCTGGAGCGGAGGTGCCACCGGAGCAGGCACAAGCATAACAGTTTCGCCAACAACGGCTACTACTTATACCGCCACTTGTTCTTTAGGTAGCACAGCAAGTACAACGGTTAGTATAGCCACAACAAATACAGTAGTAGCAACTGATATTTATACAGGCACATTACTCGTTAAAGCAATTCAGACCATACAATCAGCCAGAATAATAGGCGACAATGGTACAACACCGCTACCTAATGTAACATATCAGGCAGGTAATTCTATAACCCTGCAGCCCGGCTTTATGGTAGAAAACGGAACCGTTTTTAAGGCCGAAATACAAGGATGTAATTAAGAAGATTTGATATTGATAAGTAGCCGGCTTTATGTCGGCTATTTTTTTGAGGTATTATTGGGCTTATGTGTTGTAGCACTAGATTATAAGTTCTTTTAATTAATGATTTCAGTAATGATACAAATGAATTTTATGAGTTGTTAATCTCCGACATTTTGTCTAATATCGCATTTATAGGTATCAATTATACCGAAACAAGAAATACTTATCTGAGCATACTGCTGTTTGTTCAGTTTACACACAAAGAGAAATGGCATTACAGACTTGGGGGTATTTTGCTTTTTATTAAAATCTAAGTTTGTAGGATATGTGGCAGATGGATATATAAGAAAAGGTGGCTCACTTGGCTAAAAAGTAGAAGTTGAGCTTGCAAACTTCGATTTCTCAGACAATATCCGTAAGTTTGATTATGGCCTAAATGCCGGAGTAAACAGAAATATCGGACATCGATGGAGTGTTGATTTGAATCTTCAATGGGGATTATTATCTGTATTCCCTTCTTCGTTCACAGGTGTTACTTTCCCAATGTATAATATTTTCGGGCAGCTTGGGGTTGGGTATAAGTTGAATCTAAGGTAATTTTTTCTTAAATCATTAACAATCGCCAGATTCCTGAAATCAATAAAAGTACTAAACAGAAAGGAGTGAGAACTTTCCATGATAGATGCATGAGTTGGTCTACACGTAAACGTGGGAGTGTCCAACGAACCCACATTTGTATGAAAATAAGAATATAAGACTTAGAAAGTAGCCAGAAAGCTCCCCACAAATTAGCTGACCAGTGCCCAACTTCGCCGCTTGTCCAGTTTGCAAGTGCTACAGGGCCTATGTTTGGCAAAGGGGTATTCCAGCCGCCTAAAAACAAAATAACGCCAAGCATAGATACCAGCAACATCATGGCGTATTCTGAAAGCATGATTACAGCCCATCTAAAACCCGAATACTCGGTCTGAAATCCGGCAATAAGCTCCGATTCTGCCTCTGGTAAGTCGAAAGGTGCACGGTTACTCTCGGCAAGTGCAGATATGAAATAAATAACAAAAACAATCATCAAAAACGGATTCCTGAAAATATTCCATGTCAGAAATCCCCCAATATCGCCCACTTCTACGCCCAGTGCTTTTATTCCAAATAGATAGTTTTTCTCGTCCCAGAAAATCCCCTGCTGAAAACTGATTTCCTGTAAATCAAGCGTTTGTGTAATCAGAATCACACATAGAATTGATAAACCAAGCGGTACTTCATAAGAGATAATCTGCGCCACCGAGCGCATAGCACCCAGCAAAGAATATTTGTTATTAGATGCCCATCCGGCCATCAGAATGGCTAAAATATCTAAAGAAACAACAGCTAATAAAAGGAAAACGCCTGTTTGTGTACCTGACCCTGACAAGCCCGAAGAAAGTGGAAATACAGCAAAGCCTGCAAATACTACCATAAATAACATGATAGGGGCAAACTTAAACAGCGAGCGGTCGGCACTAGCAGGTGTAATGTCTTCTTTTTGAATCAGTTTCAGTAAATCGGCAATTAATTGCAAAAGCCCCCAATGGCCTACTTCCATAGGACCGAGGCGGTCTTGAATAAACGCAGAAACCTTACGCTCGAGATAAACCCCGACCACTACGTTGGTAAAAGCAATAGCAAGAAATATAGCGAGCGTAAGTATCATTAGTGTATTTGATTAAAATTCAGCGGTTTTTGGCGCTCTTGGGAAAGGAATCACATCACGGATATTGGTCATACCCGTTACAAACAATACCAAACGCTCAAAGCCTAAACCAAAACCTGAATGTGGCGCAGAACCAAATTTACGGGTTTCAAGATACCACCAGATGTTTTCAGGGTCAATACCTACTTCTTTCACACGGGTTAATAATTTTTCGTAATCATCTTCACGTTGTGAACCACCAATAATTTCGCCAATGCCCGGAAACAACACGTCCATCGCTCTTACCGTTTTGCCGTCTTCATCTTGTTTCATGTAGAAGGCTTTAATTTCACGTGGGTAATTGGTAAGAATAACAGGTTTTTTGAAGTGTTTTTCTACCAGATAACGCTCATGCTCCGACTGCAAATCGATTCCCCACTCAACAGGATACTGGAATTTCTTCTCCTTATGTGGTTTCGAACGAAGTAAAATCTCGATTGCTTCAGTATATGTTAAACGTTCAAATTTATTATCTATCACAAAACGAAGTTTCTCTAATAAACTCAATTCGCTACGTTCGTTTTGCGGCTTGTTTTTCTCTTCATCTAGCAAGCGTTTTTCTAAAAATGCTAAATCTTCAGCGCAGTTTTCTAGTGCATATTTTATTACATATTGCACAAAATCTTCTGCCAGATTCATGTTGTCTTCCAGCTCATTGAAGGCTACCTCAGGCTCAATCATCCAGAATTCAGCTAAGTGACGAGTAGTATTTGAGTTTTCGGCACGGAAAGTTGGCCCGAAAGTATAAATTTTCGACAATGCCAATGCGCCTAATTCACCTTCTAACTGACCCGATACCGTCAGGCTCGTTTCACGGCCAAAGAAATCTTCTTTGTAGTCAATTTCGCCATCTTCTGTTTTCGGAGGATTTTTAAGGTCGAATGTTGTTACATGAAACATTTCGCCTGCACCTTCGGCATCAGAAGCCGTAATAATTGGCGTATGTAGGTAAAAGAAGCCATTATCGTTGTAATATTTATGAACGGCAAACGCCAGCGCATGGCGGATACGGAAAATAGCCCCGAAAGTATTGGTACGGAAACGCAAGTGTGCTTTTTCACGTAAAAACTCCATCGAGTGGCGTTTTGGTTGCATCGGGAATGTTTCATCAGCCGAGCCATATACCTCTATTTTCTCAGCTTTTACCTCAACGGCTTGGCCTGAACCAAGAGATGCAATCAATTTACCTGTTACGGCTACACACGAACCCGTAGTAATCAATCTCAAAGTATCTTCATTGACATTATTACCCTCTACTACTGCCTGAATATTATTAATGGTCGAGCCATCGTTAATTGCAATGAATGTTACGGCTGCTTGTCCTCGCTTAGTACGTACCCAGCCTTTTACTGTTACTTCTTGTTCTACAGGTGTCTGTGTAAGAATTTCCTTGATTTGCATAAAAATAAAAACTTAATAATGAGCCGCAAAAATAGCGAAAATTAGCTTTTATACGTGTCTTTCACAGAAATAAAACGAGGGAATTTTGAGGAAGTGCAGAGATTGTAGTATCTTAGTTTCAAATAAATGCAATAGAGATGGTGCTTGAGACAACGAAGAAGACGGTAAAAGGAAAGATTCCTGAACAATTCATCTATGAAATCATGGATGGAAAGCCAATCTATTATAAAGGGTACAAAGAGGCTTTAAAAAAACACGTCAATGCTGAAGAAATAATGGGGAGTAGTTCTTTACAGTCTGAATTAGTTAATTTTATTCTTGAAATTATTCATGTCTTTTACGACAGAAAAAAATATCGGGTACACACAAACGAAACTGGCTTGCAATTGGGCTATAAAGATACTCTGGCTGGTGATATTGTTGTTTACGATAAAAAAATATTAACAGCAGATAAAATTACTGCTAAATATTCAGACGTACCGCCAAAATATGTAATTGAGATAGATACAAACGCTGATTTGAGCGAAAGTAATTTTATGGAGTATATGACACGTAAAACTGAAAAACTTTTTGAGTTTGGCGTGGAGAAAGTTTTTTGGGTTATTACTTCTACTCAGCAGGTAATAGTAACATCTCCTGATAAAGATTGGCTTATTAAAACCTGGAACCAGGAAATTGAACTCTTTGATGGAATTAAAATGAATATAGGGAAATATCTGGACGAGGAAGGCATAAGAATATAACTCAAATCCAAATCCCCCTTCAGGGGCTAGGGGCAGCACATATTATTACAGGAGGTACGCCAGCGTACCTCCTGCGGATTTAATCTTCGCTTTTCTTGCTCTTTTTTCTTTTTTTCAGAGCTTCACTTAATACGTATTCGATTTGCCCGTTCAGGCTCCTGAATTCTTCTGATGACCATTTTTCAAGTTCTTTCAGTACCTCAGGGCTAATTCGTAATACAAATGCTTTTTTTTCACTTGCCATTAGTTATACAGGGTTCCGGTATTTACCACAGGACTCACAGATTTTTCACCACACAAAACTACCAATAAATTACTTACCATAGCAGCTTTTCGCTCTTCGTCCAAGTGAACAATTTCTTTTTCTGATAAACGTGCCAATGCCATTTCTACCATGCCTACTGCACCTTCTACAATTTGTTTACGGGCAGCAACTACGGCAGTTGCCTGTTGGCGTTGAAGCATAGCCCCAGCAATTTCGGGTGCATAAGATAAGTGGCTGATTCGTGCCTCTACTACTTCTACACCTGCTTGCGTTATGCGTTCGTTCAACTCTTTTTCCAGCATTTCGTTTATTTTACCAGAGCCATCTCTCAGCGTGATAGATGCTTGTTCGTCTTCTATATTATCATAGGCATAAGAGCTTGCTAAGTGACGCACAGCCGCTTCTGACTGAATGTCAACAAATTTTACATAATCGTCAACTTCAAAAAGTGCTTTGGCTGTGTCGTTTACACGCCATACTACTACGGCCGCAATTTCGATAGGATTTCCCATTTTATCGTTTACTTTCAGTTTTTGGCCATTGAGGTTTCTTGCACGAAGACTGATTTTTCTACGACGAAACAAAGGATTAACCCAGCGTAAACCATTTTGTTTCATGGTTCCTTCGTAGTCGCCAAAGAAAGTGGCCACGGCTGCTTCGTTGGGGTTAATAACCGTTAAGCCGATTATCATAAATAAACCAGCTAAACCAAGAATAAGTGCCAGTATCGGAACAACCCTAAGCAAGGTTAGTGCAGGTACAATTATTAGTAAAAGCCCGGCTATAAATATGATATAACCTGATTGTGAACGTAATTCTTTTTCTTTCATAGGAGGTAATTAGTTTGATATTATTTTAATATCACAAAGATATTGTTTTTTCTGAGATATGCAAAAGTAGAAAATGATAAATGAAGCTTTTTGTATATGAATGGTTATAAATAATAATCGACATTTTTTTCTACCTTTGTGGCTTAGATTACATATATGAAATAAAAAGATAAAACGATGGTTCTTAGCGAACAAGAAATTTTACGCCGTCAGAAAAGACAAGATTTAATGGCAATGGGCATTGACCCATATCCTGCCGAATTATTTGAGGTGAATGTTACAGCCGCCGACATTGAGAATAATTACGAAAATAATAAGTTAGACTATAAGAATGTTTCAATTGCTGGCCGTTTGATGAACTTCCGTATTATGGGAAGTGCTTCGTTTGCTGAGCTACAAGATTCAACAGGTCGAATCCAACTATATTTTCGTCGTGATGATTTATGCCCTGGCGAAGACAAGACCTTGTATAATACGGTTTTCAAGAAGCTGTTAGATATTGGCGATATTATCGGTGTAAAAGGTTATGTGTTCACTACGCAAACCAACGAAATATCGATTCATGTAACAGAGTTTAAAATTCTTAATAAATCGCTTCGCCCGCTGCCAGTAGTAAAAGAGGTAGACGGTAAAGTATATGATGCGTTCTCAGACCCTGAGCAACGTTATCGCCAACGCTACGTAGATTTAATTGTAAATCCTCAGATAAAAGATATTTTTATCAAAAGAGCCAGAATTATCTCTACCATGCGCCAGATGTTCGATGAAAGAGGTTGGTTAGAGGTAGAAACACCTATTTTACAACCGATTCATGGTGGAGCAGCGGCACGTCCGTTTAGAACACACCATAATACGCTTGATATGCCTTTGTATATGCGTATTGCCAATGAGTTATACTTAAAAAGGCTAATTGTAGGAGGTTTTGATGGCGTATATGAATTTGGCAAGATGTTCCGTAATGAGGGTATGGACAGAACTCATAATCCTGAGTTTACTTCTTTGGAGTTTTATGTAGCCTATAAAGATTACGAGTGGATGATGAACATCACTGAAGAAATATTTGAGAAAGTAGCTCTGGCAGTACATGGTACAACAAAATTCAAATCAGGTGAACATGAACTGGATTTTGCAGGGCCATTTGCAAGACTAAGTATTTTAGAAGCTATCGAAAAATATACAGGGGTTAATGTAGGAGCGTTGACGGAAGAAGAAACCCGCCAGCACTGCCGCCAGTGGGGCATGGAAGTTGATGAAACGATGGGCAAAGCCAAATTAATTGATGAGATTTTTGGCGAGAAAGTAGAAGATAACCTGATACAGCCAACGTTTATTATTGATTATCCGGTAGAGATGTCGCCGCTTACCAAAAAACACCGCAGCAAAGCAGATTTAGTAGAGCGTTTTGAATTGTTTGTAAACGGGAAAGAGGTAGCCAATGCGTATTCGGAGCTTAACGACCCAATTGACCAACGCGAAAGATTTGAAGAGCAGTTGAAATTAGCTGAACGAGGCGACGAGGAAGCAATGGCGATGGACGAAGACTTTATTCGTTCACTAGAATATGGGATGCCACCAACCGCAGGTATCGGTATCGGTATCGACCGTCTGACAATGATGTTGACCGATAACGCTAGCATCCAAGAAGTATTATTCTTCCCACAGATGCGCCCTGAGAAAAAACAAGAAATATCAACAGATGCCGACTATGAAGCTATTGGCGTACCAACAGTCTGGATCCCTGCACTTCAAAAAATGGGCTTTGTAATGGTTGAGCAACTAAAAGGCGCAAACCCGAACAAAATTTTCAATGATTTGGGTGGCGTAAGAAAAAAACTGAAAATTGAAGAAAAAATGCCCTCGCTTGATGATGTGAAAGCTTGGGTAGGGTAATGATATAAAGAATTATAGAATATACAACCCCGGAATATATCAGACGATATCTAGTCCGGGGTTTTGTATTAATAAAGGATTATTTTATGTTGTTTCTTAATGAAAAATCATAAAGCTTTAAAGATGAACTAAATTCACTACCTTTATTATAAAAGAATGCATATTCACCTGCTTGTATATCCTGGTCGAAATAAACTTTGTAAAGTGTATTACTTATCTTCTTAAATCTAAATGGAACAGTTCCTTCAGAAAATCCTGATGAACTGCTAACTGAGGTCTCTCGGCCAATAACAAATTCTCTACCACGCTGAGTAGGTTTTACTTTCATTAAAGTAAAATCGTTTGGACTGGCCACCCCTTCAAATATTGATTCTGCAACAGTATTCATATCTTTACGAGCTCCAGCAAAAACAAAGTAGAAAACCGGGCGATTATCTTCCACTATAAAATTGGCACTTGGGTTTGCTAAACCAACCCTTTGGCTCTGGCCGCTTAAGCCATGAGTAACAGAGTTTGCAGCAGCTTCGCCTAAACCGCCACTTTTTCTTTGATTAGTAGTAGTAGGTTCAAGTTCTTCATATTTAGGTGCGCCACCTTTATATTCTTCATAAAAAATTCCTGCTCCGCTAAATTTAGAACGAGAAGCAATTGGATAATCAGGATGCGGAGCAAGTGCTCCTGCTATTAAGTTTGGATTCCCACTTTGTTGAACTGCTCTTTTAGGTACCATCATTACTTTTACTAGCTGATCAGGTACTTTCGCATTCTTTAAGTCGATAAGGGCTTCGGTGGTAAGACTAAAGTCTGATTCTGAATATTGAATTTTTTTAGTAATGATATTACGTGAAACCCCATTTATATGCATATCTACAATGTCTTGATTCCGTAAAATAGGCAGTGGAGACGAAGCTAGCATCATGGCATCAATAACGAGCTCTGGTACTTTGTTTTTGGCTAAGTCAATTATACCTCTTGTTGACATATCAAATTTGCTCGGGCTGGCTTTGATTTTATCTAAAATCAAGTCTTTAGATATTTTTGCGCCTACCATTGAGGTGATACTCTGATTAGATAGTGTTTCTTGAGCTATACTTGTTTTCAAAAGTAAGCTCAAAAATAAGATACGGAGATACATGCGAAAATTCATAAACTTTATAATAAATTTTAAGTGATAATTATTTGATTCCTGGTTTTGTATTATTGGCAATACTGACTAAGGCCCTTAGTATTTCTGCTAGAAACCGACTGAAGATAATGGTAGAAAAACCTACTAATGGCCATACAAAAATTAAAAGAAAACTGCCGCCAGTTAAAAAGTCAAAGCCTATTATTTGTCTGTTGAGTTGTTGTACCTCACTACCTAATACAATTGTAGTAATGAGCGTAGCTCCTGTGCCTAAAATAGCCAGATAAGTACCTGCCGATTCACCCGAAGTTTGTATATAATGAGAAAAAACCGGAGTGGCTACAAAGTCATCGTTAAGTTGTGCAGCAGATAGAACTTTATCTTTTCGATCCCACCATAGCTGGAAGACGATCCATGATGAAATACACATTAATATCCATATTAGTATGAATGCTAGTGCGTACTTAAAGGGCATATCAAAAATATTACTTTTAGTGCCAAAGAATAATACAATTACGGGAATTAGAAGGTAAATCAGTGCTGTAATAGTATAGAGCCAATAGAATGGTTTTTTGAAAAAATTACCACTATCGATATAATTAAGGTAAGGCCTGATGAAATTGAAAAGCACAGAATGTTTTCGTTCTGTACTTTCTATCATTGTCTCTATTGTTTCTCCTGCGTGTTGAAAACCCTCTTTTGAGATATTCAGATTGTTGAGAGTAGATTTCAGGTCAGATGCCGCTTCTTTTAAGTTTTCTATATTAGCTACCTTTTTATTGATTAATACGGGAGTAGTTCTTGCTTCATACTTATAAAAAACTATCAGATAGCTAAGGGAAAACAGGCTTAGAATATGGAGGTAAAATCCGGGCTTTATGAAATCGAAATAAGAAGGTAGCTGATAAGTATTTTGTGAATTAGATTGTAGACTGAATCGTAGATTAGAAACAGCAGAATATAAACTTTCGTTGTTTACAAGGGCATAAATAGATACGCATATCACTGCTACCAAGGTCCATAATAACCAGTTCCAGTTAAGACCTGCTGCAAAAGTAGCAAGTAAGAAAATGCCACCTGCAATGAGTATTATACCTAAGCCTGTAGTAGTCAGCTTGAATTCAATTATAGGAGTAAAAGGAAGAATAGCTGAATAATCTAATATAGCGTATGGAATTATTAAACTAATAAGAAAAATAATTGAAGCAATTACTCCGGGAATATTGTAAACTAACTTCTTATTAGTATTTGTAGAAGTTTTACCAGATACGGATACATTTTTTGTTAAAGTTGACTCAGGAACAGATTGTACTTCATGGAGGAAAATTTCAATGGCATTTGTTCCATCAACGATAAAATCTACCCGAAGACCTATTGTGGGAGTGCTAAAACCCAGACAATCGCTTGGCTGAAAATAATAGCGATTTTCGTCATCACCTTTTATAATGCCACGGTTTTGGTTTAAATGTAAAATTGTTCCTAGCATATTGGTTAGAATTAATTTAGTGTTTAGTATCTGCCCTAAATACCTTAGTATTCAGACTACACCAATTAATTCTACCAAAATGTCAGAAGTTACATTTAAAATGTATTTTTATCTAACAAACATTCATTTTTGCATTTTAAATGAAATAAACAGAATGAGGCTTGTAATATTACAAGCCTCATTCTGTTTATTTCATTCGTACAATTGTAACACCTTGCCCGCCTCGGTCGGCGTGTTCGTCGCTCATGCCTGCTACTTGTTTGTAGCTGCGTAGGTGTTGGCGAATCAGATTCCTGAGAATACCATCACCCTTGCCATGAATGATTCTTAGTTCTGGATAACCCAGCATAATGGCATCGTTCATCAGGCTATCAACAGCACCTAAAGCTTCTTCGCCACGTTTGCCACGTAGGTCAAGGTTAAAGCTGAAATTCATCATCTTTTCGTTCAGGTCAATGCCTGTCATTCTAGGTTTTACACTTTCTTTAACAGCTTCTCTGAACTCTTTGCGACTCATTTTTTCAAGCCTGTTGAGCTTTACATTGGTTTTAAGCTCTCCAATGGCAATCTCGGCATCTTTACCTTTGATAGAAAGCACCTCGCCGATAGTTGCCTGCCCTTTTATGCGTACAAAGCTGCCAATAGCAATATCACCTTTTTCTAGTTCCCATTCTTCCGATGCAGGTTTTTGCTCTTCTACTTTTTCAAGTTTTAGTTCCTTTGTCTCAAATTCCTGCAATTCCTGGCGAATAAGCTTGGTAATATCTTTGTCGGCTTTCCCTTCTTTTATCTCTTTGATAGTGGTTTCTATCTTGCGGTTTGTTTCTTTCAGCAATTCTTTTGCCTGAGCCTTGGCATCGTTCAGAATCTTCTTCTTTTCAGACTCAAGAAAACTCTTCAAGCCAGTATATTGCTCGAGTGTGTTTTTCAATTGCTGGTTTTTCTCTACAAATTCCTTGTTTCTATCAGCAAATACTTTGCGTTCAATCTCCAGTTCTTTAATCAGTTTTTCGAAGTCTATTTGCTGTGTGCCTAGTTTACGCTTGGCGTTATCTACAACCTGTTTTGGTAAACCTATTTTTTGAGCTACTTCCAAGGCAAAAGAACTACCCGGCTTGCCGATTTCGAGTTCATACATTGGCTCCAGATGCTCGGCGTCAAACTTCATGGCTCCATTGATAGTGCCACTATTTTTGTTGGCAAAAACTTTCAGGTTGGTATAATGCGTATTAATAACACCATAGGCTTTTGAGCGTAGCAATTGCTCCAGAATAGATTCGGCAATGGCTCCACCTAAACTTGGCTCTGTACCTGTACCAAACTCATCAATCAGAAACAGCGTGAATTTATTTGAAAAATTCACGAAATGCTTCATATTAGTCAGGTGCGAGCTATAAGTACTCAAATCATTTTCGATACTTTGTTCGTCGCCTATATCAATGAAAATATTCTTGAAAACACCTACTTTCGAGTCGGGTGAAGCAGGTACAAGCAGCCCGCATTGAGCCATGTATTGTACTAACCCAATGGTTTTAAGCATAACCGATTTACCACCTGCATTCGGGCCAGAAACCAACACTATTCGGTTTTCGTGGTCGAGCTTAATCGAAAGCGGTACAATAGGCTTGTTTTGTTTCTGGTGGGCCAGATACAATAAGGGATGTGTTGCTCTATGCCACTCTAAAGATTGATTTTCGACCAACAATGGGGCGGTTGCATTAATAGTGAGGGCAAATTTGGCCTTGGCTCTTATAAAATCTACGATACCTAAAAACAGATAAGCCTTGCGAAGAGCAGGAACGTGCGGACGTAAAAATGCCGTAAGTTTTTCAAGAATCTTTACAATTTCACGGCGTTCACGGGCTTCAAGCTCTCTTATTTCGTTGTTAGCTTCCAGTACTTCGGCAGGTTCAACAAAAGCCATTTGCCCCGTTGCTGACTCATCGTGTACAAAGCCTTTCAGCTTGCGTTTGTGCTCTGATAGAATCGGGATAACCATGCGGCCATCACGAATAGTCAGCGACATCTCATCTCCAATCCAGCCGCTATTACGTGCTGTGCGAAGAATACGCTCAAGGGTTTTTCTTAAATCACTTTGTTCGGTTATTAATCTGCGGCGAATATCAGCTAATTCGGGCGATGCCGAATCTCTTACTTTGCCTCTTTCGTCAATAATCTTATCTATTTGAGAAATAACCCCGCTCCAGCCATCATTATCTGAAATTGGTAACGAATTAGCAGTAAGGGTTTTTAATTCAGGGTAGATGGTCTCTTCTTTGTGTTTGAAGAAATGGATAATCTGCTGAATTGTACGAAGCGAAAGCTTTATTTCAAAAAACTGTTCTTCTCCTATAAATGCACCTTCAATAGATGCTCTGGCAAGTGCTTCGCTTACATCAATATAATTTTGTTCAGGAAAACTCGACTCCGTTTGTAAAATCAACTTAAACTCGGCTACCTGCCGAATCAAGCGGTCAATTATTTTATAATCGTCCGAAAAACGTATTTTGTCAACAAAAGCCCTGCCAAGCGAACTCACACAGTGGTCAGCAATTAGTTCACGAATTTTATCAAACCCTATTTTTTGTTCTATATTCTGAGGGTAAAGCATATTTTTTATTTGAAAACGGGTGCAAATTTACTAAAAATTCCTGTCTTTTATTAAGGTCATTACAGGCAAGACCTAATAGATAGTGTGATAATTTCAGAAAATTCAAACAATTGATTTAAACATTTTGTATTCAGCTAAAACACAAGACTATGCTAGACGTACCTGCTTTTGTTTCTGCTGAAGATAAAAAGTTAGCAATTCCGCTACTTTGTTGGGATATAGCTAATCCGGCATTAGAAAAACGTGTACATATACATAATGACATACAACAGCTCGAAAACCTTATTGTTAGCCATAAATGGCAACTTGGTATCAATTTTAAATCGTTATTGATAGAGAATCATACGCTTATTGTTACGAATCTTTTACGACAGATTATCTGGACGAGCCAGAGTTTTCAAACCATGACAGGCTACAAGTCTGAGGACGTAGTAGGGCTAACTTTATCTTTTCTGCAAGGCCCTAAAACGAATCTTCAGACTAAAATGTTTATTAAAGAGAAACTGGCTAATTTTGAAACGCTAGAAACCCGAATACTGAATTATCGCAAAAACGGAGAATCTTATTGGTGCAGTATAAAGATTTTCCCGATTCAGAATATACAGGGCGCTATAACTCATTATATTGCCGTTGAAAAAGAACTCAATTGATATGCCTAAGCAATTGCCAATAGATAATCCTGAAAAATGCCCACGTTGCCAACAGATTTTTGTTTGTAAAGCAGGTAGTATCGGCAATTGCCAATGCAACAATATTCGCCTCAATAAAAAGCAAACAGATTACATCAGGCAGCGTTTTACTTCATGCTTGTGTATTACTTGCCTGAACGAATTACAAGAAGAATCTTCAAAAGTAAGGCTTCTCAGTTAAATAAATCTTCGTTTAGTATATGTGCAAATCTATTTTTCTTTTTTTTGCTTATGTGCCTGTTTTTACAGCAGTAAAGTATAGTTTTTATCGTTTTTCTTTTATTTTAGCAATAAATTCAACAAATTTGGAGAGTATTTCATTATTATCAGACAAAAACTCATAATAATCGGGTATTGGTAGCAATGGAGTTGGTTCATTTAGCAAAATAGATGAAACCTTTCAGCCATTTATTACTTTCTAAACCTAACCATGATAAAAGTTGCCGTAATTGCCTTACTTCTTATTGTTGAGTTGACTATATTTTATGGAGTAGATTCAACATTTGCTTATCCTTTCAGAGGGCTCATACATCTGTTTATGGCATACTGGTATTATTCTGAAAGAAAAAATGTATTAAATCTAAGCGACCGTCTTTTTTTGATTTCTTGTGTTATTCCTGCTCTTACACCTATTCCGATTTATATTTTTGGTTTCACCTGGGGTACACTTCTTGAGGCTATTATGCTTTTAGTAAGTTATCAGTTACTTATTAGAGTTTATATGCTTGAAGGTGCAAAAATAAGGCTCAGAAGCAACATAAAGACCTTTACAAGAGTATTGGTCCCGTATGTATTTCTGCCGCTTACCTATTTTTTCTTTGTAGTATTCCAAGTGGCAAAACCTGATATATTGATTATTACGTTCATATATCTGTTACAGATTATGTACATGGCTGTGCTTTCAGCTTATTTGCCTTTTTCCGAAAAAAGCAAGCTAAATATAGCTTTAGGCATGTTTTTCATCATATTTGCCAGTGGTGCAAGTGTTCATCGTGTATATGTAGCACCTTTTGAGTTCGACTACGGAACAGTAAGAATAACAGCTAATCTTGGGCGAATATTAATTATTATTGGTTTACTAGGTCGAGTTAAAAAAGAAACTATTCTTCCAAAATTAGTTTAGCTTTTATTTTTCATCATCTTTTTTACGGTTGCGAAGTTTTTTGTCGTCAACTGTATTGTTTAAGAAGCTGTTGATTTTATCTATTTCAAAACTCATTTGTATCTCGCCAAAAGAGTTTATTTTAATATCAAATCCATTCAAATCTTTATGCACACGAGGGTTTTCGGTTTGCGCTTTATCGTCTGATTTCTTTTTTGCCATGGTTTTATAAATTTAATAAGCCATTAAAACTGGCCAAAGATATATAAACTTATTTTGCTTGTGTAACCTTTACGATACCTATTATGATAAAAATTTTTGTGACAATTATTCTTCTGATACTTGAAATAAGTCTTTTTCAAAACTTTAATCGAGTTGCTGCCTTTCCTGCCCGGCTACTGGTTTACTCGTATCTGGCTTATTGGTATTATTCAGAACGAAAACGCGAAGCAGCTATCAATTTAACGGATAAACTCTTTATTTGGTCTTGTATTATACCTATATTTTCGCCTGTTGCTGCCTACCTTTGGAACTCAATATCTACAAAAATACTCGAAATAGTTTTGTTAATGACCGCTCAGCAACTCATTGCCTTTATATGGCTACGCGAGGGCGCAAAAATCAATTTTTCTAATCAGAGAAATACTTTTCTTAAAGTATTAGTTCCCTATATCGTGTTTCCGGTATTATTTTTCTTTTTTGTAGTGTTACCAACTAATCAGTTGATACCGATAGTTTTATTTGCTTTTTATCTGTTACAGATGATGTATATTTCTATGCTATCGGCATTTGTGCCTTTTCCTGAAAAGAGCAAGTTCTATATATCTTTAGCGATGGGAGTCTTGATAATATCGAGCGGAGCAAATTTTTTGCGGCTTTGTGTGTCGCCTTATGAGTATGATCTAGCAGTTGTCAGAATCACAGCAGTAGCATCTCGTGCGTTTCTGGTCATAGCTTTGCTTAGCCGAGAAACACACGAGGAAGAAAGTCCTTATTTACGCTAACACTTCTGTAGCTTTTGTTATTCTTGCAATTACTTCTTCTTTGCCTAGAATCTCCAATGTAAGCATCAGGTCCGGGCCTTTGCCAACACCAGTAATAGATAAGCGGAAAGCCTGCATTACTTTGCCGGGTTTAAACCCTGCCGCCTCTAATGCCGGAAAGATAGTATCGTGGATATTCTGCGCTACAAAGTTATCGGTACTCATACCCTCAATAGCCTCTTTAATAGCTCTCAGGGCTTTGCGAGCATCATCATTCCATTTTGTTTTTACTATCTCTTCGTCGTAGGTAGCGGGTGCTTCAAAAATGAAAGGTACTTCGCTTACAATTTCTTGCGGGAACGTAACACGGTCTTTCATTAACTGTACCAATTTAGGCGCAATAACAGGCGATGCAGAAGCCGGAAGCTGAATAAGTGAAGCTAGTTCTTCGTCTGATTTCTGTTTCAGATAATGCTGATTAAACCATTTGGCTTTATCAACCATAAATCGGGCACCTGCCTTATGTATTTTATCTAAGCTGAATGATTCAACCAACTCGCTCATAGAGAAAATCTCTTGTTCAGTACCTGGATTCCAGCCTAAAAATGCCAGGAAGTTAACCAAAGCTTCCGGGAAATATCCGTCTTCACGGAAACCTCTTGCTTGGTCGCCACTTTCAGGGTCTGTCCATTGCAGTGGGAACACCGGGAAATTGCCTAATAAACCATCACGTTTGCTAAGTTTTCCGTTACCTTCTGGTTTTAGCAATAAAGGTAAATGGGCAAATTCAGGTGCTTTCCAACCAAAGGCTCTATACAACAAGATATGTAAAGGAGCCGATGGCAACCACTCTTCTCCACGAATCACGTGTGTGATACCCATCAGGTGGTCGTCAACGATATTAGCCAAGTGATAAGTAGGCATACCATCTGACTTCAATAGCACTTTATCGTCGATAGTTGATGAATGCACCACAACCCAGTCACGGATAATATCTTTGAACCGAATTTCTTCTTTCAATGGTACTTTCAGGCGTATTACATGAGGGTCACCGTTTGCAATTCTTTCAGCTACCTCTTCTTTCGATAGCGTCAGCGAGTTTTTCATCTGCATTCTGGTAACCGCATTGTAAGAAGGGTTATCTATCTTTGCATCTTCAAGTTTCTTGCGCATATCTTCCAATTCTTCGGCAGTATCAAAAGCATAGTAGGCTTTTCCGGCTTCAAGTAATTGGTCAGCATAGCGGCGATAGATGTCTTTTCGCTCTGACTGGCGATAAGGAGAATCTGGGCCTCCTACGCCTTGTCCTTCATCTATTTTAATTCCTAACCAGTTTAGGGCTTCAAGAATGTATTCTTCTGCTCCGGGTACAAAGCGGGTCTGGTCTGTGTCTTCAACACGAAGCAACATTTTACCACCCATTTTTTGAGCAAATAAATAATTATACAAAGCCGTACGAACCCCACCAATATGAAGTGGGCCTGTCGGACTAGGAGCAAATCTTACACGAACAGACATAATTTTTATAGACAATTTTTAAGTCGTAGAATCTAAAACAGCGGTCATTAACGACCCTGGATTAAAACGGGGCGCAATTTACGAAAAAAATGCAGGTCGATGGGCTAAACCTTTAAAATTACTAAGCAGTACTTAAATTTTATCTTTAGGTTTTTTGTACAAAGGCACAGTGCTGCAAGGCTCGCCAAACATAATGCTTTGTGCAAAAGGCTTCAATCGGCGGGTGATTTCAACGTATGCAGAGATAGGTACTTCTACTTTGCTACATCCTTTTACTACTACTTTGGCACCTATGTAATCGTTGAAATTAATACGGGCTATGGCATCATCGTATAGTTTTCGTTCGAGGTCTTCTAATGTGCCGAATACAACCATATTGGCATAGGTTTCTAGTTGTATAGCAAGCAACATATAGGCCCAAGTTGGTATAATAGCCTCTTCGGTACAGGTAATAGCTACGTTTTTATTGGCATAGTAGCTCCAGTCGTGCGTTTTCAGAAACTCTCTGAAATCTTTTTCACGTAGAATCAGACCCATATAGAGATTATCTTTTATATCGTACACTACTCTTTCACCTTGGTGATAAAAGTCTTCTAAGTCCAGAGAAACCAAACCACTTTTGCTTACTCTGTTTATGATTAGTTCTTCTTCCATTTGTTTATAATAAAAAAAGTACCATTGTTGGCTTAATGGCTAAAAATGGCACTGTAATATTCTTTAGGAAATAACACTTTCTTTAATCAGAAAGTTTGTTTTCCGAATCGTCTGATAATTCTTTTGCTTGAGTGGCTGCTGAAAAAGGCGATGGTGCAAGCGGAATAGGCTTGAGCGAAAGGTAATCGAAGGCACCGCTCAGCATCCACATTTTTAGAAAAACACGGCCGAAGATAAAGGCTTGTTGAACAAAAAACATGACAAAAATCTTGAATGCCGAACTAAGCCCAATAGCAGATTCGAGAAACAGATAGAACAAAACCAATATAACAGCTACTACCAGAATAGCCCAATAGATACGCATGGTTTTGAAATTGTGAAAAATATAGTTAGTTGCTTTCCAGAAACCTAGCCAAGCGTTTAGCGAGAAGTTTTTAAATAAAATTACTTTTGCATAATTGCCAACATTAAGCACTACTGTAAACATAAAGCCCGAAATCAATAGAGAAGGGGTAAGCCATGCCATTTGCACAGGTTCGGTGCTGCCATCAGATGCTATTAGAGAGATACCAAGAAGTATAAACGAAATAATACAAACCCCTAAAAGCGCAACGAGCTCTATCAGGAATACTACAAGGAATTTGCCGAAATAGTGGGTACAGTTTCTGAAAAACTCGTTTAGCCTGAAAGTGCCTCTTAAGGCAAACTGAGAAAGAATACCACCCGCAAAAAAGATGTTCAGCACCAGATAAATAACTGAGAGTGCAAAACCCAAAAGCCAGAAAGGTGGAAGCGATTTGCCGCTTTTACTTAAAAAATCAATAATAACAGTTAAATCGAAACCCGAAATAAGTTTGTTGAATTCTAAAGAACTTTGGGCTTCTGATTGCAGTACGTTGTAAAGAGGTGCAGCTAAAATTAATCCAAAAGATATATTTACTATAAAAACTGTCAGAACCATTTTCCAGTTGCGGGCAGTTCGGTTAAATGCTTGGGAAAGTATCGTGAACATATTACATATTGGTTAGTTTTTCGTTGTTTTGATGTCGCAATTTATCTCTTTTTGTTTTCTTCTCAAGGTTTTTGCGAAGTGCCTCTGTGAGGTCTATATTAGTTTGGTTGGCCAGGCATATCAGTACAAATAGTACATCGGCCATTTCGTCGCCCAGGTCTTTTTGTTTATCCGATTCTTTCTCTGATTGTTCGCCATATCGGCGTGCAATAATACGGGCTACTTCGCCAACTTCTTCGGTCAGCATAGCCATATTGGTAAGCTCATTGAAATACCTTACACCGATTGTCTTTATCCAGTTATCTACTTCTTGTTGTGCTTCTGCAATAGTCATATTGAATGTATTTTAAGCTGCAAAACTAAGCAAAAAAAGTGCATACTGAAATACATTCTACACCGGAGCGTTGTTTTAGAATAAAACAAAAGAGTAATTTGCGGTGCTTGTGTTTAAGTTATTTATAGTCAGTTACTTACAAGTATATTCTTAAAACGGTTAAGACGCAAATTAATTTTCTTTTAATAGCTCAATCGAAAATGAATACCTTTGTGGCTGATTAACGGTTTTGATGATAATTATGCGTTTTTCATGATAAAATCATGGAGTTATTTTCTTTTAATTAAAATATATTATGATGAACTTGTTTAAAAAGCAGACAATTCAAAATAGACATTTCCCCTATGTTCGCTTAACAATTTTAGCGTTTTTGTTTGCCTCTATTGTTTCGTGCAAACAAAACCAGAGTTCGGGCAGTAAAACAGAGGCAGAAGAGGTAAAATTGGTCAGTGCTCCGGCCTTTAATGCCGACTCAGCCTATACTTTTGTTGATGCGCAGGTAAAATTTGGTCCACGTGTACCTAATACACCTGCCCATGTAAAAGGTGGAGACTGGATGGTGAAAAAGCTAAAAGAATATGGTTTTGAAGTAATAGAACAGGCTTTTAAACCTGTAACTTTTGATGGCAAGGTGCTAAACGCACGTAATATTATCGGAACGTATAATCCGACAGCTACTAAACGAATTTTGCTTGCAGCCCATTGGGATTCACGCCCATTTGCCGATAAAGACTCTGTGAGAAAAGACCAAGCTATTGATGCTGCCAACGATGGTGCCAGTGGGGTAGGTGTATTGCTTGAAGTAGCCCGTACTATTCATACAAACCCGCAGAAACTAAACATTGGTGTAGATATTATTTTCTTTGATGCCGAAGATTGGGGCGAAAAAGATGATATGCAACCCTCGCAAGGCAAAGATTATTGGTGCTTGGGTTCGCAATACTGGGCCAATAACCTGCACAAACCTAATTATTCTGCCTATTTTGGGATTTTGCTCGATATGGTAGGTGCAAAAGGTGCTACTTTTCCGAAAGAGGGCCAATCGGTTCAGTTTGCCGGAAGCATTAATAATCAGATATGGAATATTGCAGGCCGCCTAGGATATGGTCAATATTTTATTCAGCAAGAAGGAAGCGGTATTACCGATGACCATGTGTATGTAAATACAGTAGCTAAAATTCCGATGATTGATATTTTGCACCAAGAGCTAAACAGTAATCGCACTTTTGGGGCATATCACCATACACACGGAGACAATATGAGTATCATTGATAAAAACACACTGAAAGCAGTCGGGCAAACGGTGGTACAGGTATTGTATCAGGAGAATGCTGAGGCACTATAAACAGAATAGGGAGCAACGCTCCCTATTCTTCATTATTCTGTCATTAAAACTTCTTTTCTTTCTCTAATTTTTCTGCCTTTGAAAAGCTACTTAAGGCTGTTTCAATCATCGGGTCATCGCTATAAACAATCTGATAATACTCGTTATTCAGACCATTTTTTACACTACGTTGCCAGATATGGCGAGCAATAGCTGCTTTTAGTTGAGATTTTACAAATGCTTTAGAGTCAGTCACTTCTTTTGCGTCATATTTTGCCCCAGTCTGATTCAATAAACGATTCATGTCGTTAATCATAGTCTCACTTACAGTAAAACCTTTCAGATAACTTTCAAATGATTGTTTTGACAAAGTCTTACGGTTTTCGTTGGCATAACTCATGGCGTACTCACGAATGATATTACGGCCATACAGTTCCATCAGATACTTGGTAATATGGCTTGTATCACGTGGCACAAATATATCAGGCGTAACACCGCCGCCACCATAAACTGTTCGGCCGCCCATAGTCTTGAAGCGCATCTTAGGGTTATTTTTGATACTATCGGCTATAAAATACTCCCCTGATTTCCCTCTGTCGTCCAGTTCGTGTTCATAAGTATCCAAATGTCCTTTTTCATAAGGTTTCTGAATACTTCTGCCACTCGGTATATAATAACGAGAAATAGTAAGGCGCAGCTCCGAGCCATCAGATAACTGAATCGGTTGTTGAACCAAGCCTTTACCAAAACTTCTGCGGCCTACAATCAGGGCTCTGTCATAATCTTGCAGTGCGCCAGACACAATCTCTGACGCCGATGCACTACCTTCATCTATCAACACTACAACGGCTCCTTTTTCGAACATGCCGTCGATATGGGCTGTTGTTTTTCTGTTGTTTCTAACGTCTTTTCCATCAGTATAAACAATTACCCCTTTACCTGCTACCAATTCATCTACAAGGTCAGTGGCTCTGTCCATATATCCACCCGGATTCCCACGTAAATCTAATAAGAGTTGTTTCATGCCTTGTTTTTGCAAAGCCTTCATGTGCTCTTTAAACTCTTCGTAGGTAGTTTCGGTAAAGCGATTGATTTTCAGGTATCCGGTTTTTTTGTCGTCCATTATGTAGGCGGCATCTATCGAATACTGAGGTATTTTATCACGAATAACCGAGAACTTCAATAAATCCTTAAAGCCTTTCCGTTTAATTTCCAACTTGGCTTCTGAGCCACGCTTGCCTCGCAGATTAGCAAATATATTGGTACTGCTGGCCTCTTTACCGGTCAGGCTATTGTTGTTTGCTTTGATGATAGCATCACCACTTTGGATGCCTACAGCCTCAGAAGGACCTCCGGCTAGTGGAGTTACGACATAAACGGTATCATTAAATACGTTAAATTCAATACCAATACCGTCGAAGCCACTTTCGAGCTGTGAACGTGCCAGTTCTGCATCTTGTGGAGGGAAATAATAGGTATGAGGGTCTAATTTTTCAAGCATTTTAGTGATTGAATAATCGACCAGACTATCTGTATTTACGCTATCAACATAACTTCTGTTTATATAGCTCAGAACCTCCCTGAATTTATTTGTGCTACGAGATACATCACCAGCCGGACGACGACCTCCAAAAAATGTTGCACCTATCAGAATTCCCAAAGCAAGGGTAGTACCCACTATGATAGGTGTTCGTACAGTGGCCTTACTATTTTGTATTTTGTTTTCTTCCACTTTTAAAACACGTTGTTTATAATTGAATCTAATTCTTAAGATAAATATACTAAATTTAATGGTAAATAGTTTGATACCTTAAGCCTAAAATGTCATTCTCATTTTACTGAGAGTCACATTATTAACATAAAATAATTCAAATAAATTTTATAGTGGTATGTTTTTAACAATTATTTAGATAATTCTTTCGCCCTTTGTTCGGCCGCCAGAATACCATTAATTAATCCCTCGGGTAAATTATTTTCTTCAAATGTACGCAGGGCTGCTTCGGTAGTTCCGCCTTTAGAAGCTACTGCTTTTATTAAATCGTCGAGACTTTTTTCTGCATTATTAATGAGGTGATAAGAGCCTAGCATGGTTTGTTTTACCAGTAAGCTCGCCATGCCTTCATCAAACCCCATTTTTTTACCTGCTTCTACCATGTGTTTTACCAGATAATAGAAATAAGCCGGGCCGCTGCCACTCAAGGCCGTTACGGCATCAATCATGCTTTCGTCTTCCAAATATACCGAGCGACCTGTAGCATTAATCAGGTTTTCAACTTTACGTAGTTTAGGGGCATCAACTTCTGGCGAAGCTGTAAAGCCTGTGATACCCATACCCAACATAGCAGGTGTGTTTGGCATTGCTCTCACAACCAGTTTATGGTTAAGGGTTTCTTGTATCTTGCTCATCGGAATTCCCGCCATGATAGAAAGCACAACCTGCTGAGGCTGGATAAACGTGCTTAATTCTTCTTTCATGGCCAAAAAATCCTGCGGTTTTACCGAAAGGATAATGAGTTCGTAGTCGGCAATCTGGGCGTTAATTGTACTTACTACAATGCCTTCTTTAGCACTTTTGAGTGTTTCGCTACGCTCCTGACTTTTTTCTATTAATAATAGGTCTTCTTTTTTTACTAGGTCATATTGCAAAAACGAACGGGCAAAGGCCATACCCATATTTCCGCAACCTATAATGGCAATTTTCATGAATCAACGACTCCTTACCCTTATATTGGAGTATTTTTGGTGAAAGATGATTACCTCTTAGGGTAGAAAGGTAATTATGCAAATTTAGCGATGTTTATAAATACTTAGTTCATCGCCTAACAAGTTTTGTTTTTCTACTATATCAACGTTCTTGGGTAATGTTGGCGCAGCAATACCTTTATAAAGTTGTTTGGCACTACGAAAAACCCTGATTTCATCAAAACCCTGCGCATCAATAAAGCTTTGTAGCAAGGCTGTGCCGCCTTCAACATACACCGATTGTATTTTCCTTTTAAACAATTCGTTCATCACATTGCTGATAAATGTGTCGCCGAACGATACTTTTATATATGTGTTTTTGTCTTCCGATTGCTCGCTTATTTCGTTCAATATTAAGGTTTCTTGCGTGTTGTCAAACAAATGTAGCGATTGTTCTAATCGTAATTGTCGGTCTACAACTATACGCACAGGGTTTCTTGCTCCTTGCCATTGGCGTACATTGAGTTTTGGGTTATCATAACGGGCTGTATTAGTGCCCACCATTATAGCGTCTTCTTCACTACGCCATTTGTGGGCTAGTTTATGCGACAGTTCGTTACTTATCTTTACTGGTGCATAATTTTCTGAGGTAATAAATCCATCGGCAGTTTCAGCCCATTTCAATATCACATAAGGCCGTTGTTGTTCTACATAGGTAAAGAATCGAGCATTTAAGGCACGTCCTTTATCAGCTAATAGTCCCCTTTCAACCTCAATGCCTGCATTTTTTAGTTTTTCGATGCCTTTGCCTGCTACCAGCGGAAAAGGGTCATCGTTACAAATGACAACTTTTTTTACCTGATGTTGCACAAGCAAGTCGGCGCAGGGAGGTGTTTTTCCAAAATGCGCACAGGGTTCAAGCGTAACATATACCGTTGATTCGGGGAGTTTTGATTTGTCTTTTACCGAATTTACGGCGTTCACTTCTGCGTGCCAGCTACCATATATCTGGTGCCAGCCTTCGCCGATTATCTGGCCATCGTGTACAATTACACAGCCTACCATTGGGTTTGGGCTTACTTTTCCTCGGCCTATTTCAGCCAGTTCCAAAGCCCTTTGCATGTATTTTTCTTCCATTGTTAAGCCCTGAGATTAGTGATTCAGCAAATTAGTCGATAATTTTGCGATGAATTACATAATATATATATTGAAAGATACCATAACCAGTAAACAACTCTTCGATGAATTGCTACACCAAATTACGGTGTATGAAACACAGGAAGCAAAAGAAATTGTTTTTTGGTTGCTTGAGCATGAGCTAAATCTTAAAAAAATAGATATTCTGGCAAATAAGCCTATTACTAATACCCGAAATATTGATTGGGGGGCTATCGTGAGCCGATTAAATAGCCATGAGCCGATTCAGTATATTTTAGGAGAAACATTTTTTTATGGCAGAAAATTTCTAGTTAATGAGTCGGTATTGATTCCCAGACCTGAAACCGAAGAGTTGGTAGCGTGGGTAAGTAAATGGGAAAAAGAAACAGGCAAACAGAGCGCACAGAAAAAAGTACTTGATATTGGCACAGGTAGCGGCTGTATAGCTGTATCGTTAGCAAAAGAATTGAGTCATGCGCAGGTATGGGCCTATGATATTTCGGACAAAGCACTGGCTACGGCACAGAAAAACGCAGCTATCAATAAAGCTGACGTAGTTTTTGAAAAAGTGGATATTTTGCAGTATCTCACGGCCGATGTTGAAGACACGCTTAAATTTGATATAATTGCGAGTAACCCACCTTATGTAACCAAGCAAGAGGCACAACAGATGCGTAACAATGTGCTTGATTTTGAGCCACATCTGGCACTTTTTGTAGAAGATACCGAGCCTTTGATTTTTTATGAAGCTATTGCTCGTTTTGCTTTTCAGACATTGAAAAAAGATGGGGTAGTAGTGGTAGAAATCAACGAGCATTTAGGGCCTGAGACAGCGCAGGTATTTATTGATGCAGGTTTTGCTGAGGCATCAGTTATTCAGGATATTCATAATAAAAATAGATTTGTTCAGGCTGCATTCAGTAAAAAGATGAAAAAGGATTAAGGGTTTTTAATGGTTTTTCCTATATTCACACTTTTTACACCAGAATTATTAGAATTAAGTAATTTATTCGATTTTAGAAATATACGTTTCTATAAAATCAAGGTATCTTATTGTTCATTAATCCATCGATTTTGCTAATAATCTTATACAAATGGAAGGTTCGAGAATTTTACACAAAAAAATAAGAGAAGTATTTTCTGAGACAAGTAAAGTAGTGATTGGGCAAGAACGATTAATTAATCGTTTGTTGATTGGGCTGTTTACAGGTGGCCACATTTTACTTGAGGGTGTTCCCGGACTAGCCAAAACCAAAACAATTAATACCCTAGCTAAGGTATTAGACTTAGGTTTTAACCGCTTACAATTTACGCCTGACCTTTTACCTTCTGACTTGGTGGGTACGATGATATATAACCAGAAATCAGGCGATTTTGAAGTAAAAAAAGGGCCTATATTTTCTAACTTGATATTAGCCGATGAGGTAAACCGTGCCCCTGCAAAAGTACAGTCAGCATTGCTTGAGGCAATGGCCGAAAAACAGGTGACAATCGGAGACGAAACATATCCATTAGACCGCCCTTTTCTGGTAATGGCTACGCAAAACCCGGTAGAGCAAGAGGGAACATATCCGCTACCCGAAGCACAGGTTGACCGTTTTATGATGAAAGTTTTTGTTGATTATCTCGATAAAAACTCTGAATTGGAGATGGTGCGTAAAATGGCTAATCTGAACTTTAATTATGTACCAAAACCGATTTTAGATAGAGAAGAGATTGCCGCCATAAAAGAAGAAATCAATAGAATTACGATTTCTGAAATGTTGGAGCGTTATATTATTGAATTGATTTTCTCTACTCGTCGCCCGGCAGAATATGGTTTGAAAGATGAAGCTCGTTACATTCAGTTCGGTGTTTCTCCACGTGCGGGACTTTCACTCTATAATGCCGCTAAAGCATTGGCCTATTTTGATGAAAGAGATTATGTACTGCCCGAAGACATTAAGGCATTAGTACACGATGTATTTAACCACAGAATTATCTTAAACTACGAAGCAGAAGCTGATGGAATCACAACCCGTCAGGTAATAGATACTGTGTTGAAGCGTGTGGCGATTGGTAGGTAAGTTTTTGGTTTTACCTTATCTAGAGGCATAGTTCGAACATCTTTAGAGATTAAAAGTAAAAAATGCTCTTATTTTTCAAGTAAGAGCATTTTTTATTCTATTTCGTTATCTTTTCTAAGTCGTAAGGGATTGTATTCCAACCATTAGCCGGAACGAATTGTAAAGTGTCAGGAACTGTGTATTCCCACCTTACACGCTTGATATTAAAATCTTTACAATTAACCTGTACCCAATAGCGATTACTTAAAATTTCATTGATGCTATAGAACCCAAGGTCTTCGGCTCCAACATTAGAACTGCCCTCATATTGTACATTTTTGTAATAATAAGAAAAATACACCCTGTGGCTATTTGGCATTCGAATAGGTGTCATAATTGTAAAAAAACTACATTCATTAAGCTTCCTACTTATTCCCATTTCCTGCTTTAAATATAGGAAAAAGAATATGAGGAAAAAAAAGCAAAAAAAACTAATACTTTTGTTGTGTTTTTATGACTTTTTTCTTCTGTCATAGCATTCAAGTAATATAATTTTACGAAACCTTATCTCTTACTCATAAATCACACTCAACAACTCAGCTACACAAGCAGGTTTTGATGAACCATCTAGCTCAAAAACAGCTTCAATAGTTAGTTTTACGCCAGCTGGTTGTAAATCTTCTACCTCTTTCAAGGTTGCTTTCATACGTACCCTACTGCCTGTTGGCACAGGAGAAATAAAGCGTACTCTGTTAGTGCCATAGTTAAGCCCCATCTTTGCTGATTCTACCTTAAACAACTCGTACATAAACTTAGGTGATAGTGCTAAAGAGAGAAAACCGTGTGCAATGGTTGTACCAAAAGGTGAAAACTGCTTTGCCATTTCTTCATTCACATGAATCCACTGGTCGTCGAAAGTTGCTTTGGCAAAATCGTTAACCATTTCCTGTGAGAGTGTTTGCCAGCTTGATGTACCCAATTCTTTACCTTTGAAATCTTTCAGCTCAGCAATATTTTTAAAGATAATCGTGTTGCCTTCTTTTTGTATTTCTGCGGGCTTTTCTTCTTGTACCTTAACAACTTCTTGTGGCGCTTCATAAGTCGGCATTTTCACGTCGTCGCTCATTACTACTACGGCTTTGCCAACTACTTTTCTGTTCATCAAGTCGGCTATGGCATCGGCTGCCTGCTCTAGTGGATAAAGTTTGTGTATATGTGGGCGAAGTTTGCCTTTCATAAAATACCCTGCCAATTCCTGTATATTCTGGAAATTTTTAGCAGATTCTTTCTCAGCAAATTGCCCCCAGAATACGCCCATAATGGCACATCCTTTCAGTAATGCCAGATTCAAAGGTATTTTCGGGATTTCGCCTGCTGCAAAACCCACTACCAAATAGCGTCCTTTCCAAGCTATTGAGCGTAGCGCAGGCTCGGCATATTTATCACCTACGGCATCATAAATTACATCTACGCCTTTGCCTTCGGTATATGATTTAATTTTTTCTCTTAAATCTTCCGAACTATAATTAATCGTAAAATCAGTACCTTTTTCTTTGCAAATAGCCAGTTTTTCGTCAGTCGATGCCGCAGCTATTACTTTTGCGCCCATCAGTTTACCTAATTCAACGGCTGCTAGGCCAACGCCTCCGGCTGCGCCTAAAACCAATAGTGTTTCACCTGCTTTTAGCTCGGCTCGGTCTTTCAGGGCATGGTATGAAGTGCCATAGTTGTACATAACCGAAGCCGCCGTAACAAAATCCATTGCAGGTAACATCGGGAAAACCCTGCGTGCATCTACCAGTACTTCCTCAGCCATGCCGCCCCAGCCTGTCATGGCAAAAACTTTGTCGCCCGGTTTTACGTGCTTTACGCCTTCGCCTACTTCTTTTACAATACCTGATACCTCGCCACCTGGAGAGAAAGGCAATTCTGGCTTGAATTGATAAAGGTTCTGGATAATCAATGTATCAGGGAAGTTAGCACTACAGGCTTTTATGGTAATTACCACTTTGCCTGCTTCGGCTTTAAGTGGGGCCAATTCTTCTAAAACCAGAGTGTCGGGCTTACCGAAGTTTTTACACAAAAGGGCTTTCATAGATGGTTTTGTTTGAATGATTTCTAATAAAGAAACACAATGTCTTAATTCGATAATTTAGTAATAGGTGTAAAATCTACTCTACGAAACTCAACTTCTGAGCCTTCGGCTTGCAGGGCAATCTGTCCTTTGCTTACGGTACAGTTAAAGCCATGATTCACCAAATCGCCGTTTACCCATACTTTTATCTGGTCGCCGAGGCATTCCACTCGCATGGTGTTCCATTCGCCTACCGGTTTTTCTGATTTATCAGTTAGGTTCACAATTCTACGTTCTTTGCCATCTACGCTTCCCCAATTCTTTTTTGGGCCTCGTCTTTTTTCCATGTCAGGCACGCTTATGTCTTCGCCGATACACCAGAAATCCCCAGCGTTTTTGTGCATCAACTGCGCCTCAATAGCTTTCGGAAACATATCGTATAACACTCTCGGCGTTGAAGCATGAACTAACACGCCACAGTTGCCGGGTTTGCCAGCAAAACGATACTCGACTTCTAAACGGTAGTTTTCATAAACCGAATCGGTGATAATGTGCCCTTGTGGGTCGGCAAGGCTTACCAACATGCCATTGCGTAGAATAAATGGGTTTTTGGCATCAGGGTTATTATCCATAGCAGGCACATCTATATGCCAGCCATCAAAATTTTTGAAGTTAAATAAGCTACGGGTTTGGGCTTTAGAATGAATAGAAATAGAAACAAAGAAGGCTAGTACCGCAAGCGCGTTTTTCATAAAAGAATAAAGTTTTTTTTATCGATTGAATAGGTATTTCATAAAAATAGCCAATAGCTTTTTAAAAGTACTATTGGCTACTTAATTTTTTTACTTAAGACTATTTTAGAAGCCCTGCAGGTACAGGTTTTTCTAATAGATATTTATAGATAAACTTAGTTTTAAGGTTATCGAAATGCATACCTTTGTTACCTCCCCAGCCGTGTCTTCCGCCCGGATAAAGCATAAATTCAAAATCTTTTTTCTGGTCTTCCAGTTTACTTATTAACTGAATACTGTTTTGCATGTGCACGTTGTCGTCCATAGTACCGTGTACTATTTGTAGCATACCTTTGTATTTATCAACATGGGTCATTACGCTACTACTTTTGTATCCCTCTGGGTTTTCAGCTGGAGTATCCATGAAGCGCTCGGTATAAGCACTATCATACAGCGACCAGTCAGTTACACTACCACCCGCCATGCCATGTGTAAACACATCGGCACCATAAGTAAGGGCATAACAACTCATGTAACCGCCATAACTAAAGCCTGTAATACATATTTTGCTTGGGTCGGCAATGCCTTTGTCAATCAACGATTTTACAAGCGTAATGTAATCTTTCATTTCCCAATAACCCAGGTTACGGTGCATATAAGCTACACCTTCTTTTCCAAAGTGTCCACTGGCACGGTGGTCAAGCGATACCTGAATCAAGCCCTCTTTAGCATACCATTGGCTACGAGGTGTCCAGTTCCATTGGTCATAAACTGTTCCGGCATCAGGGCCGCCGTAAATGCTGATTAATACAGGATATTTTTTACCAGCCACCATGTTTTCAGGGTAGGTGATAGTCATTGGTAAATCAAACAAGCCATCATCACTTTTCACTCTTAGCAATTCTGATTTAGCCATGTTGTAATTTGGCATTTCAGCACCTTTTACTGTGCCTAAATCTTTGATTATTTTTCCGGTATTATCAACTACTGCCATTTGCGTAGGCGTAGTGATGTTTGAATATGTAGTAATGAAATACTTGTAATCTGGCGAAAGCTGAATCTGACGGTGGTTGAAGTCTCCAAAAGTTAGGCGTTTCATGTTTTTACCATCAAAATCTACTCTGTAGAAGTCAAAACGAGCCGAATTTTCAAGTCCACGGGCATGGAAATAAACCACTCTGTTTTTCTGGTCAATGCCTTCTACCGATTTAATAGTGAATTTACCATTGGTGATATTATTCTTAAACTTGCCATCAACCCCGTACAGATACAATTGTTTCCAGCCGCTTTTATCGCTCAGAATAATCATTTCTTTGTTGTTTTCTAGCAAAGTCAAACGATTATCAGCGTCGTCAATGTCAATCCATGCTTTTTGTGTTTCGGCATAAACTTCTTTTTTGCTGCCATTCGCAGGCGATACGTTATATAGTTTCAGGTTATCGTTACCACGGTTAATCCATTGTATCATCAAGCCGCTGCCATCAAACAACCACTCAGGCCAGCCAAAATATTGTTCTTCTTTCTCGTTGAAATCAGCCCATGTAACTTTTCCACCTTCCGGCGATACAAAGCCTATTTTAGCTTCCGGGTTTGGGTCACCGCTTTTTGGATAGCGGGTTTCTTCAATAAACCCATGTTGCCCTTCGCTGTTGTATAGTGGGAACATCTGTATCTTGCTTTCATCAAAACGCATAAAGGCCAACTTCTTGCTATCAGGACTCCACCAGAAAGCTCTGAAACGAGTCGGACGGCCAAAGATTTCTTCCCAATATACCCAAGTAGCATAGCCATTTAGTGTGGTTTTAGTGCCATCGGTAGTATGTTGTATTTCTTTGTTGGTCTTTAAATTGAAAGTGTACAGGTTATTGTCTTTTGTATAAGCAATAAAATTACTATCAGGCGAGAAAGTCGGGTTTTTCTCTTCGGCTTTATCGTTGGTTAGTTGTTTTTCTTCGCTACCATCTTTCAGAAAAATATCGCCGTTGCGTACTGAAACCGATTTCTTTGGTTGCGGTATTTTTGAAGATATTTGGGCTGCTCCTTCTGCCAAAACACCTGATTTAAGGTCTAATACAAAATTTTTGGTCTCGCCTGTTCTTTGCACAACTGATAATTTATCGCCATCGGCCCATTGTACAAGGGGTAAGGTTTGTAAGAAGTTTTGTGGCGCACGCCCTGCCTTTAAGTCTTTTTCATCAAAATCTTTTTTCTGGGCAAATACACAAGCATTACTGAGTAGTAAAAGTGCTACGACTTTTTTCATGTTTTATGAAGTGTTTAGTTTATGAATGATTATGGGTTAAGAAATGAGAGAATCTCATACGCCGAACTACGAATTAAAGCTTAAAAATAGGTAATTTTTATATCATCTGTAATAGAATAGGCCAAGAATCAGCTAATCATAGATAAGAATAGCAAAAAAGTAGATGCTTATAAGCAGAAGCAAGATTAGTAAGGCAACAACATTTTACTACCGCAAAAGCGCCTGCATATACTATTCATTTATGATTTCTTCATTTTTCATTAATAATGAGATAATGTTGGAACTCTACTTTTGCGCCCAAACTAAAAGAACCTTTATGAAAAAAACAATTTTATTAGCTTGTGCTATTACAATAGCCGTAGTAGCGTGTAACAAAGAGGAAGTTCCGGCTTTAGAATTTACGGTAAATGAAGATGTGGCCTCTTATCAGGAAATTGCTTCACTTAATTTAGGAGGCGCAGGCGCTGCCGAAATCACTACTTACGATGCGCAAACCAAAAAATTATTTGCTGTAAACAATAGTGCAACTAATAAAATTGATGTGATTGACTTTGCTAATCCTGCCAGCATTTCAGTTATCCATTCTATCAGTATGGCGCCGTATGGCGGTTATGTAAATAGTGTGGCTGCTTACGAAGGAAAAGTTGCCGCTGCTATTGAGTCGACCGACAAACAGGCTCCTGGAAAAGTGGTAGTATTTAATGCCGCTACTTATGCCGAAGAAAAAGTGATAACAGTAGGTGCTTTACCTGACATGGTTACTTATAGCCCTGATGGCAAATATATATTAAGTGCCAACGAAGGCGAGCCAAACGGTAGCTACACCAACGATCCGGAAGGTTCGGTTTCTATTATTGATGCAGCAAATAACTACGCAGTAAAAACAGTTAATTTCGCAGCGTTCAGCAGCCAATTGGCTGACCTGACTTCTAAAGGATTCAGAATTTTTGGTCCGGGTAAAGATTTTGTAAAAGACATTGAGCCGGAATATATCACGGTTTCTGACGATTCAAAAACGGCTTGGGTAACCCTACAAGAAAACAATGCGATTGCTGAAATCAACATTGCTGCGGGTACAATCACGAAAATCAGCCCGCTTGGGTTTAAAGATTATAATGTAGCCGGAAACCAGATTGACATCAGCGACAGAGACAATGCAGTAGGCGCTTTTGCAAGCTGGAAAGTGTTTGGTACTTATATGCCAGATGCTATTGCTTTTATGAGACACAACGGCGTGCCGTATTTATTTACAGCCAACGAAGGTGATGCCCGTGAATATGATGCTTTTGCAGAAGTAAAACGTGTAAAAGAGTTGAAACTAGACCCAACGGCTTTCCCGAATGCGGCAGCTTTGCAGGCAGATGCACAAATGGGTAGATTGAACGTAACAACTACTTTGGGCGATACTGATGGCGACGGCGACTATGATGCATTATATAGCTTAGGTGCAAGATCGTTTTCGGTATGGAACGGACAAACAGGCCAGTTGGTTTACGATAGTAAAAATGAACTGGACGTGAAAATTAAGGCCGCTAATCTATACGATGATACCAGAAGCGATGATAAATCCGTAGAGCCTGAGGCCGTTACTATAGGTAGGGTAGGTAACAAAGTAATTGCTTATGTAGGCTTAGAAAGAGTTGACGCCGTAGCTATTTATGATGTAACTAACCCAACAGCGCCGGTATTTGTGAAAGTATTGCCAACAGGCGATGCGCCAGAAGGTGTGTTGTTTATCCCTGCATCAAAAAGCCCATTGCAACAAAGCTTGCTTGTAGTAAGCAGCGAAAACGATGGCTTAGTGAAAGTGTATAAAGCAAATAAATTGTAATAATATATATCTGTTTGGAAAATGTGAAAGAGGTGCTTGCTTGAGCACCTCTTTTTTTATCTTGAAATCAATAAAGGATAAAAAAGCCTCCTACTTATTGAGAAATCTCAAAAGCAGGAGGCTTTATATAGAGGCTTAAGCTAAGCTTATTCGCCTAATAGATTCATTATATCTTCCGAAATACCGGTATTTACAAAACCACCATCGTGGAACAAGTTCTGCATAGTTACCATTTTGGTAAGGTCTGAGAAAAGTGTGATTACGTAGTCTGCGCAAGCATCAGCTGAGGCGTTTCCTAGTGGAGCGATTTTATCGGCAAAATCATAGAATTTATCAAAACCACCGATACCTGTACCTGCTGTAGTTTTAGTAGGCGACTGAGAAACGGTATTCACACGTACATTTTTTAGTTTACCATAACGGTAACCGTAGCTACGAGCAATTGACTCTAACATTGCTTTGGCTTCGGCCATATCGGTATAGAACGGAAACGTACGTTGTGCGGCCATATAGCTTAATGCTACTACTGAACCCCACTCGTTGATAGCATCTAATTTTTCGGCTACTTGTAAGAATTTATGAAAAGATAGCGCAGATACATCTACACTTTTCAAAAACCAATCGTAATTCAAATCGCCATAAGCTTTGCCTTTACGGATATTAGGCGACATACCGATAGAGTGCAATACGAAATCTACTTTTCCGCCAAAAACCTCCATCGATTTGTTGTAAAGGTTTTCAACTTCTTCTACTACTGTTGCATCTGCCGGAATAATCTCTGCTTCACAGGCTTCGGCTAATTTCTTAATTTCACCCATACGCATTGCGATAGGCGCATTTGTTAAAACGATAGAAGCACCTTCTTCTTTTGCTTTTAGTGCTACTTTCCAGGCAATCGATTTTTCATCTAGTGCTCCTGAAATAATTCCTTTTTTACCTTTAAGTAATCCGTATGCCATGATGTGTAAGTTTAAATCTGTTTCAACGTAGAGGCGTCTACGATAATGTCATATATAGTATTTGGACGCCAAAGGTAGTTATTTTCTAAAAATAATTAAAAAACCATCAGGCTTTTTTGATTGGCGCTCTACGCCTCTACGTTTACAAATTATATATGCGCATTTGCGCGCTTACTTCACTAAGCCTTTTTCAAGTATTTCGTCGAGGCGTTCGTAGCCTTCTCTTACGCCAATTTCCATACCCGAGCGAAGCATCATGTCACGGTCGGCAATTGATTGGAAAACAGATGAGCCGGTTACTCTGGTTCTATTGTCGGGCAGGGCTTCGAACGTGGCTGTTTCTAATGAAACATGGCCTTTGGCGCCTTCAAATTCAAAGGTTTGAATAATTGTTTCAGGCGCACTTACCTCATGAAAAACACCTCTGAATGCATATTCTTCGCCTTCGGCGGTGTGTATATATCTGTATTCGCCTCCGCTTTTGGCATCATATTTATCAATGTGCATTTCGTAGCCTTTGGGGCCGAGCCATTGTTTTACCAATTCAGGCTCGGTGTAGGCTTTAAATACCAATTCTCTTGGTGCTTCAAATTCACGCGTGATAATGATTTCTTGTGAGCCGGATTCGCTGACGATTTTGGTTTCATTCTTACTTTTCATAAATATTGTCGATTTAAATTGTGATTGGATATGCTATAAAATGCTATTTACCGCACATGAAAATATCAGCCTTTATCAATGCTGCTAAGTTTGTTTTTCTTCGTTATTCTGCTGTAGTTTTAGCAGTAAATTATCAAGCTTATCAAACTTATGCTCCCAAACCTGACGGTATTGCTCTACCCAGTTTGATACTTCGCTTAGTTTTTCTAAACGTGCCTCACAGTAATTCTCCCGACCTTGTTTTCTGATGACAATCAGCCCACACTCGGTTAGTATTTTGATATGTTTTGAAACCGCCTGCCGACTTATGTCAAAAGTTTCGGCAACCGAATTAAGATTCAGTGATTGCTTGGCTACAACACTGATAATCTCCCGGCGGGTTGGGTCGGCTATTGCCTGAAATACGTCTCTTCTCATATTGGTATTCTATAAATGCAACTGATTGGTTGCAAATGTATGTGCAACTTTTCGGTTGCGCAAATATTTTTTATATTATTTTTTCAAAAAGAGATTAGTCCAATCAAAATAGGGCATCATCAAAGCTTTTATGAAGATTGTCGACATACAACATCTAAAGTTTGTTTAAGGGAGAATTATTTGTACTTTTGGAATAATACTTTACCTATAAAATCATTACTATCAACCAAACCTATGAGAACAGCGCTACTCGGTGGGCTTCTTCTTCTATTGGCATTTACTGCTATTTCTCAGAGTAGATTTTCTTTTTCGGGTACTGTTACTGACGCTTCTAATGGGCAAGTTATACCAGGTGTGGGTGTTTTTTTCTCGGGCATTACCCGTGGGACACTAACTGACAGTAGCGGGAAATTCAGTATCTATTTACCAAAATCAGGGTATGTGGTTACGGTGCGAGCTTTGGGGTATCGGGTAGAGACTTTTAACATTAACCTGAATCAGAATATTTCGAGAGATATCAAACTAAACCAGCGTGTTGATGAACTGGCCGAGGTAGAAGTAAAAACTACCAGAGAAGACCGGAACATAAAAGAAACACAAATGGGTGTAGTAAAGCTTGAAATGAAAAACCTCAAAAAGATTCCAGTTGTGTTTGGTGAGACCGATATTATTAAAGCCCTTACGCTACAGCCCGGTATCACAACTGTAGGCGAGGGCGCGGGCGGTTTTAATGTAAGAGGGGGCCGTGTAGACCAGAATCTGGTTTTGCTTGATGGCATGCCTATTTATAATACCTCGCACCTGTTGGGTTTTCTGAGTAGCATCAATTCAGATGCTTTATCAGGCGTAACTTTGTATAAGGGGGGTATTCCGGCGCAATATGGTGGGCGGTTATCATCGCTTCTGGAAATGAATACCAAAAGCGGTAATGCCGAAAAACTAACGGGCTCGGTAGGGGTAGGGCTTATTACAAGCAAAGTTGTGCTTGAAGGGCCAATTCTGAAAGATAAAGTTACTTTCATGGTGGCAGGGCGGATAGCCTACCCTAATTTCATGATTAACCAGTTTCCGTCGCCCACCGATAAAAGCAAAGCTTTTTTTTATGACCTTAACGGAAAAGTACAATACAAACTCAATGCTAAAAATATACTTACTTTAAACAGTTATAGAAGTTTCGACAATTTCAAGTTTGCTGATGATACCCTTTATTATGCTAAAACACAAAACCTGAGTCTGCAATACAGCAGCCTTATCAGCAAGAGTCTGACACTTAATTTTCAGGGAATTTATTCTAACTACGATTTTGGTACGCAAGGTTATAGAAAAGACTATGAGTTTACTTTAAACTCAAGAATCAGGCATAACGAACTCCGTGCCTTTGCTTTGTACACACCAAAAGAACAGATAAAGACCGAAGTAGGTATCAATGCAATTGATTATAAGATTAATCCCGGTGACTTAAAGCCCGATGTAAGCACCTCAAGTATTATTACCTTGAATTTACCCCAAGAATTTGCCCGTGAAATTTCTCCTTATATTAATATTGACTGGTCTATTACTTCAAAAATAAGTATGCAGGTAGGCGCTCGTTATTCTATCTTTCAGAACCGGGGGCCAAAAACTGTTTTTGCCTATGCTGAGGGAGAATCAAGAACCAATCAGAGCATTACAGATAGTATTTCATACAACAAAAACCAGACTATTAAGCAGTACGGAGGCATTGAACCTCGTTTATCGTTGCGTTTTGCTATTACCAAAAACTCGGCCATTAAGTTGAGTTATAACCGTATGCGGCAATACCTGCATCTTATTTCTAATACAACAGCCATTTCTCCGGTCGATTTTTGGAAGGTGTCAGATACGCACATTCCACCACAAATTGCCGACCAGTTATCAATAGGTATCTTCAAAAACTTTAAAGACAATACCTACGAAACTTCAATAGAAGCCTATTATAAAGATATTCAGAATCTGGTAGAATACAAAAACGGCGCAAGGCTGTATTTCAATCCTAACATCGAAACCGAGTTGGTAAGTGCCATCGGTAAGGCTTATGGCATTGAGGGGAGTATTCAGAAGAACAAAGGTCGCCTGAAAGGTAGTATTTCATATACTTATTCAAGAACACTGGCAAGAGTTGAGTCTGATTATGCGAGCGAACAAATTAACCGTGGTGATTGGTTTCCGTCAACTTTTGATAAACCGCATAACCTGGCACTATCTATTCAGCATTTTCTGGGTAATGGCTGGACCTTCTCTTCAAACTTTGTCTATGCCTCTGGCCGCCCTGCTACTTACCCCGACCGCACTTACAGGCTCTTGGGTAAAACCGTAATCGATTATTCGTCACGCAATTTAGACCGCATTTTCGACTATCATCGTCTGGATGCCTCTCTACTGAAAGATACCCGTAAAACGCCTGACCAAAAAAGATACACAACGGTATCGCTTTCGTTATATAATATCTATGGGCGTCGGAATCCGTATTCTATCTATTTTGTGCGTTACAATAATGCCATGCGTTCTTATCGCTTATCAGTGTTCGGAAACATCATTCCTGCGGTAGCTGTTACTTACAATTTTTAAAAGAAATGAAACGAAATATTGTACTCATATTGTGTGCTATTCTTATTCAGCTATCGTGTGTTGAGCAGATAGAGTTGCCTTATAGAAACGAAACCCCGGTGCTGGTAGTTGATGGCGAAATAACTAACGAAGTTCCACCTTACAACCTGCGCCTAAGTTATTCAGGCCGATTTGTGTCGGGTAGTATTATTACTTCAAGACTAGCCGTAAATGGCGCAAGGGTGATTATGTCCGACGATCAAGGAAATTCAGTGCGCTTCCGGCAGAATATCTATGAGCCCGCCTTGTATCAGACTGATAATCAGTATCAATGCCAGATAGGCCGCTCATATTCGCTGCGCATCGAAATGCCAGATGGCAAAGTGTATATTACCAAACCGCAACTTATGAAGGGCGTGCCGCCCATCAATACTATTTATGCCGATAAAACCGAGCATTTTGTGCGCACTTATATTGATACCAAAGATGCCGAAAACTCAAAAGATTATTACCGATGGAAGAGTTACTCAATATCGCTTAAGATTACGCAGGGTGCCGGCATAAACACCTGCACGGCCTCTTGTTGGGCTTATAACCGTGACGAAGGCGTTAATGTATTTGCCGATACCTATATTAACGGCAAAGAGATAAAAAAACGCTTGGTGCACTTTTCACCAATTGATATAAAAGCCCCTTTGGCAAGGCACTATATTGAAGTAAAACAAATGGCTATTTCGGAAGAGGCTTATATTTTCTGGCAGCAATATGAAGAACAAAGAACCCGAACCGGCAGTATTTTTGACCCATTACCCGCAACTATTATCGGCAATGTAGTAAACGAAAAAGATGATAGAGATTTTGCTCTGGGTTTTTTTGGAGTGTCAGGCGTGAATATAAAGCGCCTGTTGGTAGACCCCTCGTTCATCAGTTTTTCTGATGAGCCGGGTTTCGGACTTTTGCCACCTGCCGTAGCTACAGAAACACCGTCGGGCAATTGCCAGACGAGGTTTCCGGGATATGGATGTACACCACCAATTGAATGGAAGTAAAACTAAGAGATTTTATGAAAATCATACCTAAAATACTGTTGCTTGTTGTCATAATAGCTGGATTTGTTGCTTGCGACAAGAAAGCATCGGTGATAATAGATGAATCACCGACACGGGAGGAAGCACCGATTTATACGCCTGATTCGCCAATGTGGCGCAAATTAAACTCGCCCTTGAGTTATGCTTTTACCGAAGGTGTGGTAAGAACCGAAACCGAAAATCTCTATACTTGTGTAATGGGTAGACCCGATACTACCAACGACCACCTGGCTGTAGATAACAGAAGCCGTATTGATATGTATGGTAATATTGATGCGCAGACCGTAGCCACAGGAACGTACTCGCCTGATGGTAATTTCTGGAACATTAGAAAGATGGATGGGTTGCCACGTTTTTCGCCGATTTTGTTAGGGCCTTTTGCCGTATTTGGTAGAACCTCGGTAGAGTATTTTTCTTTATTTGGTTCAGGTTTTTCTTTCGACGAGAATTTTCCTGATGGTGTAAGTTATTATGTTGATGGCTGGATGCAAACAGATTTTAATCAGACAGGCGATATAGTAGGGGGGGCAGTTCTGACGGGATTCATGGCTAATAATGATGGATACTTTATTGAAAACAATACAGGGAGGCAGTTTTGGCACATGAACAGAATAAGGGTATATGAAAAACTAAAGCCTTTTCCGGGCGATTTTCTGGGTAAGTTTACCATGGCATCGGCAAAGGTGAATAAAAAGGAATTTGGTTTTCTGATTTTAGAAAGTGGGAGTGAGCAAATACCCACAAAACAGTTTTATCAATATGATGCTGATAACGATAGCTGGATTAAAAAAGCTGATTTTCCGGGCGAAGACAGGTACGAAGGTGTAATGTTTGGCATTGACGATAAAATATACTACGGCCTTGGGCAAAGCAAAACCGAAGCCAAGGGGTTCAGGGATATATGGCAGTATGACCCTGTTGCCAATACCTGGAATAAGTTTGCTAACTACCCTGGTAGTGGTAATATAAAGGTATCGACCGCTAAAGTATCAGGCAAGGTTTATATTGGCTTTGGATATTATGTAGGAGCTACAAAAATAAACACCGAGAAATATATTGGTGTAACTGATTTCTGGGAGTTTGTGCCAAGTAGAAAATAAAAACCGTCTTCCAAAATGAAAGACGGTTTGTTGGTTCTTAGTTATTGATTATTTGAGCTTTAAAATCTTTAGAATATATATTTATTCGCCTCAATCATTGCTTCTGCTACTCGGCGGCGTGCATTTTTGAGGTTAAATGGTTCAATCTTCGTGAAACGTTTCAAGCCCATCAGCATTACTCTTAGTTCGTCGCCTTCGGCAAACGAAGTAATGGCTTCACGGCCTGCGTTGTTAACTCTGTTTACGGCTTCGTGCAGGTAAATCATGGCCATGTCTTTTTGTAAAGCTACGGCTGCTTCACCTTTGGTCGTAATCAGTTTTTCTACTCTCAATAGCGTTGATTCAGCTACATAAATTTCAATAGTCATATCAGCTAGATTCATCAGAATCTCTTGCTCGCTTGAAAGCGACATCATGAATTTCTGTACTGCTGCACCTGCTACCATCAAGGCTGCTTTTTTCAGGTTTTTCAATACTTTCTTTTCGGCTGCAAATATGCTTTCGTCGTCAGAAGCACCAAAATCAGGAATCGACATGATTTCTTTAGCTACGGCCATTGCCGGAGTCATCAGGTCTATTTCGCCTTTCAAGGCACGTTTCAAAAGCATATCGATAATCAACATACGGTTGATTTCGTTGGTGCCTTCAAAAATTCGGTTGATGCGGGCATCACGGTAAGCACGCTCCATTGGTGCATCGGCTGAATAGCCCATACCGCCATATATTTGTAAGCTTTCGTCTACTGTATAATCAAGTACTTCAGAGCTGTGTACTTTCATTACGGCACACTCAATCGAGAATTGCTCCAAAGCTTTTAGTTTAGCTTCGGCATCGTTTAATCCTTGATTCTTTAAATCTTCAATGGCATCGTCAATATTTTGTCCGGCTCTGTAGTTAGCAGTTTCAGAAGCAAAAATGCGAGTAGCCATTTCGGCTAATTTATATTTGATAGCCCCAAAAGTGGCAATTGAAACACCAAATTGTTTGCGTTCGTTGGCATAATTAATGGCATGCGCCAAAGAACCTTTTGCGCCACCAATTACAGCAATACCCAATTTGATACGACCAATATTGAGGATATTAACGGCAATTTTGAAACCATTCCCACGGCTCGAAAGCATGTTTTCAACAGGCACGTGGCAATCGTTGAAGAAAATCTGACGGGTATCAGAGCCTTTGATGCCTAGCTTATGCTCAGGCTCATTCATGGTAATACCCTCAGTAGTTTTTTCAATGATAAAGGCCGTCAGGTTTTTATCATCATCAATTTTGGCAAAAACAATAAACAAATCAGCGAAGCCACCATTGGTAATCCACATTTTTTGTCCGTTGATGATATAGTGTTTACCATCGGCCGATAGCACAGCTTTCGCTTTACCTGAATTGGCATCTGACCCCGAATCAGGCTCAGTTAAGCAATAAGCTGCTTTCCATTCGCCTGTAGCTAGTAAGGGCAGATATTTGGCTTTTTGCTCTTCGTTACCATAGTAAACGATAGGCAAAGTACCAATGCCCGTATGGGCCGATTGTGCAACTGAAAACGAATGACCTTGTCCCAATGCCTCTGCTACAAGCATAGAGGTATTGAAATTCATACCGAATCCGCCGTATTCTTCGGGTACTGCTGTACCTAATAAGCCCAATTCTCCGGCTTTTGTCATCAACGACGACATCAACTCAGGTGATTTGGCATTATCAATCTCGTTCAGACGTGGGTGGATTTCTGTGCGTAAAAAATCACGACAGGTTTCGGCAATCATTAGTTGTTCTTCTGAAAACTCTTCTGGAATGAAAATCTGATGTGCTTCTACATCTTTTATCAAGAACTCTCCTCCTTTAATAGAGGCCTTATTTTCAGTTGCTACCATAGTATTAATTTTGAAATTTGGTCAGAATCGATGGTATCACGCAATTGTTATGCGTGCATACTGTTACAAAGATAAAGAATTTTGAAAATATTATGCAAGCATACTATTGATTTTTTTTAAGGTATTTATTAGGCTTATTTTTTCCTTACTAAAAATAGGAGGGCGGGACCATTCTGGTAGACGGGCTTTTCGTCAGCATCGTTAATCTGCTTTAGTTCAAAAAGGGTAAGTGTATCGTTTTTAGTACTAAAACCGTATTGGTCAGCTATTTCTCGGTTATTGAGCACAATCAGGTCGCCACTTTCGTTGGCGGCACAATCGCCATTGATACAGATGGTGTAAGTAAGGTATTTGTCCCACCCTTTTATCTGCCCAAAACGGTCGAACTGCACTGTTGTGGTAGAATCGCCCGTTGGTAAATTCCATGAACCCTCTAATAACTTTTTGTTAATAGCAGGAGCAAAAGCCATAGCAGGTTTAGCACTCTTGTCAAGCAGGCTATTATCAGCTCTTACGAACGTATAAGTGCGGTTAAGGTCTTTGTCAAAAAATGAAAGCGTATTTCTCGTAGGGTTGTAAATGATTCTGGTTATGGGGTCATGGTTGAGTTTCAGGCTAAGTGTATCGCCGCTTCTTGTGAAAGGCAGCGTAAAGGTTTCTACCTGACCATTAAAAATCGTAATGGAATCAGGAGAATTGCTACTTAACAAAATTTCGGTAGCATAAAACGGAAACTGAGCTGCTACACCTTGTGGCGATAAGGTTTTATCAAGTGTTATTAAATAGTCACGACTAATCCAATGTCCTGTTATGTTTGAAAATACTTTTTCTTTTTCGTTGCTGCTTATATCACAGGCATTTAGTAAAATAACAAAGGCAGATAAGAACAGATAACAGAGTTTTTTCATTGAAATATGGGTAAGTGTTTCTGAGGGCAAATATACAATTAGAAAGGTATTGAAAGGCAATAAAAAATCAGCTAAGCGTATCTTAGCTGATTAATATTATTCAAAATGTCAGGCTTTTATTCGTTTTCTGATATTTGCTAACGTATCATCTATCAATAATTTACCATCTCTGAAAACCTCTCGCAACTCGCCTTGCTTTTCTTCTTCCCAAGTGCATTGGTCTTTTAACTGATAGTTTCCGCCTTGGTCTTTGTAAATTTGTATCAATCCCTTGGCCGATTTCTTCGTGCCATCGTCGGTGATAGGGTCTTTGTAAATTTCCCGACCTTCGCCGTTTACTTCACCATAGGTGGCCTTCATGGCAAAGCCGAAGGTGTCACGGGTGTTGTATTGATAAGTGTATGAGCCAACACCTAGCACAACATTGGTAGAGGCAAAGCCTTTTTGCTTTAATCGCTCGCAGATTTGTGTAGCTCGGGCAATATTGATGCTATCGCCATAAATAGCGCCTATTGTAGGCAATAATTCCTTGTAGCCTTTTGCATTGGTAATGCCACCGAAAGTATCCCACAATAACTCAATAACCCCTTTCTTTTCTTCAATGGTTTTTCCGTCAGGATTTCCACAGATAATATCCACAGGGTCGCCCGAATCCGGTCGAATCACTACTTTGCCGTTTCTATTTACTATTTCCTCTTTTAAGGCAGGTAAATATTCAGTTAATACTTTCCACAAATCCCAGGTGTCAGACACGATTGAAACAATACCTTTCGGATATACTTCTGTAATCAGGCGTTTAAAGGTTCCAAATTCTCCTTCATTAGTGCCCATGCACATCACAGAGTGCTCGGTTGCTGCTACAGAACCACCCACAAGTTCGGTGTCTGAATTGGCATTGTAATAGGTTTCCAGAAAATTGATTGTCGGAATTGTATCCGTTCCGGTAAAACTCAATAAATGCGCTGCACCCGAGGTAACGCTGGCTTCAATGCCTCCCATGCCTCGCATTGAGAAATCATGCGCTTGCCAATCAACAAACTCAGAGACTGATGAGGTTTCTGCAGCATATTTATCTAAAATAGTGCGGTATTGTTTAGCTATGGTAGCAGATGTACAAGGTACCCAAACTGATGTTGAAAGCAGGGTTTCAAAGTAGTTTGTGAGCCAGAAAAACTCCGGTTTGGTGTTGTACATCGTAAACATAGGCACTCTTATAGGCACGCTTACGCCCTCAGGCAAAGCCTTAAAAACCATAGGAATATAACCTAAATCATGCAAATCTTCAATATGCTTTGTGCCTACCTGGTTTTCGCCCAGATAATTGTTGATAAAACGTGCATATTGTTTCACAACAACCTCTTTGGGTTGATTGAAAAAATGCTGAGTGAAATCTTCAATGATATATTTTTTAAGAAAATATTGCAGCCCAAAAAATACTACTTCGTTGATATTTTCGATTCTGCTTTTTCTGGGAGTCCAGTTTGAATAAACTAAAGTAGTACCTGTAGGGTACTGTCGGCGATGGTCTACTTTATAACCATCGGTTAATAATAAAGGATTCATGGCTTTTGTAATTTAATTTATCTATTTCTACCTTTTTCGTTCGGATACAAACTCACCAAAGTGTCACTTTGCCAGAACTCTTTGGTATCAATATCCATTATTGTAAGGCTGCCTGTAAAGGCAGCACCGGTGTCTACATTCCATACATTGCAGCCATTCATCGGGATTGTAACATCATAATTAAGGGTAGGGGTATGGCCTATGAAGATTTCTTTGAACAACAATAACCTTTTCGGATAGAGCTTTGAATCTTTCGTGATGTGTTTATGCATCGTCAAAGCCATTTCCCAAAGTGTTCTGTCCCACTTGAAATTAGATTGGTGAAATTCCTGTGCAGGGCCATGCATAGAGGTGAAACCTGCATGAACAAAGAGCCTGTTTTGCTCATCTACATAATAGAGTCTCATTCGTTCGAAGAAATTCAGATGTAGTGCATGCTCAGCATCGTTTAATGATTCATAGCTTTTTAGGGTTGACTGCCCACCATGAAACAGCCAGGTTTTATCTAAAATATGCTCTTTTAACCAATCTTCACACCACAAGTCGTGGTTCCCTTTTATGAAGATACAAGTCTGTTTTTGCTCTAATTCAATAAGAAACTGAATTACCTGCGCCGATTCGCCCCAACCATCAACATAATCACCTAGAAAAATAAGCGTGTCTTGTGCTGTGACTTCTGCTCGTGCCAGTACTTGTTTCAATGCCTTTAAGCCTCCGTGAATATCGCCTATAACTAAGGTTCTGGGTTTCATAAGTTCTTCTCTCGTTGTCAATTCAATTTTAAAACTAATGCAGTAATTGAAAGATGCTAATAACTATGGCGGAAAAAGTGAGCGTTTTTTTATTAGCTGGCTTAGATGCCCAAATAGAACGCTATTATTTAAATTAACTTTTCATATATCTCATAATTCTCTTCATCAAAACAGATAAAACTTACTTCTTGAATAGTCTTGTTTTCTATTTCGAGAAAAGCTTGTACTGTCTGAATGGCTATTTCGGCTGCTTCCTCTTTCGGAAAATGATAAATTCCTGTACTGATATTGGGGAAAGCAATGGTAGCTACATTCAGTTCATTGGCTATTTTTAGTGAATTATGATAGCAATTGCTTAATAGTTCTCTTTCTTTTTTCTTTCCTCCGTTCCAGATAGGCCCAACAGTATGAATCACGTATCGGCAAGGTAATAAGCCACCGGAAGTGTATACTGCTTCTCCCGTTTTACAACCTCCTTGTCGGTTTCTGATTGCAATACATTCTTCTAAAATCTTTGGACCTCCTTTTCTATGAATTGCTCCATCGACACCGCCGCCACCTAATAGAGACGAGTTAGCCGCATTCACGATAGCATCTGTATCTGATACAGTAATATCACCTTTGATTAATTTTATTGTTGCCATTATTGTATACGATTTGCTACTACTCTAGTTGCTTCATCAGTCTTTGAAGCATCAAATTGTTTACTCACAAAAACTTTTATGATTTCTATATCCCCAATTATTTGATTATTAAAGGCTTCTAATTCTTCTGAAGGCACCCATAGCTCTTCATGTATTTTGGCACCGACATTCTGAACAGGATATTGTTGTAAATATGCTGTTGGTAAAGAGAAGGCTGTTACAATGCCACAATAACCCGAAAACTCATCGTTAGTATTCCATTCTAAAGCTATTTGCTCGGCGTATGCCTGATTCAAGACGGGATAAAAAATAGGTTGCCAAGTTAAACGAGGCGGGAATTTTTTGTACCCACTATCAATAATCAGTTGTAGCTCTTTTAGTCCTATGGGTCTGTATAATGTGGTTTTCATTGTTTTTTAAATTATACTTTGAGCTTATTATTATTGTGCGTTGCGTTTTTCTTCCCAATATAAAGCTCTAAATGCAATCTGCTCAACACCTTCTCCTTCAATATCCTTCACTGAATCAGTAGTGAATATCTTTGTAAAATGTGGCGTCAGATTTGCCAATCCTTTGCTAAATATCCCGTGACTGACTGCTAAGTAGAGCTTTCCTGCATTTTTCTTTTTCAACTCTTCTGCCAATCCTATAAAAGTTGCTCCACCGTCGCAGATGTCGTCTACTATCAGGCAATCTTTACCTTCTAAATCATCAGTATAAACTTTAAAGCCTGATAATTTTCCGGTTTTTACATCTCTGCTTTTAGCGCATTCTACAACCTCAACACCACCCAGATATTCAGAAACTTTATAGATTTTCTTTAAAGCACCTCCATCCGGTGAAATTAGCAAGGTATCGTTTCCGATGTTTTCTATTACCTTTTTGATAAAAGCATGGTTTGGTATTACCTCGCAGTTATTCAACACAGCTGGCGTAACCTCCGAATGTGGGTCAAAAACGCTTACTTTACTTAATTGCAAAGCATTAATAATATCGGCATATACTTTTACGCTTAGGGACTCGCCGGCAACCATTACTCTGTCTTGTCGAGCTGCCGGAAAATAGGGAATAAAAGCGTTGATTTCTTTTACACCCATGCGTTTGAGCGCATCAACTGCTACACACAAAAGCCCTAAATCGTTGAATGAGTTTAAGCGGTGGCTAATTGTTACGGGCTCTACAGTATCAAAATCAGGACGTATTTTGATGTGTGGTTCTCCGCCTGAAAAAGTGAACGCTTCAAACTTAATGCTCTCAGATTCTGGGAACGGATTAAAGTTTGTATCTAAATTAAGTGTTTTCATGGATTTGTGTAATTTTTACGCAAATATAAATACAATAAAATTTCAGTTCAAAATATTTTGTGTAAAATTTACGCAAATTTTATTTCAAAATGAAAACCTTCGTCTAAAAGCTGGTTATATTGGTCTTTATTAAACTTGAATAGGCGGGCAGGTCGGCCGCTTCCTGTGCTAGCCGATAGCGTGTTTGTTTCTTCTACTATGCCGAGGCTGAGTATTTTCTTTCTGAAATTCCGTCGGTCAATGTCTTGTTCTAAGATAACCGTATAGAGACTTTCGAGGTCAGAGAATGGAAACTCATCAGCTAGTAAATCGAAGCCGATTGGTTGGTAAGCAAGTTTATTTTTGAGCCGCTGGTGTGCTACTTTTATAATCTCGTTGTGGTCGTAGCCTAGTTTGGGTATGCGGTCAATGGCAAACCATTGTGCTTCTTCGGCATCGGTATCGTTCTGATGCACCAGCGCAAAATTGTTAGGGTTTACCAATGCAAAATAAGCTACTGATATAACCCTGAAACGTGGGTCTCGGTGAACATCGTCGCCAAAAGTGTAGAGTTGCTCCAGATAATTTACTTTTATGCCTGCTTCTTCCTGTAATTCACGAGTTACGGCTTCCTTCAGCGATTCTTCTTTTAGCACGAAACCACCCGGCAAAACCCAAGTGCCTTTCATCTGCCCAAACTTCTGCTTTACCAGCAGCACATAAAGGGTGTTTTGCTGATAACCAAAAACAATTGCATCGACGGCTACTTTAATTTCATTTGTTTCAGACATACTCACGGAGTCAATATTTACGCAAAAGTAGCGAAAATAGCAAATATCAGTATGGAAATAGCCTGTTTTTTGAACCAGAGGCATTGACGAAATTAAAAAACTTGTCTTAACAACTATTTTTGCATTTTTCCTTGACAATGTGGTATATTATTTGTTGTTTCGCAAATAAAAAAAGTTATTTGAGTTTATATTAATTATAGTTTATCATGACAGAGACATTGAACTTCGACGTTACGACGGTTACTGAAAGCAGAATTAGTCAGTTTGACCCTAATAATATTGTATTTGGCTCACTCTTTACAGACCACATGCTCGTGGCTGATTACATTGATGGGCAATGGCAAACGCCTAAAATATTGCCATTTGGTGAGATTAGCTATAACCCGGCCCTAGCTGTATTGCATTATGGACAGGCAATTTTTGAAGGAATGAAAGCTTTCAAAAACGATAACGACGAGGTGTTGATGTTCCGTCCACAAGAAAACTGGAAACGCTTTAATATTTCGGCCGAACGTATGTGTATGGCACAAATACCGGAGGAAATCTTTATTGGTGGCCTTGAAGAATTGTTGCGTTTAGATGCTGCTTGGGTGCCAAAAGGAGAAGATAATTCGTTGTATCTACGTCCATTCATGTTCTCGAGCGATGTGTATTTGGGAGTTCGCCCATCACAAAACTACCGCTTCATGATTATCATGAGCCCTGCTGGTAAATATTACTCTACACCTCCGAAAGTGAAAGTAGAAACAGAATATATCCGTGCGGCTGCGGGTGGTGTTGGTTATGCAAAATGTGCAGGTAACTATGCGGCATCGTTGTATCCGGCTAAATTGGCGCAAGAGCAAGGTTATACACAATTGTTGTGGACAGATGCCCTTGAACACAAATATTTTGAAGAATCGGGTACCATGAACGTAATGTTTATAATAGATGGTAAGTTGGTTACCCCTGCTGTAAGCAGCACTATCTTGAAAGGTATCACCCGTGACTCGTTGATACAATTGGCGAAATCGCTAGGCTTGGAGGTTGAAGAAAGAAAAGTATCGGTAGAAGAAGTAATAGCAGGTATCAGCAGCGGAAGCGTTACTGAGGTATTTGGAGCCGGAACAGCCGTAGTAGTTTCGCCGTTTGCTGCCATTGGTTATAACGGAGAAGATTATGTATTACCAGAAATTACTGAAGAATCTGTTTCATCGAAATTGAAAAAGGCTTTGAATGATGTTCGTACAGGTAAAGTTGACGATACATTCGGCTGGGTTTGGAAAGTAAACGCTTAATGTAATTTAGAGAAAATTCAGGTTAGTAGTATTTTGCAAAATTTTATGGAAGAACAACATCCAAATATTAAGCTAATCGGAGCTTTTTTTTCAGCATATGCTGAAAAAAATTATGATAAAATAGGTGAAGTCCTTGATGAAAATATAAAATGGCATATTCCTGGAACACATCCATTAAGTGGAACAAAAGTGGGAATTGAATCGGTTTTAGAATATTTTCAACAATTAGGGAAAGGGCTATTTAAGGCAGAACCGATAGTTATGGGTGTGAATGAAAATTTTGTAATCGACTGTCATAGAAATTGGAGTAATCTTGAAAATGAAGAGAATCTGAATAATATGTATTGTCTTTTGTGGAAAATTGAAAATGGTAAAATTGTCGAAGTACATAATTTTCCTGAAAATCAGCAAATAGTTGATTCATTTTTCTCAAAATTGTATAGTTAATAATGTTTTAATGAATTGAGTATAAAACAACCTCGAAACCAGACATTTTTCTGATTTTTCGGGGTTGTTTGCATATCTACAGACTTATATATAATCCGTTTTCTTTCAATGAGATAAGCCTCTATAAGATCAGCCTCATGTTATTCTCAAAATAATTTTTGCAACAGTATGCCTGCATACTGATTTTTTTCTACATTTGTGGTTACCCGAAGCAAAAAATATAAATGAGGAAGGAAAAAACAATAGATTTTTACATAAAATGGGCTTGGCATGCTATTTCACGTATGTACAATGCCTATGCAAGCCAATATGATATTACGATGGCCATTGGCTATGTATTGCTAAACATTGATTCAGAGAAAGGGACACCTGCCACAAAAATAGGCCCTTCGATAGGTATGGAACCCCGAAGCCTGACCCGTATGCTGAAAACGCTGGAAGAAAAAGGCTGGATTTACCGTGAGACCGATGCCGACGATAAACGCTTTGTAAAGGTGTATCTGACAGAAGAAGGCAAAAAGAAAAGAAACTTTGCCCGGGAAGGTGTAATTATATTCAATAAAAAGATTCAAGAGACAATACCTGCCGAAAAACTAGCTGTTTTTTTTGAGGTAATCAAAGAAATAAATAGCATGGTAGATGAAGAGAACAGCAAAGTAAAAGAGAATATTATATTTGAAATAATGCCATAAAAATAAAACTCTGACCTTCTGGTCAGAGTTTTATTTTTTCTTTCAGAAAATCTGCAGTATAATTATTTTCTATTTTTACCATTTCTTCGGGTGTTCCTTCAAATGTCAGATACCCGCCTTTTTCGCCACCCTCAGGGCCCAAATCAATAATCCAGTCGGCCGATTTAATAACTTCCATGTTGTGCTCAATAATAATCACCGAGTCACCCTGGTCAACTAAAGCGTTGATGGCTTTCAGTAACTTCTTGATGTCGTGGAAATGCAAACCTGTTGTCGGTTCGTCAAATACAAACAAGGTTTTTCCTTTATCTGCATTGCCTTTGCTCAAAAAGAAGGCCAGCTTAACCCGCTGTGCTTCTCCACCCGATAGCGTACTTGACGATTGACCCAAACCAATATAGCCCAAGCCTACATCTTGCAGCGGTTGCAGTTTTTCGGCCAGTTTAGGGTCGCTTGCTCTAAAGAAATCCAAGGCTTCATCGACCGTCATGGCAAGAATATCAGAAATATCCTTCTCATTATATTTTACTTCCAGAATTTCTTGCTTGAAGCGTTTTCCATGACAACTTTCGCATTTCAGACGCACATCGGCCATAAATTGCATCTCGATGGTTTGCTCACCTTCACCCTGACACGCCTCACAACGCCCACCGTCAACATTGAATGAGAAAAAGGCTGGTTTATAATCACGTGCTTTTGAGAGAGGCTGGTCGGCCATCATCTGTCTGATGTAATCATAAGCCTTGATATAGGTAACCGGATTAGAACGTGATGATTTACCGATAGGGTTCTGGTCAACCATTTCTACCTGAGTAATTCTATCTAGTGAGCCTGTTAAATCGGTGTATTTCCCTGCCTCTTCGCTGTATTCGCCTTTCAGTCGGGCTATGGCGGGGAATAAGATTTTTCGTACCAATGTCGATTTCCCCGAGCCACTCACGCCTGTTACAACCGTAAGCGTTCCTATCGGGAATTTTACGTCTAATTCTTTCAGGTTATTTTCTCTAGCACCTTTTATTTCAATAAAGTCGGTAGGTTTTCTTCTTTGAGCAGGCACTACTATCTGGTCTTCGCCCGTAAGGAAGCGGATGGTGTGGCTAATAACCCCACCCCGACCCTCCCCAACAGTGGGGAGGGAGTTAGCGGTAGAAATGTCTTCTTTTATAGAGACTGTCTCAAAATCAGGAATTTCTTTTAGTTTCTTTTTGATTTCCTCTATTACAGTTTGTGTGTTTTCAAGCACTTCTTTATTTGAAAACCTTACTACCGTAAATCCACTAGTATTTAAGAATTTTGTTCTGGCTTTGTCATATTCTTCAAAGTTTTCATGTATATCGCCATCTACTTCAATAACCAGATTCTTTTCAAGACACACAAAATCCGCAATGAATGTTTCTATAGTATGTTGTCGTCTGAATTTATAACCTAGTTTTTCTTTTCTTAGATTTTCCCAAAGCAGTTTTTCTGCTTCTGTCTGGTTTTTGCGATTTTCTTTGGCGAAATTTTTAAGAATTTCCCAGTCTTTAGGATTGGTATGATAATAAGGCTCTGCATAAATATGGCTGCCTCTGTTGACTGCCTCACCATCAGATTTAATAAAAGTAACTGCGTCAGCAGTATTAACTCCCTCCCCACTGTTGGGGAGGGTTAGGGGTGGGGTTACTTTTTCTTTCAACCGCTTAATATCCTCCCAATTACCCTGAAAAATCAGATTGCCGCCTTGTGTTCCGGCATCGGGGCCGATGTCAACAATTTCGTCGGCAGCCATCATTACTTCTTCTTCATGCTCTACAACTACTACGCTATTGCCTAAATCTCTTAACGATTCTAATACACCAACCAGTAAACGGGTATCTCTTGGGTGTAAACCAATACTTGGTTCATCAAGAATGTACATAGAGCCAACCAAGGCACTGCCCAGCGAAGTGGCCAGTTTGATTCGCTGAAACTCTCCGCCCGATAAGCTGGACGTAAGTCGGTTTAAAGTAAGGTAGCCTAAACCAACACGCTCCATAAAATCGAGGCGACTTTTAATTTCAATCAAAATTCTTTTAGACACACCATGCTGATAGTCAGGTAGCTCCAGTTTTTTGAAAAACTGTACTACATCAGAAATTGGCATCAGCACTATATCTGTAATAGAAACTCCGCCGATTTTTACATAGGCTGCATCTTTGCGCAAACGAGAACCCCGACAATCAGGGCAATCGGTGCGGCCTCTGTAGCGAGAAAGCATTACTCTATACTGAACCTTATGTACCTGGCTTTCAATATCAGCAAAGAATGCATTTAAACCTTGAAAATATGAGTTGCCCGTCCAGAGCAAATCTTTTTGCTCTTGTGTCAGGTCTCTGTAAGCTCTATGAATCGGGAAGTCGAAGCGGATACCGTTTCTAAGCAAAGGCGCTACCCATTCGCTCATGCGTTCGGTTCTCCAAGGGGCAATGGCACCTTCAAAAATCGAAAGGTTTTTGTCTGGAATTACCAAATCTGGGTCTATGCCGAGTATCTTGCCAAAACCTTCACAGCGTTTACATGCACCATAAGGGTTGTTGAATGTAAAAAGGTTTACGCTAGGCTCTTCAAAACTTAGCCCGTCTAATTCAAATTTATCAGAGAAAGTACGTTTTTCTTTACCTATTACATCTATAATACATTCGCCTTCTCCTTCAAAAAAAGCTGTTTGAACCGAATCTGAAAAACGGAATTGGGTATCTTCATCGTCATGTTTTACAGTATTCCTGTCAATCAGAATTTCTATTTTATGCTTTTGCTCATCAATTTCCAACTCACCCTCAAGTATCTCTTCAATCTGTTTTATTTCTCCATCAACCAACACACGGGTATAGCCCTTGTGTAGTAGCAGGTCGAGCTCTTTCTTAATGTTTCGGTCTTCTTTAATTTTTAATGGTGTAAGCACCATTACTCTTGTGCCTTCTTCGTGCCAGAGTATAAAATTAACTACGTCTGTAACCGTATCTTTTTTTACTTCCCGGCCCGTAACTGGCGAGTAGGTGATACCGATGCGAGCAAATAAGAGTTTGAGGTAATCGTATATTTCGGTAGTAGTACCAACCGTTGAGCGAGGGTTTTTAGTAGCTACTTTTTGTTCGATGGCAATAGCTGGCGATACCCCCTTGATGTATTCAACATCAGGCTTCTCCATACGGCCTAAAAACTGGCGGGCATACGAACTAAGACTCTCTACATACATACGTTGCCCCTCTGCAAAAAGTGTATCAAAAGCTAATGACGATTTCCCACTGCCTGATAAGCCCGTAACAACTACTAATTTGTTTCGTGGAATAGCAACATCAACATTTTTTAGGTTATTTACTTTGGCTCCTTTAATGATAATGAATTGCTTGGGGTCAAGCCCATCCACATCAGGATATTTTATAAAACTACTTGAAGAATTTTCCATGCAGAAAAAGCCTGTTCTTCTGTAGAAGAGTGCAGGAATTGATAATTGGATTTATATAAATATCGTAATCAAAACTATATAAACGAGGCAAAACCTCATCTATTGTAACCAAATATTGGCCGATATAGTTCTTTATTTCTGAGTAATAATTATCCGGTCGGTTTTCTCAAAATCGGCGTGTTTTATTTTTACTATATAGCTGCCATTCTGCATTTTTCTTATGTCAATTCCCTTACGCTCGGTTGTGTCATCCATCTTATGCACATAAATCAATTTGCCGGAATAATTGTAGAAACTCAGTTCTATGTTTTTCAGGTTTGCTTTGGTTTCAAGGTATAAGAAATCGTATGCAGGATTCGGGTAAAGCGTAACTTCGTCTTCAACTAATTTTAAAGATAAAGCAAAAGATTTTGAAGGGGCCGACTCACAGGTAATTGTCTGATTATTACCCAATTGGTAAGTTCTAAGCACAGAAACCTGATAGTTGCCATCATCTTGTATTTTGAGAGATGGTACTCTGCTTGTAGTAAATTTGTTGTTTTCTTTTATCCATTGAAATTGCTCCGATTCGCCGATATTTACATTTAATGCACGCAAGGTGTAAATGCCAAGTCTGTCTATATCAGGCGATGGCGGTGTTTGTTTGATGCTTGTTTTCTGAATGTCTGACTCCCGAACACAGCCAAAAGACGTAATGGCTTTGACGCTAAAAGTATAATCTCCAACCGAATCAACCGAAATTTCACGTACAGTGCTGTTATTATTCCAGAGAATGCTTTCGTTGGTATCGGTACTAAGTTTAATCGAAACACCTTTGCAGACCACAGTATCGGGCGATACGACAATTCGGGGTTTAACAGGGAGCGGGTTGATTCTTACGCCTACACTATCAGACACCTCATTACAGCCAAAAGAATTTGTTGCGGTTACGCTGAAATTATATACCCCAACCGAATCTATTACAAATGCATTGTTGGTGATATTATTTGTCCAGAGCAAGGTTTCATCACTATCAACACTTAGCCTGATAGTTGTCCCCTCACAAACCGATGCATTAGGCGAAATAGCAATTTGTGGTTTAACAGGAGCAGGTTTTATATTCACCGCAACAGTATCAGAAATAGCCGAGGCACAACCAAACTGATTATAGCCTGTTACAGTATATTGTCCGCTGTTGTCAGCCGCTATCTGTGGCGAATCAGCACCAGTGCTCCAACGAAAATTGTTAAACTCAGGCCCCGTAGCTGTAAGATTAATGCTTGTTTGCTTGTTTACACAAAACTCTAAATCTCCCTGATAAGTAATTTGCGGTTTTTCGACCGGATACATAAAGTTTGTGTTAACACTAGGCACCAGTAATTGATTACCTTGATAATCTCGTACATTAACCGAATACGTACCCTTATCGACCGTTATCTGATTGCCCGATTCTCCGTTCGACCACCGATAAGCAGCCAGATAATCGGGTAAAGTAAGTGTAGCCTGATTATTGGGGTTACAGGCAACGTTTATATCAACAATAAAGCGAGATAATACGGGGCGGGAATTCCGGAAAAAATTGTCGTCTAAATAGGCATCCCAATTTGCAGCCAATACACTAAGCCCATAGCTTCCCGGTACATTTTTAAAATGCACTTGGTCGGGTCTTGGTATTTGTAAGTCGTCGGTATAAGGGCCCGGAAAAACATTATTACCGGGGCGGTCGATAACCCTATTTTGCCCTCCTATAATCTGCGGGTTTGATGGCTGCTGATAGGTAAGAGAGGTACGGGCAACCACCCAACTTAAATCTCCGCTGAACTGGCTACGGGTAATATCAATTAATGTCTGCAGATTGGAAGAATATTCTTCAGCCGAAAGCCTGTAAGGATAGTTATCTGTTTCTCCCTGTAGCCACAGTAGGGAGCGCACTCCAAGTAGTGCTCCATAATAGTGTAAGGTATTGCGCAGATTGGTGTAGGGTAAGCCTTTGGGCATTACTTGACCAAATATATTGGTTGTAGGTATGCCTTGGGCACTTTCACGCCAGTTAATTACCGAAACGCTTAATTCGCCGGCATTAAAAAACATGATGGGTACATTCAGTTTTTTAGCTAATCTATCACCCAATTCGCCATAGCACCAAGCTGTATTTCCGGCAGGGGCTATGTCAACTTCAGCTTCTAAATGAACAAAATTGAGATTTTTAGGTAGCGGATCTAAAACAGCCTTATTGCTGAAATTAATAGCATTTACTCTGTCATCAGTTGCTCTCAAAACATTGTTGCCAGGTAGTTCTGATAGGGGAAGACCCGACGCATTCGATTGCCCCAAGGCTATAAAAACTTCACCAATACCCACTCGGTCGACAGTAATGGTTTGGAGTACATTATTATCTTTTATTGCTCGTAACTCCATTGTGTACCAGCCACCAAAACCTGTGAGCCTACCCGAAAAATAGCCTGCCCTGGGATTATCTTGTATAGTTGTCCAGTCAACGGCTACACCTTGACCTTCTGAAACGGGTATCAACCTCGCCTCGATTTTATCGACAGGTTGAGAGTAATTACCTAAAATATTAATGAAGCCTATATTATCGTTGTTTCGTTGAAATACGATTCTATTGGTGGGAAATGAAAGAGAAATCTGTGCAAAAGAGTGTATTGTAAAGAGAAAGCCACAAAAAGTTAAAAGGTGTTTTCTTTTAACAACTTTTAGAGTCATAAAAAGCATGGTCAATAGTTTTAGCAGGTTGAATGCAAAAATAAGATTTTTGCCCGACATATTGTCAATCGGGTATCATTAATAGTAAATAAATGAGTAGTAAACACGAGGTAAATGCCCTAATTTTGCAAAAAATAATGAATTATTAAGTATTGGAAACATCGTTCGCAGTAATTTTTGATATGGATGGTGTCATTTGTGACACTAACCCTCACCACTCGCTTGCCTGGAAGGCTTTTCTGAAAAAGTTTGAGATTGACGCTACCGAAGAGGAGTTCATTGCTCACATGTATGGCAAAAGCAATAGTTATATTCTGAAATATTTTCTTAAAAGAGACGTGATAGGGGAAGAGTTTGCTTCGATGGAATTTGAAAAAGAAGCGCTTTTCAGACAATTGTATGAGCCGGAAGTAGTACCTATTGATGGCCTGTTGGCATTTATTGATGATTTAAAAGCCAATGGCGTAAAAACCGGAATTGCTACCTCTGCTCCTGTCGAAAACCTTGAGTTGATTTTAAGCAAACTGCCATTGGCCGATAAAATGCAATCATTATTATCAAGTGCCGATGTGATTCATCATAAGCCCAACCCCGAAGTATATCTGAAATCAGCGGCCAATTTAGGCATCCAGCCTGAGAATTGTATCATATTTGAAGATTCTCACGCAGGCGTGTCGGCCGGAAAAGCAGCAGGTGCAAAAGTAGTAGGGGTTTTGAGTACCTATAAAATAGAAGAACTCCCTGTCTGTAACGATTACATCAGAGATTACAAAGAGATGACCTATCAACGGGTAAAAGCCCTGGTAGAGGCATAAGCCTAATTGCCCAAAAATTATTTTACCAAAAGAGTGTATTATTAGTAGGCATACAAGTATTGTATATAGTATGTCTATTTGTTAGGTTTATTGTATGTTTAAGCACTTATCCACTTTTTTCTTTCATCGTCAGAGTTTAGCTGTAGCAATGGTTTTTACAGCTATGGGTATATTATTTGGTAGCTGGGCTACACTTATTCCGTTTATTAAGCAAAAATATGCATTAGACGACGCCCAACTAGGTTTGTTGCTGCTCTTTATGCCTCTAGGCTCGGCCGGTATGAACCCGTTTACGACTATCCTGATTAAGCGCTTTGGTATGCGCAACACTACCCTTGCCGGGCTGGTTTTTATGGCAGTAGTATATGCCATGCCCGTAAGTTTAGACTACCTGCCTTTGGTAGCTTTTAGCTTGTTTTTGGTGGGGCTTAGTATTTCTACTACCAATGTGGCCATGAATACCTGTGTTACAAGCCTTGAACATCAGTATGGAATTAACATCATGTCGACCTGCCACGGTATGTTTAGTGCGGGGCTTATGTTGGGGTCTATTCTGGCTAGTTTTACACAAGGCATGAAAATCGCTCCGGCGTATCATATGTGGTTGTTGGCCTTTAGCTTTATTTGTCTGGCTTTTTTCATCAGGCCGACGGTCATGAGTATCCATGAAGAAAAAATAGAGGATGGTGGTGGAGCAAAATTCGTGTTCCCAAAAGGTGCTTTGCTGTTAATGATATTGATAAGCCTTTGTACCAATATCACCGAAGGAACAATGGCCGACTGGACGGCGGTGTACATGAGAGACGTAGTACAAACCCAAGACTATTTTATTGGCTGGGGCTTGGCCGGATACTCGCTTTGTATGTCGGTGGGGCGCTTTGCAGGCGATGCTCTGATTCCTCGTTATGGTGGAAATTCTGTTTTAAAAATAGGAGGAGTTATAGCCGCTTGCGGTATTGTTATCGCAATACTTTTGCCTTACACAGCTACGGCAATTATAGGTTTTGCTATGGTAGGAGCAGGGGTATCATGCGGAGCACCAATTTTGTATGGCAGCTCGGCACGTGTGCCCGGCATGGCAAAAGGGGCTGGTTTAGCCACCATGAATACCTTTAGCATGGCTGGTTTTCTGGCCGGTCCGGTTATGATAGGCTTTGTATCTAAAAGCATAAGCTTACCATTTGCCTTTGGTTTAATAGCAATTTTAGCCTTTGTATGGGTGTTTTTGGTGAATAAAGTGAAGTTATATTAAGAAATACCTGTTTTTTTAAGGTTTGCCAAACTTAATGGAATGATATTTGTTTGGTAATTACAAGAGCAAAAGATAATCAGATAATCGATTGCCCGGAATACACACAAACGTCAACCTGCTTCATTTTGTATAATTACCATTAAATAAAATTTAGAGAAAAAGTTTTTTGTTCTAGTTTACACTCATTAATTTTATAATCGGAAAACAGAAAATATTAAAGCAGGATTTATATGAAAAAAATTATCTACTCTCTTGGTGTATGCCTTGTTGCCACTCAACTGCAAGCACAGGTATTTAACGGCACTGACTTCTACGTGAGTGAAGGAGCTGTTGTGAGTTTCAATACAGATGTAGTAAATGAAGGGAAACTTACAAACAACGGTAAAATACACTTCCAAAAGAATTTCGAAAACCTTAGCTCTGTAAAATCATCAGGTGTTGTTGTTTTTGATGGTAGCGCACCTCAAGTATTAAGAAGCTCAAAAGAGCTGGCTTTGGGTCAATTGTTCTTAGATAATGACTTGAAATTAGAAACTTCACTCCGTATCGACGAGTCGCTTTCTTTCCGCAGAGGTGTTATTGAGTCGTCGTCGCAAAACCCATTAGTATTTGGCGAAAACGGTAAATATAATGGTGCTTCAGACTTCTCACATGTAAAAGGTGTAGTAACTAAAGAAGGAACCGAGTCTTTCGAATTTCCACTTGGCGATGGTACTAATTTCCGCTCGTTCAGGGTAGCAAGAAGCAACGAAAGCCAAAAACTTACAGCTTCTTACTCATTCAGAAGCCCATTAAACGTTTCAGAACAAGTTTCAGAAGGTGTTGATGCACTTAACCAAAGCGAGTTCTGGTCGTTAAGATCAGAGTTGGCAAGAGGTGCTGCGCAGGTTTCTGTAAATGGTTCATCAGACCTAGACGGAATCGCTTTCTTAGATAAAGGTACTTGGTCAATGACCGAAGACGCTAATCTTTCGGCAGCAACAAACCTTAAAGATGGTACGCTTTTCACTTTAGCAAGAAGCCGTAACATTCAAGCAAACATTGGTGTATATCCAAACCCAACAGAAGGTGAGTTCTTCTTGAAACTTGCAGGTATGAACGAAAACGAAATGATTACTGTAGATATCACTAATCAGGACGGTTCTAAAATTATGCACAAAGAAGGTTTTGTAAGAGACCTACGCAAAGCATATACATTGCCTGAAAACCTACCTGCTACTGAGTTAACAGTTAGAGTAGTTAGAGAAGGTTCTTCTAAAAAAGCTTTATACCAAAAAATGATTTTGAATAAATAATCATTATTTGACAATATACAATCTTTCAGAACAGCCACCTTTTTAAAAGGTGGCTGTTCTGTTTTGGTGTGTATGTTATACAGGTGCAGAAGGATAAAAATATTTTACGAGAAATAATTGAGCCTGTATGCAACGTTTTTAAATTTTTATCATCTTATATTTAATTACAAAATAACTGTACAAAATCATGAAAAAACTATTCATTTTACTTACCCTTTTATCTACAGCAGTTTTTGCACAAGAATCTAAACGCTCATTCGATGTATCTAATTTCGAAAAATTAGATATGGGCAGTGCGTTTGTTATTACAGTTACCAAAGCCAATACTTATAAAGTAGAAGCCGCAGGCCGTGAACAAGACGTGAAAGATTTGGTTGTGAAGGTATCGAACGGTAAATTAAGCATTGGGTATCCGAATAACTGGGGTGGCTGGAAAAACCGTAAAGAAGTATATATCACCGTTACAATGCCCAAATTAGTAGGTGTTGATTTTTCAGGCGCAAGTAAATCTAAAGTTTCTGGTTTTTCGAGCGAGAGATTCAGCATCAATTTATCAGGGGCATCTCAGGGTAATTTCGATATAGATGCAAAAGAATTGGCACTAGATTGCTCTGGTGCATCAGGAATCACAATTACTGGCGACGGGAAAAGTCTGAATGCAGATGTATCGGGTGCATCGAGCGTAAACGCTTTTGATTTTAAAGTAGATGTAGCCAATGTTGATGCATCAGGTGCTAGCGGTGCAAAAGTATATGTAACAAGCAAAATTGTAGCCGAAGCCAGTGGCGCAAGTAATGTTCGTTATAAAGGTGGTGCTACTTCGGTGGTAGCCAATACCTCAGGCGCAGGTTCGGTGAAATCAGCTAATTGATAGTATTACAAGATATTGATATAACAGAAGAGGGGAGTTTTAGCTCCCCTCTCTTGTTTACATTACAAACTCTTTGTCGGTCATTATTGTCAATACTTCTGTATCTGTCAATCGGGTTGCTAATCCCTGCGTTTTAGGTAATTCATAATGGAAGAAATACTTCATGGTATGAATTTTACTCTCGTAGAAATCAGCATCATTGTTTGCTGCCTGTAATTTTTCTTGTGCTACAACAGCTTGTTTCAGCCATTGCCATGCTACTACATTCAGGCTGAATAATTCCATATAAAGCGTAGCATCAGACAAGAATCGCTCCACGTCTCCGGTACCTGCAATGCCAAGCAGATGCATGGTTACTTCTTGTAAACGTTGGCTACTATCTTTCAGTAATAAGGCATATTTTTTCAAGGCCTCATATTCTGTTGCTTGTTTAATGGTTTTACCAACTTGCTCCGCAAGCAATTTCATGGCTTTTCCACCACCTAATGTAACTTTTCGGCCTAGTAAATCCTGCGATTGGATTCCCGTAGTACCTTCATAGATTGGCGTAATGCGTATATCTCTGTAATACTGCTCAACCGGAAAATCTTCTGTAAAACCATAACCACCAAAGCACTGAACTGCATCGTTGATTGATTTTACGCCATACTCGCAAGGAAAAGTCTTGGCAATTGGCGTAAGCAATTCTACCAGCAAATGCGCATTCTCTTTTTCTTCGGGGTCATCGCTTGCCTCTGCTAAATCAAAATACTTAGAGGTTTCAAGCAACAAAGACAAACTCCCCTCAACTACTGATTTCTGAAACAAAAGCATTCGTTTCACATCAGGGTGCTGAATAATAGGGATTTGTGGCGTTTCCAGTGCACTTTTGGCGTTTAATCTACGGCTTTGCGGGCGTTCTTTGGCATATTCTAAGGCGGCATAATAAGCTGCCGACGTGATAGAAACCCCAGTAAGGCCAACGCCAATGCGGGCTTCGTTCATCATCTGGAACATGTAAGATAAGCCCTTGTTAGGTTCGCCAACCAGATAACCCACGCAATCATCATTTTTATCACCAAAGCCCAAGTGCATGGCAGGTACGCCTTTTTGCCCCAGCTTATGGTAAATACCCATTGACGTAACATCATTATCAGTACCATCGAGCCTGTATTTAGGTACTACAAATAAGGAAATACCTTTAGTACCTTTAGGCGCACCTTTGATACGGGCTAAAAACAGATGGATAACGTTATCGGTTGCATCGTGGTCGCCGGCTGAAATAAATACTTTCTGGCCTCTTATTTTATAAGTACCATCTTCCTGAGGCTCGGCCGAAGAGGTAATATCAGAAAGTGAACTTCCGGCTTGTGGTTCAGTAAGGCACATAGTGCCCTGCCATTTGCCCGAAATCATGTTTTCGATATATGCTTTCTTTAGGTCGTCTGAACCAAAGTTGGCAATCAGCCTTGCACCGCCTGATGTTAAACCAATATACATCATACCGTTATTGGCCGACATCAATATATAGCCTACTGCACTTGTAATACTCACAGGTATTTGAGCACCTCCGTTTTCATAATCAAAATCGGCACCAATAATGCCTGACTCACCAACTGCTTTCAGGTAGTTTTTGATAGATGGGTGAACCTTCACCTTGCCATCTTTTAATTCCGGTTGGTTTTTGTCGACATCTTTCACAAAAGGAAACATCAGGTTTTCGGCAATCTGAATAGCCGTATCGATAGTCATATCGAATGTTTCTTTGTTATGGTCAGCGAAATAGCTATGCTGTGTCAGTGATTCTACATCATGCACTTCATAGAGTAGAAAATTCACATTTCTTTTACTGAAAAAATTCTTTGCCATAATACTATTCCTGAATTATAGGGTTGAATAATAGCACCGGGGTTTACATTAACCCTAGCATTTTGGCGTATTTCATCATAGCGGCCGGGTTCGAAAGTTTCAGTTTACCCATCATCATGGCCATCATAGGGTTCATATCGCCTGTTGCAATCTTTACAAAATCATCGTCACTGGCTTTAATCACACATTCGGCATCACCTACCAAGCCTTCTTTCAATTCTGCTTTGCCGTCGGCTACTTGCATAGTGTAAGCACTAGCACCAAAATCAAAATGTAGTATAGTATTTACATCGTCAATTTCTGTTTCAGAAAGTTTTGCGGCGGTATTTTCTAGATATTCTTTTGCAGACATAGTTTTATTAAGATTTATGAAAATAAATGAAAGGCAATTATAAGAAAAATAAGATTAATATTATGCAAGCATACTAATTTTTTGTAAAAAATTTGCCATTCTTATTAAAAAAATAAATATTTGCTATTAAAATACTACGTATTTCGTAAAACTTTTATAAATTATTTTAAAAGCGAAGTAGTCTAGAAGAAAGAAAGATTTTTGCGTGCATACATAAACCCAGAATTAAAAAATCCTTACCGTTTAGTTACTTTTCCCTAATCATACTGTCAAAATTGAAAAACAAGGCTTTTAAAGTAGTTGCAGATGAAGAGTTGGTTCGTTTGTATGTAGAAACCCAACGCAACGTTTATTTTGAAGAACTTTATGATCGCTATGTCGATAAGGTATACCGCAAGTGCTTGTCTTTTGTAAAGAACGAAGCTCAGGCAGAAGACTTTACGCACGATATTTTCTTGCGGGTTGTCTTAAAAGTCGGAAGTTTCAAAGAACACGCTAAGTTTTCGACCTGGTTATACTCTATCACGTATAATTATTGTATGGATCAGGTACGGCAGGTAAAAAAACAAGCAGAGGTTGCCTTCGATGAAAACTTTGACCTGGAAGATGATACAGAAGATTTGGAGTTGGTAGAAATGCAGACACAGGGTCTTAAAAAAGCTTTACAGAAGATTGACCCCGACGAGAAAGCCATCTTGTTGATGAAGTATCAGGATAATTTTAGTATCAAGGAGATTTCGGAAACCTTTAAAATAACCGAGAGTGCAGTAAAAATGCGCCTGATGCGTACAAAAGAAAAATTAAAGAAGATATATACCGAGAATATTATTTTCTTCCTTATTATAATAATTAAAGTTATCTGGTTCTGGCGGAAGTAGTTCAGAAACTGATGCTTTTATTCTAAGATATTTAACTGTTGAAAGATATAATTAGAAAGGAGATTCCTGAAATGTTGAATACGATTTTCTAAAAGATATTTGTTATGACCGACGATACATTTCAGGACTTTGAAGATGACGCTCAGGCCCCCGCACACCTGAAAGGGATGATTACGGCGGAGATTGATGTTATTCGTGATATAATGCAAGTAGTACAAATGTTTTTGGGTGAATCGATGGTCTCGGGGGTTGTACTCTTACAAGAACTTGAGCTTAAAGAAAAAAAAGAAGAAAATTGAAATTTTGAAAGTATATGGATAGAAGAGTACCTAGTTTTGTGGAGACCCTTATGGAGACTTTTAATAGCCTTATTAAAAGTTTTATGGGTTTTATATATAATCTGATTGGCGCATTAGCCATACTCATAATCGGATGGTTGGTTGCAAAGGCAGTGGCCGCTATTACAAAAAGAATGCTCCAACAGGTAGGTGCAGATAAAGTCGGAGAAAAACTCAATCAGATTGAGCCAATCAGAAGCATGAAACTAGAGATAAAGATCAGCTCAATTATCTCTAAGATTCTTTACTATTTCATACTGATTTTTATTTTGCGTCCGGCAGCAGATACACTAGGTGTGCCTGCAATATCAGACATGGTGAAACTATTAGTTGAGTTTATTCCTAAAATGATTTCGGCAGGTATTATGTTATTTGTGGGTATCTGGCTGGCCGATACGCTCCGTAATTTTGTAGTATCGCTCTGTAAATCGTTCAACATTGCCGCCGGAAAACTAATAGGTACGGCCGTGTTTTTCTTTTTGCTTATCATCTTCGTAATTCAGTCGGTAGCCCAGGTGGGCATCAATACCAGCTTGCTCGAATCAAGTTTTAATCTTTTTATTGGCGGAATCATTTTTGCCTTTGCTATTGGCTATGGTTTTGCCTCTAAAGAAATATTGCTTAATATTATATCTTCGTTTTACAGCAAAAACAAGTATAGAGAAGGGCAGGTAGTTGAAATAGACGGTGTAAAAGGCGAAATTATTGCAATGGATAATACATCTATCACACTACAAACCGAAGAATCGAGAACTGTGTTTCCATTGCAAGTGCTTCAATCGAAGAAAATTGTAATTTTTGAGTAATACAACATCAATTGAGTTTTGTTGAATAATTGGCTGATTGCGGGCCTTTACTCATACTCATTACCGATATTCTGTTATGCTGATGATATGTCTTTAGCATAACAGAATGCTTCTTAAATAATCAAACTGACATTAAAACCTGAACTGCACTAATCATAATTATTATGCTTAGTTACATTTCGTTTTTACCAAGCATGTCTAACCCAAACACAATCCAATGAGAAAATTACTTATCAGCGTAGCAATTACTTTATCGGCTACAAGCTTGTGGGCACAAAAAAGCGATACACTTAGTTTAAAGAATGCCAAAACGCTTGACGATTCTTTAAAAATAGGCTTCTGGAAACCTCGTAATACACAACTTGGAATCAATTTCAGTCAGGCAGCTTTTAACAACTGGCAAGGTGGTGGCGTAAACAACTGGTCGATAGGAGCTTTGTTTAACAACAGAGCCGAATTTTACAAAAACAAAGGGTCTTTTATAAGCAATGTTCAGTTTCAGCTTGGGAGTATTAATAATAAAGGCCAAAAATCTGCTAAAAGTATAGACCGATTATTTCTGGAAGCTAAATATGCGCATAAGATAAACCCTAGAATAAACTGGTTTGCCGGAGTTAATTTCTTAACACAATTTGCACCCGGAGTAGTTTACCAAGATGAAGGCCTACCTACGCAGCGCAAGCGCACAATCTCAAGCTTTTTTGCACCGGGGTATCTGGCCGAAGGATTAGGTATTGAGTACAAACCTGTTTCATATTTTGTGTTACAACTAGGCGGTGCTACCTTACGCCAGACCTTCGTGTTGAACGATAAAGTTTTTACCGATTTTACAGAATATAACCAGCAAGACGATGCCTACGGTATAGCCAAAGGCAAAAAAGTATTGTTCGAAACGGGTTTTCAGTTGGTAGGTGCTTTTGATAAAGATATTGCCAAAAATGTAAACCTGAAATGCCGTTATCAGGGTTTTCTGGCTTACACGCCAAAAAGAGTGGCGCCTGATAAAAACGCTATCGACCATAACATTAACCTGATTGCCACTGCAAAAGTGAATAAATACCTGAACATGAACTTTACATTTTTAGGCGTTTATGACCGTGACCAGATTGATAAATTTCAGTTCAGCCAGGGTTTTGCCGCAGGATTTTTGCTTACACTATAAATTTTATCACCCTTTAAATGCCTGAAAATCAATGTTAAAAGAATTCAGAACCTTTATTGCGAAAGGCAATGTCCTTGACCTGGCCATTGGTGTGGTCATTGGTGCCGCATTTGGTAAAATCACTACCTCTTTGGTAGAAGACATTATCATGCCTGTTGTTAATGTTTTTACAGGTGGCGGAATCACCGGCGGTATTATATTGAAAGAAGCTACCGTTGATGCTGCAGGTAAAGCCGTGCCTGCTATTGCAATTAACTATGGTAATTTTCTGAGTGTAGTGCTCAATTTCTTTATTATTGCCTGGATTCTCTTTTTAATTGTGAAAGGAGCTAACAAGTTGAAGCTGACAGAGAATTAAGCAGCTAAGCGTATATTTTAAACCTCTTGCATATATCATAAACGTGCAAGAGGTTTTTTTGTCGGTACAAAAGAAAAGGAGGTAGGGCTAGCCAAACAAAATTTGGTCTGCTTAAGAAAAACGCAAAAAACCGTTTAATAAAATCGCCAATAAACCCAGAATAAATTTTATGGTTTTTCTTTTTCTTTCAATCATAAATAATTTACATTTGTTTTTATGTTTAATTTAGGGCATATAAATGCCTGACGTTAACACATAACGTGCTTATATCCTATAATCTTTTTGCGGTTTACCGCTACAATAAGTCATGGAAACGTGGTTAAAAGACAAACTGCGTGGCGACTGGCAAATCTGGTTTATTATCGCCGTGCTTTCATTATTCAGTATACTGGTAGTTTATAGTGCCAGTTCTGCGCTCGCTTACAAAAGAGCCGGTGGTAACACCGAAAGCTACCTTCTCTCACATACTGTTCACTTATTACTAGGGTTGGGAGTAATCTGGTGTATGCATCGCATTAATTATACTAATTTCGCAGGTATTTCAAGACTTTTACTTTGGGTTACGCCTGTTATTTTGTTATATACCTATTTTTTTGGTACAACTGTTGGAGGCACTAAACGCTGGATAAATATCTTTGGTATATCGTTTCAGTCTTCCGATTTGGTGCGTTTGGTACTTATCACCAATCTGGCAGCTATGTTGGCTCGCAGACAAAATGTAGAATATAACCCCAAAACATTAGCAGGGCTTATATTCTGGTGTGGTTTGCTTTGTGGTATGTTGGCAGTAACCAATTTCTCTACGGCTATTATTCTGGGGCTCACCTGTTTTATTATTATGTGGGTTGGGCGTGTGCCTGCCCGCTATCTGTTTCGTATGGCAGGTTTTGTGGTAGGAGCAATCGTAATAGTACTCGGTATTAGTATTTTTCTTTATACAAAAGGTGTTGATTTTGGCCGTGGGCAAGTAGTGCTTGAGCGTATAGAGGCTTTTGCTAAAGTTGACCTCAACAGAGATAAAGTAGTTGGTAACCCCGATAGAGATGATAGTTACCAGAGAGACCAGGCCATGATAGCCATCGCCCGTGGTGGCACTATCGGTATTGGGCCGGGTAAAAGCTTTCAGCGCAATTATCTGCCAGAAGCTTTCTCTGACTATATCTATGCCATTATTGTAGAAGAATATGGCATGATAGGGGCAATTCTGGTGATGTTTATGTACCTTTGGTTACTCTACCGAGGCTTAAAAAATGTAGAGAATACCAATAGGGCATTCGGAGGGTTGCTCTGTGTAGGGCTTACCTTTAGTATTGTTTTTCAGGCGTTTGTCCATATGTTTATCAATGTAGGTTTAGGGCCTGTAACAGGGCAAACTCTGCCATTGATGAGTATGGGAGGAACCTCCATCTTGTTTACCTCAGTAGCCATTGGCATTGTGCTGAGTGTAACCAAAGGAGAGCACGACGAAGGCAAGGTAATAGCTTAATTAAAAACAGGTCAAATAAAGTATTTTTTCTATAATATCTGAATGAGTAAAGGCGCTAAAATAATTATTTCGGGTGGAGGAACAGGAGGGCATATTTACCCTGCTGTGGCTATTGCTAATGAACTAAAAGTTAAAGACCCAAGTATAGAGATTTTATTTGTTGGTGCCGAAGGGAAAATGGAAATGGAAAAAGTACCGAAAGCAGGCTATAAAATTATAGGTTTGCCTATTGCAGGTATCAACCGTTCTAATATGTTGGCCAATATAGGGCTACCTTTTAAGCTTATCAGAAGTCTCTGGAAAACCTATAGTGTTATTAAAAGCTTTAAGCCCGATGTGGCCATTGGTGTTGGCGGTTATGCCAGTGGGCCTACGCTCATTATGGCTAATTTTCTGAAAGTGCCTACGCTGATTCAGGAGCAGAACTCATTTGCAGGAGTTACCAATAAAAATCTGGCCAAGAAGGCTCGCAAAATATGCGTGGCGTATCCGGGAATGGAGCGTTTTTTTCCGGCAGATAAAATTGTTCTTACCGGTAATCCGGTAAGAAAAGATATACTCGAAACATCGTCTAAGCGTGAGCAGGCATTGAAGCATTTCGGGTTGAGCGATGACCGCAAAATCTTGTTGATTATTGGCGGAAGTCAAGGTGCCAGAACGATTAATGAGTCAATAAGAGCAGGCTTGAATGATTTGATTTCAAACGATTTACAGATTATCTGGCAAACAGGTAAATTGTTTATTGAGCAGGCAAAGGCGGCAATAGATGCCTTGCAGACAAATCGGGTATATGTATCAGACTTTATCTATGAAATGGATTTGGCCTATGCCGCTGCCGATTTGGTGGTTTCAAGAGCAGGAGCTTTGTCAGTGTCAGAGTTATGTCTGGCTGCCAAGCCTTCTATTTTGGTGCCTTTTCCGGCTGCTGCCGAAGACCACCAAACACAGAATGCTCTGAGTCTGGTTAATGAAAATGCCGCATGGCTCGTAAAAGACGCCGAAGCCAGAGAAAAACTCGTTGACAAGGCAATTGAGTTGGCTGATAACCAGCAAACAATGAACGAGCTAAGCAAAAACATAAAAACGCTTGGTAAACCAAATGCAGGCCGAGAAATTGCCGAAGAAGTTTTACGTTTAATATAGTACACCTGACACCCTTTATGAAGATTTTCTTTTCTGAAAACAGAGTTGATTATTCAAATTATACCTTCGATTATGCGATTTACTGTTTAAAAGAATCGCAAGAAGAATTGCCGGAAATTTACGCAAAGGGTTTTTTACCCTACACAGGCGATTTGGGCATAGAGGGCGATATTTTTTATCTGGCCAGAAGTTTAAGAGTAGACCTTGAGAATTTTGATGATACCTCTGAAAACAGAAGAGTGAATCGTTTGGTTGAGCCCTTGAAAATTGAACTGGAGGTGATCAGAAAAGAAGATTTTGATTTGAACGACCCGGCCTTTGTAGATTTTTGCCAAGGATATATTTCGCAGCGCATCGGCGACGACAATATGAGTATGGAGCGTTGGCAATATATTCTGTCAAGAGAAATAGGAACTCATATTTTTCGTTTTTCATCAGAGGGTAAATTTTTAGGATTTATCCTTACAGCTTTAGACAAAGATATATTACACTATTGGTTTGCGTTCTTTGATACCGAATATATGCGTACGCACTCGCTGGGCAAGTGGATGATGTGGCGGGCTATACGCTGGGCAAAAGACAACGGCTTGCAATACGTGTACTTGGGTACAGCCTATAAACCGGGTGCATTATACAAAATCAGAGACCATAAAGGACTAGCATACTTTAATGGTTATGAATGGAGCAAAGATGTAGAGAAATTGAAAGAACTTTGCAAAACAGATTTAGAGCCTAAAGCAGCCGACCACTTTAAGTTACTGGCTGACAAAAACGCATTTTTGAAGAAACTTTAGATATTGAGCAATTGAGTGAATGAGCGATTTAGTGGTTGAGTGATTGTTTTAGCATAAACTCGGTATTACAATCACTCATTCACTAAATCACACAATCACTCAATAAAAAATACGTGTTACTTGAATGGAAAAGAATTTTAATTTTAAGAAAATCGGTAAGTGGATCATGGCAGGAAGTGCCCTGATAGCGGTTGTCGTGCTTATTGTTTTTTCGAGTAATACTTTTTCGACCGACCGTTGCAAAAAAATTGAGATAAAAATAAAAAATGCCAACGAACAGTTTTTTATAGACAAAGAAGAAATTGAAAAACTTGCCACTAAACAGGGACGAGACCAACTCACAGGGCGCTTGTTTGAAAAAATAGATTTGCGTGAAATTGAAAAAAGAGTACTGAAGAACAAACAAATTAAGACCTGTCAGGTTTTCAGAGGTATAGAGGGGAATCTTAATATAGACATCGAACAGCACATACCTGTAGCCCGAATTCTGATGTCTGACGGCCGAGATGACGTATATGTTGATAGCGAAGGGTACTTTTTTCCACTATCTGAAAGATATTCCGCAAGAATTGTATTGCTTTCGGGCGAATATTTCCGAAATTTGCCGAGTTTAAAGCAAAAACGTCAGGAAAAATTATTAAATTTCATCAATTTAATAAACAACGATAATTTCCTGCGAGCTCAGTTTACTCAACTGGATATTAACCCGGCGGGAAATATCACAATTGTTCCTCTTTTAGGGAAGCATACAGTTGAGTTTGGAGCACCCGAAAATATTCAGAATCGATTGAGTCGCTTAAAAATATTTTATAGGCAAATATTACCTGTGCAGGGTTGGGATACATTTACTCATGTGAGTGTAAAATATGATGGTCAGGTAGTTTGCAAATAAAACAGAGGTTGGCATTTATAAATTTATGAAACCCTCCATAAATAAATAGTCAGGATAAATGCCCTAAAAACTAAGGAAATGAGTAAAGGCGTAATAGTAGGTATTGACATTGGCAGCACAAAAATTTGTGCCGTTGCTGGCATAATGGACGAGGTCGGGAAGGTGAAAATTCTTGACATCGTGGAAGAGCCTACCCAGAGAGGTCGGGTATCTAATGGTACCGTAGTTAATTTAGAGTTTACGGCCAAAGACATTGACCGTATTCTGAATATACTTTCTGATAAGGCCGACATCAACATCCATAATGTGATTGTCAATATTTCAGGTGAGAATGTAGAGGGGAAAGCGCATCAGAGTTTTCTGACCAGAGACGATAGCCGTAGCACTATCCGCAAAGAAGAGATAGAAAGATTAGCTGTTGACATCCGTAAATCGTTTCGTCCAACGGCAGGGAATATTATTATTCACACTTTCCCGCAAGAGTTTATTGTTGACAGGGCACATGTGCCCGATAACCCGGTAGGTCGTTTTGGTATTACACTAGGTGGTAATTTCTTTTTGATTTCGACACCTAACGACCCACACCTGGCTTTGCGCCGAACCATTGAAAGCGTAGGCGTAAAGGTACAGCACAACCACAGATTTGTGCCGCTTAAGATTGTTCATACTTTGTTTACGCCACTGGCTGATGCCATGGCGGTGTTGAGCGAAGTAGATAAGAAGCTAGGTGTTGCCGTTGTAAATATCGGTGGCGATACTACCGAAATAGCCATTTTTCAGGAAAGTGGCTTGCGCCATATTTCGGTGATTCCGTTTGCTGGTAAAAGCATTACCAACGATCTGGTGAAGGCGTTTCAGATATTACCTGATAATGCCGAAAAACTGAAACTGATTATGGGAGCCATTCCACCTGATGAAGTCGGCAAAAACGACATCATCAAGATTCCGGGAGTAGATGGCTTGCCTGACAAGGAGATTGTAGCACAAAACGTAAGTATCATTATAGAAGAACGCATGAAAGAGATTGCCTCTATGGTGATGGCCGAAATCATGCATTCGGGCTATGATGGGCAGTTGATAAGCGGTGTTGTGCTAACTGGCGGTACGGCCAATATTGCCATGATAAAAGAAGTATTTACCAAAGTAACCAACGGTATGAATATCCGTTTAGGTAATACTGTCAGAAACATTGGCGAAACAGCCGTGAGCAAAATCGTTGACCTTAAATACTCAACAGTAGTAGGGCTTGTTTTATCAGGCTTTTTACCACTTGATGAGCGTGTACCTGAAGAGGTAATCTGGGGTGAAGTGCCTGAAAGCCAGGTGTCAATAGGTAACTATAACAACGGCTTTGATACTCCGAATAGCAAAATTAACGGCAAGAAAGAAGAGCCACCGCAAGAAGAAGAGCCAAATAGTGGCGGGATATTCGGCTGGTTTAAAAAGAAAGTCGGGAAAATTGATATGGGAGATGATAAAGGTTATACAAATTAAAAGAGTATATTTAGATTCTGTAATTCTGACCAAAAAGTAAAATTTTAAAACATACTCACAAGATGCGTGCTAAGAGAGTATATATTTATCTAAACAATTTTACGTTTTTTTAAGTATATATTATAAAATAAGTGAATAAACGTATTTGCTGCTAAACGATAATGCCAAACCTTATAAGAAGAGCCATGTTCCTCACAGGAGTAATACATTGCGTTTACCCCAGATATTTTTGTTGACTGCAAAAACAAAAATGCTTTCCTAATCTACATAAATTCATACTGAAATGTCTCCAGAACCAGAATTCGAAATTGTTTCGAGCAAAAACAAATTTAAAAACATCATCAAGGTAATTGGTGTTGGTGGTGCAGGTTGTAATGCTGTAAAGCATATGCATCATTTGGGTGTTCGCGATATTGGTTTAGTTATTTGTAATACCGACCAGCAAGCTTTGGAGTCTGCACCGACAGATATCCGCCGTTTGCAGATAGGTATTGAACTAACCAAGGGTTTAGGTGCAGGAACAGAAGCAAGCATGGGTAAAAAAGCCGCCGAAGAAAGCGAAAAAGCGATTCGGGAAGTGCTTAAAGAACCTACCGAAATGGTGTTTATTACGGCAGGTATGGGTGGTGGTACCGGTACAGGTGCTGCGCCGGTAATTGCACGCATAGCCAAAGAAATGGAACGCTTAACGGTAGCAGTAGTAACCGACCCTTTTACGTTTGAAGGAGAAGACAAGATTCTTCAGGCAAGAGCGGGTATTGAAGAGTTAAAAAAATATAGCGATACTGTACTCATTATCAAGAACGAGCGTCTTGAATTACAGTATGGTGATATGGATATCGATGAGGCGTATGCCAAAGCTGACGATGTATTGGCCAATGGTGTAAAGAGTATAGCCGAGCTTATTACACGTCCTGGAATTATCAACCTTGACTTTGCCGATGTAAAGAAGGTATTAGGCAATGCCGGACAAGCCGTAATGGGTACAGCCGAGGCCGAGGGCGACAAAAGAGCAGAAGATGCTATCAGAGCGGCACTTTCGTCTCCTCTGTTAGAAAGTAATGGTATTAGCGGTGCACAACGTGTATTGGTAAGTATTGCGTATAGCCCTGAGCATAAAATCAAGTTATCAGACCAAACATTGGTCACTAAGTTTATTGAAAGCCAGATTCAGGCTAAAGCCCGATTGTTTAAACACGGCTTTGCCGTTGACGAGCACCTGGGCAAAAAAGTAAGGGTTACTATTGTTGCAGCAGGCTTTGACCTATTGCCCGAGCATGAAGAAGTAAAAGAGGCTGAGTTTGAGGTGCTTGAAGAAACTGCTGAAACAGCAGTGAGAGGCGAAAAAGAAACGGCAAAGAAAGAGCAAGTACAACATTCTAAGCAAACACAGCAAGTTGCCATGGCGCCTGAGCCTGCAAAGAAAGACGATACTGACCAAATCAAAACCATGATTCAGCGGTTTATGAGAGAGGGCTACAGAAATCCGGCTTTAAACAGCCCTGCTTATGCCCGTAATGGTGTTGAGCTACAAGATATCCGAAAATTAAAGCAAGGTGGAAAAGTATTGGAATACGAATTGGATTATTTGCTTAATATGATGGAATCTGCCCGCTAGTTTTTTTGTTCTAAGTAGATAAAACATCTGTTGAAGTAAAATGAATAATGAACTTTTATAGAATTGTTCATTATTCATTTTACTTTTTCTGTATAATATATATTAGATTTTAATTAAACCTATCTATGACATTAGACCGCACAATAGCACCTCCATCGCAAATAATAGAGCAGGTAAGTATACCAAAAGCAGAAGAAGTATTGCTTGGCAACCAAGTACCCGTGTATATGGTTAAGGCAGGAGAGCAGCCGGTAGTGCGTTTAGAACTGATTTTTGAGGCAGGTAGCCGCTACGAAAACCATGTTGGCGAATCTTATTTTACCTCAAAAATGCTTTCGGAAGGAACTTCAAACTATTCAGCTACGCAAATCAGTGAGCAATTCGACCAGTACGGTGCTTTTTTAGAGATTAGCCAATCGGTTGAGCGATTAGGTATAACTGTTCACGGGCTTACCAAACATCTGCCAAAACTGCTGCCTTTATTACAGGAAATGATTGCCGATTCGGTAATTCCTGAAAACGAATTGCAGGTTCAGAAGAATATTACTTCACAAAACCTCAAAATCAGCTTAGAGAAAAGTTCGTATGTAGCGGGGCAGATTTTCAGAGAGCAGATTTATGGCACAGACCACCCTTACGGAAAAACCTTAACATTGGCCCTAATTGAAAACATTAGCCGAGATGCTGTAAAAGACTTTTATGAGAAGAATGTAAAAGGGAAAACTTTCAGGGTTTTTATTTCAGGTCAGTTTGGTGATACTGAGATACAGGCACTCAATCAACATTTGGGACAAACACCATTAGAAACTCCTGCACACGATAGTATTGTTGATAATGCTGATGAAATAAAGCGTCCTGAGAGTGTATTGCTTGAGCGTTTAGATAACGTACAATCATCAATTCGCTTAGGTAAAAGGTTATTTGGCCGTACACATCCCGATTTCTTCAAGTTTATTGTTACCAATACTATTTTTGGTGGATACTTCGGCAGCCGTCTCATGAAAAATATCCGTGAAGAGAAAGGCTTTACTTACGGTATTTCGTCAGGCTTGATTCCCCAGCGTTATGGTGGGTATCTGGTAATGGGTACCGATGTAAAAAAAGAATTTACCCAACAAACGCTTGATGAAATAGTTAAGGAAATAAGAAGACTACAAACTGAACCTGTGGACGAAGATGAAATGGAAACAGCCAAAAACTACATGATTGGTTCTTTGGTAGGTTCGTTGAATACGCCTTTTGAAGTAGCTGACCGCCAAAAAATTATACTTTTAGATGAATTACCTGCTGATTTTTATGATAATTACATTCAGAAAATCAGGGCAATTACGCCAATAGATGTAATCGAAATGGCTAACACCTACTTTAAACCCGAAGATTTGTGTGAGGTAGTTGTAGGTGGTAAATAATATAATTTTACTACAAAAGACCCTTTCCTGAATAAAAAGAAAGGGTCTTTTTATATTTTATGATTCATAGAAACAGCACTAAAATCCTACACCAACAGTTTTGGTCTGGATCCGTAACAGGTACATATCTGCCGTAATGTAGAGCGTTGAGCCATCATTACCCCACGCACAATTAGCCGTAGGCACGCCTGTTTCTATTCTTCCTAATAATTTACCTGCTGGCGTGAGTATCAATATTCCTCCTGGGCCTGTAGTAAAAATGTTTCCTTTTTTATCAATTTTCAATCCATCAGGCAAGCCTTGCAGACCTTCTTTTACCATTGGCGTGGCATCGAACAGAATTTTGCCTTTGCCTACTTTACCATCTGCCAGCACCGGATACGACATAATATAGGCCTTGTCAGGGTCTGACTGCGCCACATACAGCGTTTTTTCATCAGGCGAAAACGCTAAACCGTTTGGGCGGCTCAAGTCTTTTACAATCAAGGTTACGGTGCCATTTGTGGCTCTGCGATAAACCCCAAAGAGTTCGGTTTCTCTGGTAGGGTCTTGGTCTTTTTTCATTAAGCCATAAGGCGGGTCGGTAAAATAATAATCACCGTTCGACTTCTGTACTATATCATTGGGGCTATTGAAACGCTTGCCTGCATAATTATCGGCAAGGGTTCGTTTGCCACCAACTGTGAGAGGCATTACCGAAATACGGCGGTCGCCATGTTCGCACGAAACAAGCATGCCATCTTTGTTTATTATCAAACCATTACTGCCGGGTTCGTCGCTATATACCCCAATACCTGTATAGCCCGAGGGTTTCAGAAAAGGCTTTGTGTCTTCGCCTTCTTTCCAGCGGTAAACAGTATTGGCGGGTACATCAGAAAACAACAGATAGTTGCCGTCTTTTACCCACGCAGGGCCTTCTGCCCAGTCGTATCCTTCGCTCAGAATTTCAATTTTAGCATCTTTATCTATCAGATTATCAAGGGCGGCATCAAGGCGATTTACCTTGCCAAGGGTCTTTTGTTGGGCTGTTGCAGTATAGCTCATAGTAATTATAAAGGCGAATAATAATGATGTTTTCATAAATAGGCTTTTAATAGGTTGAGTAGCGAAATTAAAGCAATTTTTATGAAAATCACATATACAAGAGTATAGAAAGCAAATAATTATACCCGATAAAAGATATTTCAGAAGTCTTTGCCAACGAATCATTCAAAACTCTTTATACTTTCTTTATCTTTGCTAGCAAGTGGCGTAAGCTGCTTCTCTATTTTCAACCATAATTTATAAATACTACTCATGCGAACATTTCCTCAGATGCGCTACCTGCTTCTTGCTTTAGTGGGTGTGCCTCTAGTTTCTGCTTACAATTATGACGAGACTCCCGCTGCTGCCATTAAAGTTCCGGCCGGATTCACAACCACTATTATCGGCACCGACCTCGGAGCTACCAGACACATTGCCGTAAATAGCAAAGGTGGCGTTTATGCTAAATTATCGAAGCTAAAAGACGGTAAAGGCTTGGTTTATCTTTATGATTCTGATGGTGACGGTAAAATAGACGCACAGAAAAACCTGCTAGACTACAAAGGGACCGGAATCGTGATTAAAGGCAATACACTTTATTCATCGTCGAACACAGGGGTATATCGTTACCAACTTGATGCCAATGGCGAGATTGCAAACATTGATAATCCTGAACTGATAGTAACCGGACTGGTTGCCAAAGGACGTGACGAGTCAAAATCTATTACGCTCGATAACAACGACAATATCTATGTAACAGTAGGCTCGTATGACGAAGTCTGTAAAGAAAAAGGAACCAACAAAGGTATTTCGCCTTGTGCTTTGCTTGATTCGGTAGGGGGTGTGTGGCGCTTTAAAACCAATAAACTAAGCCAATCGTACGCTGAAGGCTCACGGTATTCAACCGGATTGAAAAATATTGTAGGAATGGATTGGAACACAAAATCGAACAAGTTATTTGTGATGATGCATGGCCGAGGTCAGTTTCATGAATCTTTCCCTAATTTGTATACGCCAGAGCAGAGTACTAAATTACCTGCTGAAACCATGTACGAACTGCACGAGGGTGCAGATGCAGGCTGGCCTTATGTGTACTACGACCATTTTCAGAAAAAGAAAATTCTATGCCCTGAATACGGTGGAGATGGCAAAAAAACAGGTGGCGAAAAAGCCATTAATCCTGCGGCGGCATTCCCTGCTCACTTAGGGCCAAATGGATTGTTGTTTTACACAGGTACTATGTTTCCGGCTAAATACCGCAATGGTGCTTTCATTGCTTTCCACGGGCAATCGCCTGAGTTGAAGAAAGGTTATATGGTGGCTTTTGTGCCTTTTAAAAACGGTAAACCATCAGGCAACTGGGAGATTTTTGCTGATAATTTCGCAGGAATTGACCTGGCAAAACCAACTGGTCCGGTGCAACATCGCCCTTGTGGCTTAGCTCAAGGCCCTGATGGCTCGCTCTACGTTTCTGACGATTTGGGCGGCACAATCTACAAGATTAGCTATCAAAAATAAAAGTTTCGATCTCATAGAGATTTACAACTCTTAAGTCTCTATGAGATTTTTTTATTTAATTCTCGACAATTCAAGCATTAATGAGCGCTATTTTTGGCATTATTTATACTTCTGAGGCAAAGCCGGATACTGATTCTAAAGCACTGCAGGCTATACTACGCCACCGTGCAACAGATGGGGCTAAAGTTTATGAAGATACCCACGTTGTAATTGGCAATTTTCAGTTAATTACCTCTGTTTATCAGCGAAATGAGTCATTTCTATTTGAGAAATATAATTGTATAATTACTTCTGACAGCCGTCTGGATAATAGAAATGACCTTATTAATCGGTTGCTATTGAATAACAAAAAAGAATACATAGGAGATTCCGAGTTAATATTAGAAGCGTATAAAAAATGGGATAATCTATGCACCGATTATCTGGAAGGTGAATTTGCTTTTGTTATCTGGAACAAAGAAACCAGAAAATTGTTTGCGGCAACCGATCATATTGGATTTCGCTCTTTCTATTACTATTCTTCAGCAGATACTTTTATTTTTTCGAGTGAAATAAAAGGTATTCTTGCTTTAAAGAAAAAACCTCATAACCTTAATAAAGGTGTATTAATAGATTTTCTAAAAAACAACTTTGATGGCTCAACTTTTGATACGGATATTTACCAATTAAAAGGAGCTTCACAATTATCGTATAAAAATAAATATGGTTCTAAGCCTATTGTTACTCAATACTGGACCTTGAAAAAACAAGGTAAATATCAATTCATAAAAGATGCTGATTGGGCAGAATGCTTAACAGATTTACTTATACAATCAGTAAGAAACAGGCTGCATACTGATAAACCGGTTGGCTTGGCTCTTAGTGGGGGTCTTGACTCTTCTTTTCTTGCAGGTATATTAGCCAAAGAGCTTGCCAGAAAAAACCAACCGTTGTATACTTTTTCGCATGTTGTGGCTGAAAAGTATAAGGGGTCTATTGCCGACGAAAGATATTATATAGAATTGACTGGTAAAAAATATCCAAATATTGTTCAGGAATTTGTGCAGTTGCCCGAAGAGATTGGCCCATTTGATGACTTAGAAGATACTTGCGAGCGAACAGAAGCACTGTGTTATCCCTTTATTTATGTTGATAAAGCCTTGTACTCTGCCGCCCAAAAGTACGGTACAGGACTTTTTTTTACAGGCTTTGGAGGTGATTTTGCTATTTCAAATAAGGGATCAGGTATGATTTATGAGATGCTGAGAGAGCGTCAATATCAAAAAGCATGGGATTATTTTTTAGTTCTTAAAAAATATGATAAGCTATCACTTTTAACGGCTATCAGTCAATTGATTATTGAACCTGCTATTCCAGATCGCTTTTATATGCTGTTCAGAAAGTATCTCAGACCAGATTCGATAAGACTAAACGATACTCTGCTTACCGCTACCAATAAAAAAAGAATATTCGGAGTTGGAGGGGCCGTAAAGAACCGTTTTGCACGCATTATTGATGGTGGTATTATTGGAGGGTTATTGTTTAATACACAAAAAAAATTAAGTGCTTCCTATGGTTTAGAATGTACTGTTCCAATGCTTGATAAAAGTATTTGCGAGTTTTTTATGGACACCCCTCCTGAACAGTTTCTTCTGAATAACAGCAAAAGAAGCCTTATGCGAAGGGCAATGCAAGATTTTGTGCCACAGGAAATTCAATGGCGTAAAGATAAGTCGGCATTTTCACCAAATTTTACAGAAAAATTCATAGAGTCAAAGACATATATCACTCATGTTTTAACGGACGATTCCTATAGAAATGCCCGAAAATATATTAACGTAACTGCTTTAAAATCTGATTGTGATAGACTATTTTTGGGACAGGGTAATTCATCAGAACATAGGGAAGCCGCTTTTGTTATTATGTTGATTACATTTTTATCCTGGCTCGAAAACAAAAACTATGCTATCTAACATTTAAGTATTGTATTAACTTTTAATCTTTTTCAGTTATGGAAAACAACTTTAGTATTGACACAATCTCTGTAGACTTGCCAAATGAAAAAAAAGTTTGGTCAACTCCTGAATTAGTTATTTTGTCTGATGATATCATTAAAGGTTCCGCTTCTCCAGGTGATGACGGCCTTGGAATATTCACTGCTTCTTAAGGATTAGCTTCTTTAATAAGCACGCATTATCCAAAAAGTCTTTAATTTTTGGATAATGCGTATATCTAAATCTAATTGAATGGGCAAGTATTTTTTTGTCCATTTTTTTGCGCCTTTCTAAAAATAGTCCTACTTTTTCATATCTTTTTTTGCTAAAATATCGGAATTATGAAAAATGTATCGTACTTTTGCACCCGAAAAATCAAGGTATAAAGCCCGTTTTTCAAATCTACATTTAAAAACTCATCAAAATATAATATGGCATCAGTCAGACCAGATGAAGTTTCGGCTATTCTACGTGAACAACTAGCAGGTTCAAAAACCGAAGCGGAACTCGAAGAAGTAGGTACTGTGCTACAAATCGGCGACGGTGTAGCACGTATATATGGATTATCAAAAGTACAGGCCGGTGAATTGCTGGCTTTTGAAAACGGCTTAAAAGCACTTGCCCTGAACCTTGAAGAAGACAACGTAGGTGCGGTACTTTTAGGAGATTCAACAGGTATCAAAGAAGGTGCAACCGTAAAACGTACTGGCGAAATCGCTTCTGTGAAAGTAGGTGATGGTATTGTAGGGCGTGTTGTAAACACACTAGCAGAGCCAATCGATGGTAATGGCCCGATTCAAGGCGAAACTTTTGAAATGCCTGTAGAACGTAAAGCGCCGGGGGTTATCTTCCGTCAGCCTGTAACAGAGCCACTTCAAACAGGTATCAAAGCTATTGATGCCATGATTCCGATTGGTCGTGGACAACGTGAGTTAGTAATCGGTGACCGTCAAACCGGAAAAACTGCGGTTTGTATTGACGCCATTATTAACCAAAAAGAATTTTACGATAAAGGCGAGCCTGTATTCTGTATTTATGTAGCTTGTGGTCAGAAAGCCTCTACCATCAAAGCTGTTGAGCAAACATTGCGTAAATACGGTGCTATGGATTATACAGTAATCGTAGCAGCAGGTGCATCAGACCCATCTCCGATGCAGTTCTTTGCGCCATTTACAGGTGCTGCCATTGGTGAGTACTTCCGTGATACTGGTCGTCCGGCATTGGTTGTTTATGATGACTTGTCGAAACAAGCGGTTGCTTACCGTGAGGTATCATTGTTACTTCGTCGTCCTCCAGGACGTGAGGCTTACCCAGGAGACGTATTCTATCTACATAGCCGTTTGTTGGAGCGTGCCGCTAAAATTACTGCCAATGACGAGATTGCGCAAAACATGAATGACCTACCTCCTTCATTGAAAGGAAAAGTAAAAGGTGGTGGTTCATTAACAGCCCTTCCGATCATTGAAACACAAGCGGGTGACGTTTCGGCTTATATCCCGACTAACGTAATCTCGATTACTGATGGTCAGATTTTCCTTGAGTCAAACCTATTCAACGCAGGTATCCGTCCGGCTATCAACGTAGGTATCTCGGTATCACGCGTGGGTGGTAATGCTCAGATTAAATCAATGAAAAAAGTAGCTGGTACTTTGAAACTAGACCAGGCGCAGTTCCGTGAGTTGGAAGCTTTCGCTAAGTTTGGTTCAGACCTTGATGCCGCTACTAAATTAACTATCGAGCGTGGTCGTCGTAACCAGGAGATTCTGAAACAAGCGCAGTTCTCTCCATCGCCGGTTGCTGAGCAGGTAGCTATTATCTATGCTTCAATTAATGGTGTGTTAGACAAAGTTCCGGTAAACAGAGTAAAAGAATACGAATCGGAATTTGTAACATTATTGAATGCGCAACACCCAGATGCATTGAAAAGCCTTGCCGCTGGTAAATTAGATGATGCAGTAACTGACACCATCAAGAAAATTGGCAAAGAGTTATCTCAAAAATATGCTTAATACTATAGAATGAAGAGCGTGTAACAACGCTCTTCATTCTTAATTTTATAGAAAAATGCCTTCATTAAAAGAAGTTAGAAATAGAATTGTCTCGGTAAACTCAACGACACAGATCACAAAAGCCATGAAAATGGTATCTGCGGCGAAGTTGCGTAGAGCACAAGACGCTATTCTTCAGATGCGTCCGTATGCTACCAAACTAAATGAGCTTATTGCTACCGTATCGGCAAATACTGAAGTAGGTGCTAACAGCCCTTATACAAGTGTGCGCTCGGTAGAGAAAGTTCTGGTAGTAGTGGTTACATCAGACCGTGGACTTTGCGGTGCGTTCAATTCAAATATCATTAAAGCGGCTGTAGCTGCAATTAATGAGAAGTACCCTTCGCAGGCAGCTAAAGGCAATGTAGAGATATTGGCATTAGGAAAGAAAGGTGGAGAGGCTCTACAACGCCGTAATTTCAAAGTAAACGATACTTACATGGGTATTTTTCAGAATCTGAACTTTGCTCATGCTCGTTCGGCTGCTGAAACAATCATGACTGCCTTTACTGAAGGTAAATACGATGTAGTTGAATTAGTTTACAACGAGTTTAAAAACGTTGCAACGCAGATTCTTCGTGTTGACCAGATGTTACCGTTGGTAGATAAGAAAAGCGATTCTTCAAAAGCCAGCAAAATTGATTACATTTTTGAACCTTCGGAAGAGGAGATTGTATTGGAGTTGATACCGAAAGCCATCAAAATGCAATTGTTTAAAGCTGTATTGGAATCAAACGCTTCTGAACATGGTGCTCGTATGACAGCCATGGACAAAGCAACCGACAATGCTAACGAATTGCTTCGTTCATTGAAAATTGAGTACAACCGTAGTCGTCAGGCTGCAATTACCAAAGAGATTTTGGAGATTGTAGGTGGCGCCGAAGCTTTGAAAGGAAACTAATCTCTGAGATAGTTTATAAAGAAAATGGTGAGTCGTTAGGCTCACCATTTTTATTTTATAGCTAGGCTATCTTGTTAGTTTTCTGTTACGGTCATTACCCCCAAAGTTTCAAAGAGTTTTTGCCAGTAGTGTGTTACTGTCGGGTTATTTTCTTTCGTTGAACTCGTAGGCTCAAAAGGCAGAATCATCGAAATTTCAGGATTATTCAATGTGTAGTTTTTCAACTTTTCGGCATCGGCTTGTGCCCATTCTTCTGCCTGAGCATCATCTTTAGGTGGGCGTATCTGAAAATCTCTTCCATTTTTTACACTTTCAACCATATCGCTCAGGTAATAAACCTTTGTGTCGCCTGGCATTTCTGTCAATCGGGCAATTACCGGAATACTCGCTGTGATATTGGTTTCAAGGTTAGAGGCATTGTCGTTCTGCGTTTGAAGGCGGTTTAATGCTTGTTTAATAACGAAGTTTCTTTCTTTACGGATCGATAAATCGTAATTGGTTTTAATAGCCTCCAAATCGGTAGCATTTACGCCTTCAGTGTCTTCCATTTCGGTACGGCAACTTAGCGAGAGTGTACGAGCCTTTGAGGTATTTTCATGAATATAATAGATTTCGAAGGTATCGCCTGCTTTTCTGAAATTCTGCTCTATAATAGAGGTAAGCGCTTGTTGGTACTTTTGTGCAACAAAAGGTTTTTGCACATCAACGCTAGCGGTTTTATCAATAAAAATCAAAGTATGAATACTCGGACTATTGGCTTGGGTATCAGTTTTTTTGTTTTCTTTGTCTCCGCACGACGTAAAAACCAAAGAAAGAAAAAAGGAAGTAGCTATTAAAAAAACAAAATTGCTCTTTTTCATTAAAATTGAGTTATGTTCTTAGATATGAACCAAATACAGAACCTTCAACGTAAAATCCGAAACAAAATTATATAATATAGCTTCGCCACGCAAAGGTATTTCTTTGGCCTGAAAAACAACATTTAAATATACTCAAATCAGAACTTCAAATTTAGCTTTTTTCTATAAATGGTATCAGCAGGCATATTATTCTGCCAATAAGGATTTCGAATGGTAGCCTTCAGTACAGCTCTTGAAGTAAGTAATTTCTTCTGGTCGTAGTAGCTCTCTTCCCAACCAACAATTGTATGCGGAAAATTCTTCTCAAAAATGATTCTCAGGCTTCTTTTACTTTCTATATAATTTACCTTGTAGTCAAACAAAGAGTCGCCTCTGAAAGTAGAATCTCCTTTGTAGGGCTCTAGTGTAACATCGGCAATGGCAGGGGCTGCTTTTTGGCGTCTTAAACGCAACGAACCAAGGCTCGGTATCAGAATTACCTTGCCAACGGGTAGTTCTTTGCACGGCACCAAACGAATGCGTGTCCAGAGTTCATCTTCCATAACGGCTTTATCGATATGATAATCGTCTTCTATTTCTTCTTCAAAATAAGATTTCCCCAATACCTGATAACCATTCTGGCGGAAATTCAATTGTAGGAATGTTTGCCCACTCCAATCCTGATTGGTATTAGAAACCTTTAAGGTAGACGGAAAGTCTTGTGCTTGCACTGGTGTAAAAACGGAAGTATAAATAGAAAAATCATGCACACCTGTAACAAAGCGTTTGATGAAGTTGAGTTTCAACACTTTTATAGCCTTATCCTTAGCATCTGACTCCAGTTTTACATGTTTATCTTTGCGGAAGTCTTCAGTATTGAAAACCATAATCGCTTCCCCCTCATTCAGGTGGCCAAATTGGGCTTGTTGTAAACTATAGCTGCTGATTTCGGCGTTTTGGGTATTCCAGTATTTTTTGAAGTTCTCGTCGTCACAAAGTTGTAATTGTCGGTTGGTATTTTTGTTGTTGCAAGAAGTCAGAATTACGACTCCTAAAAGGAAGTACACGTATTTCATAAATATCGGTTTCGTAAAATAACGTTCAAATTTAGTCAATAAAATCTCTTTGATGAATTAAATCTCATATTTGAGAAGTAATTGAGGTAAAAAGGCCATCATTCCGGTACAAATAAGCATATCTTAACTGCGTATCGGATGAGCAGCCTTGTATTATTTTTTGCTTTTCCAGCTTACCAGAAATACTCCTGTTAATACCAAAATCGTGCCTACTATTTGTTCTGCCCAAATAGGTTCATGCAAAAATAAGCTTGCCAGCACAATAGTGAAAATAGGCCCGATACTTGCAATGATTGAAGCGTTTCCGGAGCCCACCCGCTTGATACCCTCTGAAAACATGAAGGTTGGCAGAACAGTAGAAAAAATGGCCATTGCTAAAGCAATAACGTAAACTTGAGCCGGAAATTGAAAAATATCTAATCTATTAAAGAAAAAAGAATGGATAAGCGTTGGCACCAATGCCGATAGCATAGCCCACGAAGTAAAACGGGTAGTACCTATTTTGGAAACGAGTTTATCGCTACCAACCAGATAAAACGAATAAGTAAAACCACTCAGAATAACCAGAAAAGCCCCTAGAGCAATATTTTTTTGCTGATGCGCCTCAAAATGTCTTAAAAATGCCACAAATATCCCTGCATAGGTTATCAAAAGTGCCAGCCATTGTAAGCGGCTTACTTTTTTCTTTACCAAGAATGCATTGATTAACAAAACAAAAGTTGGATAGATGAATAACAAGATGCGCTCAAGGTTGGCTGAGATGTACTCAAGCCCCAGAAAATTGACGTAGGCCGATACATAATAGCCTATAAAACCAATAAAAGCTACTTGTAGCCATACTTTGCCCGAGATAACCGGAGTAGCATCTTCTTTTAATCTTTTGCGAAAAATAATAAACAGATAAAAAGGGGCAGAAAACAAGAATCTTAGCGATAAGAGAGAAATGGAATCAATGCCGTATTGAAAAGCAGACTTAATAAAAATACCTTTTAAGGCAAAACCAAAAGCCGCTCCAAATACCAGAAATGCCCCAACCAAGTACTTTGTGCGGTCTGTCATAAAAAATAACTTACCTTATGGTTTTCAAAAAGGTAAAAATGATAGCTTTGTTTTTATTTTTTACATTGCACCTCGGCTTTTAGTTCACGAATATTTGAAAAGTTAAATTTTTCATTGTTATTGTTAAAAATTATTGCATAATTCACTCATTCGGAATAGATTAAATTAATTAACCCACATGGTAACGTCCAAAAAACTTAGAAAAGAATCAGAAGAAACTGTTAGTATTCAACCCCGTGAGCAAAAAAAGCCTTTATTGATGGAAATAGCTTGGGAAGTATGTAACCAAGTTGGTGGAATTTATACGGTTATCCGTTCTAAGGTGCCTTCGATGGTTGAAGAATGGGGAGATAATTATTGCCTGATAGGCCCATATTTTCATAATACTGCTGTTGTAGAGTTTGAGCCTATTGAAGACCTAGATGAATCATATTTTGGTAAAACTGTTAAACGCATGCGTGAAATGGGATTCGATGCTCATTATGGCCGCTGGCTCGTAACCGGAAAACCCAGAATAGTTTTACTTGATTTTAAAAACCTTTTATATAAAAGCAACGACTTTAAGCACAATTTGTGGAATCGCCACCAGATTTCGACTTTAAATGCAGAACCATTGGTTGACCAGGTGATTGTATTAGGCGAAATGATAAGAGTGTTTCTTACAGAGTTTGGCGAAACCTATGGGCATAAGAATGATATAGTAGCGCATTTTCATGAGTGGATGGTGGCAACAGCTTTGATTGATATTCGTACAGATAATGTGCCTATCTCTACTGTATTTACTACGCATGCTACCATGCTTGGCCGCTACATAGCCGGAAACGAGCCCGATTTCTACGAAAAACTACCATACTATAACTGGGAACACGAGGCTCGACACTATGGTGTAGAAGCACAAGCTAAAATTGAGCGTTTTGCGGCGCAGAAAAGCCACGTGCTTACAACAGTAAGTGATGTAACAGCCAAAGAGTGTGAAGTGTTCTTTGGCCGTAATTGTGATTTAATATTACCAAACGGATTGAATGTAACACGCTTTGCTGCAACGCACGAGTTCCAGAATCTGCATTTGAAATATAAAGAGAAAATCCACCAGTTTGTGATGGGGAATTTCTTTCAGAGTTACTCTTGGGATTTAGATAATACACTTTATTTCTTTACATCAGGCCGTTATGAGTTCAGAAACAAAGGCTATGACCTGACGCTTGAAGCTCTGAAAAGGCTAAACTTCAAGATTGTACAGGCCGGGCTTGATACTACCATTGTGATGTTTATAATCACTAAAAATCCGGTGTATTCTATTAACCCTGAGGTGTTACAGTCGAGAGCCGTAATGGAAGAAATAAGAGAAACCTGCGAAGCCATTGAGAAGCAAGTAGGGGAGCACTTATTCCATGCATCGGCGGCTGATGAAAACCCAAATCTGCCAGATTTGAACGAGTTTGTTGATGAATACTGGCGATTAAGATTGCGCCGCACTATTCAGACCTGGAAAACCAAGAAATTACCTCATACTGTAACACACTTGCTTAAACAGGAAGATGATATTACAAACTATCTGAGATATACAAACCTGCAAAATCATCAGCAAGACCGGGTGAAATTTGTTTACCACCCTGATTTTATATCGCCCACAAATCCGCTCTTTGGTATGGAGTACAGCCAGTTTGTGAGAGGTTGCCACCTGGGTATTTTTCCGAGCTATTATGAGCCTTGGGGTTATACACCGCTTGAATGTGTAGTGAGGGGGATTCCGACCGTAACAAGTGATTTATCGGGCTTTGGTGATTTTATGATTCAATTAATGAAAGATTATGATAGTGTAGGTGTATATGTGGTGAATCGTAAAACGAAGAGCTATGATGAAGCTGCCGACCAATTGGCCGACATCTTGTTTAACTTCGTAACAATGAACCGCCGTGACCGCATTATGCAGCGTAATAGGGTAGAGAACATTTCGGAGATATTCGACTGGACAAACCTACGCTCGTACTACGATACAGCCCATGATCTGGCACTAAAACGCAAAGGCGTAACCAGATTATAAGCCATCAAAAAAGGGAAGATTTTCGAAATCTTCCCTTTTTTGATATATCACAAATACCGCTCGTTACTTCACGGCTTCGTCAATCCACTTCGTCATTTCTTGTACTATCAGGTCGTTAGAGCCCATATAACCAGTACTTTTAAACTTGATTTTCCCTTCTTTGTCAATACAGAATTTAGCAGGAATTCCATTTACACCATAGTTTCCGGCTACTTCGCCACCAATGTCAAAAATGATAGGGAAAGTATTGAAACCTCTCTGATTCACAAAGTTGTTAACAGTTGTTTTCCATTGGCTTTGCTCAACTCTTTCGTAAGTGTTCACAAACAAGAACTGTACCTTTGGGTTATCTTTATATTTTTCCATAGCCTGTTTCATACCCGGAAACGACATGATACACGGCCCGCACCAAGTAGCCCAGAAATCAAGAATAACTACTTTGCCTTTCAGTTCTGAAAGTTTCACGGTTTTACCAGCTAAGTCAACCAGTGAGAAATCAGGTGCTTCTGAACCTACTGAGCCTGCGCTTCTGCGTTTTACATCTTGTATAAACAATTTAGCAAAGAAGTGATTCTGCCCTTCTTTTTCGAGCTGAGCGGCTGTTTTTGCAAAAATATCATAATCACGCTCAGGGTTCAGAAAATTGTTGGTAGCAATTAAACCAGCCAATGAGGTGCCCAAGTCGGCTATGATGGGCTTAATTGTGTTATAATAGCTCTCTTCGGCTGCCATGTATTGCGTTTGCAATTCTTTTTTCTTCTTGTCGTCTTTTTTAATGGCGTCAAATTGCTCTTGCAGACTTGTCTGGGTTTGGCGGAACTTCTGTGCTTCGGTTACTACCTGATTGAATTTCGCCATAGTAGGAGAACCATCTACGCTAAAAGTAGCGGCTTTGTCGGGCGTACTTACACCATCGGCTACTACGTTAAGGTTTTCGCCGCCATCCATTATCAGGCCAATAACCTGTTGGTTGGCAATGTTTACCTGATAAATGCCAGGCTCGGCAATAGTACCCTTAAAAGAGAAGGTTTTATCGGCAGCTACATCAACCGAGTCTATTTTCAACGGAATGTTTCTATCGTTCATTCTTTCAAGATAAACCTTACCCGAAACCGAGTTGTTTAGCTTGCCTTTTATCGTAAAAGCCTTTCCAGTAGTGGTGCCAGGTGTTGCCTGCGCACTTTTGTCTTGTGGTTGAGACTGACACGCCAAACCAAAAGCCAGAAAGCATATTGCAAAAATTGATTGTTTCATAAATATGCGTTTATTCAAATTTCTATTATAAATAGCAGTAAATCTTACTTTAAGGCTTCCATCAACAGCTGATTGGTAAGTTTGGGGTCGGCAGAGCCCTTCGATTTTTTCATTACCTCACCAACAAACATGCCAAGTAAGCCTTTCTTTCCGTTCTTAAATTCTTTTACCTTATCGGGGTAAGCAGACAGAACCTCGTTGATTAACGTTTGCAAGGTATCAGTATTGCTTTGTTGAATCAAATTGTTCGATTCGGCCAACGATAGAGCCGTTTCGCCAGGATTCTCTATCAACAACGGGAAAAGCTTTTGCGCAGCAGTAGAGCTGCTTATCTTGTTGTCGTCAACCAATGTGATTAACTCTGCCAATTGGCTTGGCTTTAAGCTTAATTCACCGATTTCGATACTTTTTTCGTTCAGATAACCCTTTATTGTAGAGGTTAGCCAGTTGGCAATTGCTCTATGATTTTTTGTAAACTGTGCTGTTTCTAAGAAATAGCCTGCTATATCTTTACTATCGGTAAGTACTACAGCGTGTTCGTCCAGAATACCATATTCTTGCGTAAACTGCGTAAACAACTGATGTGGTAAAGCTGGCATTTGGGCTTCAATACCTTGCAACCATTCTTCCGAAATTCTGATAGGTGCTAAATCGGGTTCAGGGAAATAACGATAATCGTTCATGGTTTCTTTTACACGCATGCCATAAGTTTCGCCGGTATCGGCATCAAACATCCGAGTTTCCTGAATAATCGTTTCTCCGGTTTCCAGCATTCGCACCTGGCGTTTAAACTCAAATTCTACCGCTCTTTGCAGGTTACGGATAGAGTTCATGTTTTTTACCTCTACTTTTGTGCCGAGTTTTTCGGTACCTACTGGGCGGATAGAAATATTCAAGTCGGCTCTCATTGAACCTTCTTCCATGTTTCCATCGCATATATCAAGGTAACGCACAATCTTCCGAATCTCGGTCAGGTAAGCACCTGCTTCTTCGGCACTGCGCATACAAGGTTCTGATACTATTTCAATCAGTGGTGTACCTGCTCTGTTGTAGTCAAGGCGTGTGTAGGCACTTTCGCCTTCATGAACCGATTTGCCGGCATCTTCTTCCAGATGTATGTGGTGTAATTCGAGGAATCTCTCTTTAAATTGTTTGCCTTCTTTTAGACGCACAGTTACACCACCGCCTACACAAATAGGGTATTTATCCTGCGATACCTGATAGCCCTTAGGTAGGTCGGGATAGAAATAGTTCTTACGGTCAAAATAATTATTTCTGCTTATTTCGCAGCCACAAGCCAGCCCCATTCTGATAGCATACTCTACGGCTTTTTTGTTAAGTTTTGGTAAAACACCAGGATGCCCCAGTGTAATAACACTAATGTTGGTATTTGGCTCACTGCCAAATTTGTTAGAATCTGAAGCGAAAATTTTACTTTCAGTCGAAAGCTGGCAATGCACTTCTAGTCCTATAACGATTTCGTATTGCATGAAACGATTTTTTATTTGTCTAAGCCCGGTCTTACAAATTTACGAGCATCAGGGAAATCTTTTTCTATTTGTGCACGTAGTTTTTCGAGTTGAAACAAGATTTCAGTTACCTTGTTTACCTTTTCCGGAAAATGCACCTGCAAAACCAACCAGGCTGCTATACTTTTGTCTATACTGATAAGCGTTAGCTTGGCTTTACCTGTATAATAATCTATCATGAAATCACTCAGATTTTGTTCAAAAAATAGCTGGCAGGCATTCCGGATTTTAATATAGATAAGGCTTTGATACCAGTTTATCACCTCAAAAGCATCTTCTATTTGTGACAATGCTACCTCGGCTTCCTCTACCGAAATCACACCTTTATTCAAGTCATTCTGAAACTCCACCGCCTTGCTTTTCATAAAGCCCTGTTCTTTTTTCAGAAACGAGCCATATAGATTTGTGTACTCTCGTGCTGCTTTTACATTCTGGTGTTTGTCGGCTTCTTTGTGTGGGTCTACGGTTGGGGGTTCGCTATCTGCCTGGCTCAAAACATCTTCCCAGCTCATGCCTTTATCTTCAATTAGCTGCTTAATCAAATCAGTAGTTTGCTGAAAAACCTCTGTCAGACTATCCTCTATACTTGCTTCTCCATTCTGGTCTTCTTTGTATTTCCGCATGGCAAAATTCATACATTTGCCAGTAAATGCACAGCGCTCACACCAACTATCGCAGTAGTTGTAAATTCCATCAATAAAGTCCGGATTGTTCAAAAAATTCAGAAAATCCTTTGGCATTTGATTGCTCATTTTCAAAGCTTTATTTAGCAACGAATGAAATTTACTTCAAACTTAAAGTATTTTTCAGGAAGTTCAAACCTTAAAGTGTTAAGTCTAAACTTCAATAAAACCGTTTATCCATTTCTTGTGGCAGGCATACAAGATTGTTTCGTAAGATTGTCTTATCAAAACTCGTATAAAGCCTTATAAGTTTCATCTAATTGGGTCATCGTAATGAAAAAATATTTTCCTCATGAAATTTGCTAAAATCTTATTACCTACGCTATTACTTGTAAATGTTTTTGTTCAGGCACAGCAAGCTGCCGCCGTTACAACAAGTGCCAATAAAACTACGGCCGATAGAATAGGCTTGCAAGAGGCTGTTGATGTAGCGCTGAAAAACAACCTTTCAATCAAACAAAGCAATTTAACTGTTGAGGGCAGCCTGAATACGCTTGACCAATCTAAATGGGCCAGATACCCAAACCTTAACGGAACGGCTAATCTGAACCTGTTTTCGGGTCGTAACATTAACCCTTATACCAATGGTATCATTACCAATACGGTAGGTTCTAATGGTTTCGGTCTTTCGTCAGGGGTAACTATTTTTGACGGTTTTCAGACCCGAAACAACATAGAGTTAAACAAGACTAACCTTGAGGTTGCAAAGCTAGACTTGCAGGCAATGAAAAACACAATTACACTCAATGTGGTAGTGGGTTATCTGAATGTGCTTTCGCAAGAAGATTTACTGGCTATTGCACAACGCCAGGTTGAGGTTTCGAAAATACAATTAGAGCGTACACAGAAGATGGTAAGTGCCGGGTCGGTTCCTGAAACCAATCTGTTTGATTTACAGGCACAGCTAGCCAACGACGAGGTACAGGTAGTAAATGCCGAAAATGCCATTACAACAGCTAAATTAACTTTGAAGCAATTGTTAAACATAGCTGCCGACCGTGACCTTGATGTGATAAGAATTGAAGTACCTAATCCGAATATTCAGGCGTATCCTAATTCGTCGGCTGAGGTATATGAAGTAGCGCAGAGTTTTCTAGCTGATGTACAAGCTGCTGATATGCGCGTGAAAGCCGCTCAGAAGGGAGTAGACATTGCCAAAGGCTTAAGAGCTCCGGTTGTAACGGCCTTTGCAAACGCAAACACATCAACTACTACTGCGGCCGAACAAGTATTAGTAAAACAGCAAATAATTGAGCAAGAAGCAGGCTACGTTAATGTGGGTGGGATACGTTATCCGGTTATTGCGGTTTTACCCACCACTACAACAAGTACCGAAAAAATTGGCTATTTCCGCCAGTTGAAAGGTAATATCAATACATCGCTTGGGGTAAGTGTAAGAATCCCGATTTTTAACGGATACAATGCTAAATTCCGTACTACGGGTGCTACAATTCAGCAAAAACAGGCTGAGGTACAAGCCGAAAACGTACGTTTACGTTTACGCCAGGATATCGAACAAGCTTATGTAAACATGAGTAACTCGGCTAAAAAATATTCAGCTTTAGGCAATCAGGTTCGTGCTTTGGAAGAATCGTTCAGAGCGTCAGAGTCAAGATATAACGTTGGTTCTTTGAACTCGCTTGATTACAGCATTTCAAAAACTAACCTTGACCGTGCAAGAGCCAACCAGATTCAGGCAAAATATGATTATATTTTCAGAATCAAGATTTTAGATTATTATCAAAACAAACCACTTAATTTCTAAGCGTTTTACCTTTTAGGGCTTAGATTTAAACTTACCTTATTACTAATTGTACGCAAATTTACTTTTCAATGAAAAAATCAAATAGAATCTGGTGGATTTTGGGCGGTGTAGTAGCCCTACTTGTAATATTTCTGGTCGTTGCCAAGTCGGCCGGGTGGATAGGTAAAGAAAAACCTACCGAGGTTGAATTTGTGAAAGTAGGAAAAACAGATATTATTGAAACAGTTTCGGCATCGGGTAAAATACAGCCTGAGGTTGAAGTAAAAATAACACCTGATGTACCGGGCGAGATTATTGGCTTGTACATAAAAGAAGGAGATTCTGTAAAGAAAGGACAACTTTTGCTGAAAGTTCAACCTGAAAACTACATTTCGATTACTCAACGTGCCGAAGCCGTAGTAAACCAGTCTAAAGCTAGTGCAGAGCAGGCTAAGTCGGCTATTTCACAATCAGAAGCTCGTTTGATAAGAGCGCAGGCCGAATATGACCGCCAGAAGAAACTATTTGATGATAAGGTAATTTCGAAGTCTGACCTTGAGATTGCCGAAACCAACCTGAAAGTTGCCAAACAAGATGTAGCCGCCGCAAAAGCTAACCTTGAAGCGTCTACTTACAATATCAGAAGTGCAGAAGCAGGGTTGAAAGATGCCTCAGAAAACTTACGTAAAACAAGCATCTATGCGCCTATGAATGGTATTGTGTCGAAACTGGCCGTAGAGCTTGGCGAAAGGGTTGTGGGTACTTCACAAATGGCAGGTACTGAAATGCTTCGCATTGCCAACCTGAATAACATGGAGGTGAGAATCAACGTAAACGAAAACGATATTGTAAGAGTGAGCCTGGGTGATACTGCCAATATTGATGTCGATTCGTACTCGCTTACAGGCAAGAAATTTAAAGGTGTAGTAACACAAATTGCTAATACTGCCAATGGTACTGGCGGAGCCCTTGCGGCAACATCAAGTGCTACTGATGCTGTAACGGAGTTTGAAGTGAGAATCAGAATATTGCCTGAGTCTTACAGCGACCTGATTGACAGGAAAGCAAAAAGAGTATATCCATTCAAACCAGGTATGACCGCCACGGTTGATATTATTACTGAGAAAAAAGAAAGAGTACTAAGTGTACCGATTGCAGCTGTAACCACACGTGACGGTAGCACCGAAGAGAAAAAAGACCAGGGCTCATCGAACGACGGACAAAGCTCTGGCGAGCCGGCAAAGCCTAAGAAAAAAGACCTTCCGAAAGAAGTAGTATTTGTTGCCGATAAAGATAGTAAAGTGAAATTGCGTGAGGTAAAAACAGGTATTACCGATACTGCTGCCGGAACAATTGAAGTACTAAGTGGCTTGAAAGAAGGTGAAGAGATAGTGTCAGGGCCATTTATTGCGGTGTCGAAAAAACTAAAAGATGGTGATTTAGTTTCTAAGAAAGGAGCGCAGACCGATAAAGGCAAGAAAAAATAGTAATAGAAATATCGTTTATATTATTTACACAAAAGGCTGCTACTGGGCAGTCTTTTGTTTTTTCAGGGCTTTTGGTTTATTTAGCATCATGAACTTAAATCAGCAACAATAGAACTAAGAAATGAAAATAACGATTATAGGCGGTGGAAGTTGGGCAACAGCAATTGTTAAGATTCTGAGCGAGGGTAATGTGTATATAAAATGGTGGATGCGAAGCAGCGAAGATGCAGACCACATAAAGCGGCTGCACCATAACAAAAACTATTTGAGTAGCGTAGAGATTCACCCCTCAAAGGTTAAGCCTTATACAAACTTGAAAGAAGCCCTACGAGATACCGAATGGGTAGTATTGGCTGTTCCGGCGGCTTTTCTTACAGATGCCTTAAAGAGCATTAACAAAAGCCATCTGCAAGGCAAAAAAGTTATATCGGCTATTAAAGGTATGATTCCGACTACCAACCAACTGGTAACCGATTGGATAGAAGAGACCTATGATGTGCCGGCGCATAATATAGGCGTTATTGCCGGGCCATGCCATGCCGAAGAAGTAGCACTTGAAAAACATTCTTACCTTACCATAGCGTCGCCTAATCTTACATTAGCAAATGATTTTGCCGATTTGCTGCGCTGTAGGTTTGTGAGTACCTCGGCATTGGCCGATTTGTATGGGGTTGAGTATGCCGCAGTAATGAAAAACATTGTGGCGCTGGCTTGTGGTATTACACACGGGCTTGGCGGTGGCGATAACTTTCAGGCCGTGATGGTAGCCAATGCCATGCAGGAAATTTGCCGTGTAGTTGATGTAATAGACCCAATGAAAAGAGATTTAAGCGCCTCGGCGTATCTCGGCGACTTATTGGTAACCTCATACTCTCAGTTCAGCCGCAACCGAACGTTTGGCAACATGATAGGGCGGGGGTATAGCGTAATGGCTGCGCAACTGGAAATGAACATGGTAGCCGAAGGATACTATGCCGTAAAAAGTATCTACGAAATGCTGAGCCAATATGAAATAAACATACCTATCACTAATTTTACCTATCAGATTCTTTATCATAATTCGCCCATGAAAAAAGAGTTTGAAGATTTGAAAGCAAAGCTAAAGTAGATTTTTGCGGTTTGTTTAATTTAATTCTGATTTGTGTACTATTTTGAGTGGTGTAATACATTACCGTAAAACTTAAATACTACAATTGTAATACCCGATTTTTATATAAATAACCTTTGAATTTCATAACTTATGCCTACGTACGAACAAGTATTTGAAAACAACCTTGCCTGGTTGAATGAAAAAAAAGGCACTGACGAGTCTTTTTTTGAAAATCTTGCTAAATCACAAAGTCCTGAATACCTATATATTGGGTGCAGCGATAGCCGTGTTACTGCCGAAGAATTAATGGGCGCAGGCCCCGGCGAAGTTTTTGTGCACCGAAACATTGCCAATCTGGTAAATGCCACCGATTTGAACGTAATGTCGGTTATAAACTATGCTGTTCGCTATTTAGGCGTGAAGCACGTTATTGTATGCGGGCACTACAATTGCGGTGGTGTAAAAGCTGCCATGCAACCTGTTGACATGGGGATTCTGAACCCGTGGCTAAGAAATATCAGAGATGTTTACAGATTACATAAAGATGAACTGAATGCTATTGAAGATGAAAGCAAACGGTATGATCGCCTGGTTGAGCTAAATGTGCAAGAGCAATGTTTCAATGTAATTAAACTAGCTAGTGTGCAACAGGAATATCAGAAAAAGGGCTACCCTACCGTGCATGGATGGGTATTTGATATCAGAACTGGTAAATTAATTGATTTGAAACTTGATTTTGATACCTTATTGAAAGGAATACAGGAGATTTATTACCTGGGCGAGTAAAAAAATAAGCAGGTGGCTGAGAGGCTACCTGCTATAATATCTATTTTATTTTACCTAAAAAGTTTGTAACTAAAAAGACTATCCCCGACATAATGCCCTGTACTGTGGTAAGCACGCCCATGCTCATATTCGATTTTTGGCCACTGCTGATGTTCATGAAATGATGCACGCTTACGCTGATAGAGACAATGATGATTCCGACAAGAACAGCCGTTATGAGGCTTTTCATAAAACCCGAAATCTTAGTATTTCGTCTTAATAAATAGATGCATCGGCCTGTTAAAAAAAGCGGTAGAATACATATAATAATTGCAAAGGCTATTTCCATAATACTTATAAAAAACTTCTGATTTTAGCTGCTATCTCGGCTAGTTCTTCTTGCGAAATTTTTAGTTTATTATTAAAATTCATATCGCTCATGCTGTTCATTGGTATCAGGTGCACATGTGCATGAGGTACTTCTAGGCCAACCACAGCTATACCAATGCGCTTGCACGGAATGGCTTTTCTGATAGCAGGCTCTATTTGCTTGGCAAATTGCATAAGGCCGGTGTATAATTCATCATCTAAATCGAAAATATAATCTATTTCCTTTTTCGGAATTACGAGTGTATGACCAACCGCACACGGAAAAACATCAAGAAATGCCAGATACTGGTCAGTTTCAGCAATTTTATGAGATGGAATTTCTCCGGCTACTATTTTTGAAAAGATAGAAGACATGGTATGAAATATAATTTTGAGCGCAAGGTAATAAATTTTGTAGTTTGCTTCTGAGAAAAAAGAAAAAATACAAACATAAAACTAGGCGTACAAATTCTCAAGGGCTTCTTTAAGTCTAGGAAACTCATAAGAAAAAGATACCTCTTCGCTTACTCGCTTATTTTTTACATAATTGCCTCCTAGAACAGTAATAGCTAGCTCGCCAAACAGCAGTTTTATAGCAAACGATGGAATATTAGGTAACCAGAGCGGGCGTTTTAGAACTTCTGCTACTGTTTTGGTCATTTCTTCGTTCCTGATAGGCTCAGGAGCTACTGCATTATAAGGGCCATGCATTTTTTTGTCTTCAATAGCTTGTAGATACAATTGGCACATATCATCAATATGTATCCACGACATCCATTGTTTTCCGCTACCTAACGGAGAGCCTACGCCTAATTTAATAGGCTGTGCAAGTTTAGGTAATGCACCTCCGGCTTCGCTTAATACAATGCCCGTACGAAGGCTTACGGTTCTTTCAGCTTGTGTAAAGTTTTTTGTTTCGGTTTCCCATATTTTGGTGCAGGTAGCCAGAAAATCATTCCCTGCATTACTGTTTTCATCGAGCCTTGTTTCTCCGGTATCACCACCATAAAAACCAATAGCTGAAGCAGATACAAAAGCTTTTAGTTTTATTTTATGTGTCTGTAAATGTTTATTAAGTAACTGTATTGGTTTTATCCGAGAGTCTATAATTTCTTGCTTACGTTTATCTGTCCATCGCTTATCGGCAATTCCAGCGCCTGCCAAATGCACAATGTAATCAACATTTGTCAAGGCATCAGCCTCTATCTGGCCTTTTTCTATATTCCATTGATACACTTTTACATTTGGTATTTGTTCCTTTTTGCGGCTCAAAAAAGATACCTTGTAGCCTTTGCTTAGCAAAAGCTTTGTCAGGTGCTTGCCAACAAGCCCGGTGCCTCCGGTAATTAAAATATTCACGTTGTTTAGTGTTTTTTTGTAGTTTTTAAACATTGAAATCATCCGAAATGTTTAGGCTTTGCTTCCTTGTCCACTTATTCAATGCAATTTTTTCTTCTACGCCTACAATTCATTACCTTTGGCTGTTTGTATATGGTTTCAACAAACCGTTACATTACACTCCCTAAGCTAATAATAAAATGACCAAAGCATCACCGCAAGATTACCTTAAACTTCATCTGATTGTTGTTATTCTGGGCTTTACGGCCATTTTGGGTCGGCTGACCGATGTATCTGCTTTGGGAGTAGTATTTTACCGTACCTTGCTTGCCTCGCTGGGTATGTATGTAGTAGCACGTATCCAGAAAAGAAATATTCTTATCCCATTCCGTGATAGCTTACCCTTGTTAGGTGTTGGGGCTATTATAGCATTACATTGGATGTGTTTCTTTGGCTCGGCAAGAGTTTCTACCATTGCTATTAGCCTGGTTACTTTTTCGGTTACTTCGTTTTTTACGAGTATCCTGGAGCCTATCGTTAAAAAAACAAAAATCAGTTGGATAGAGGTTTTGTTAGGCGTGCTTGTAGTAGCCGGAATGTACTTTGTGTTTAAATTTGAATACAAATACCTAACAGGTATTATAATTGGAATTATAGCTGCTTTGCTGGCTACAATATTTTCGGTATTAAATGCACAGTTTGCCCAAAAATACGAAGCCCAAACCATTACGTTTTACGAAATGGCTGGGGCGTTTGTGGCTTCGTGGGTGCTTATTCCGATAATTATCTATGCTGCACCTGATACTAATTTTCAGTTGATACCAAGCCCGACAGACTGGATTTGGATAGCTGTGCTGGGCTTGGTATGTACGGTGTATCCTTATAACGAAATGATAAAACTGCTGAAAAAAATATCGGCATTTACGCTTAATCTTTCTATCAACATGGAGCCTATTTATGGCATTCTGCTAGCTTATTTCATCTTTGGCGAAAAAGAGCGTATGACTACCGGTTTTTATATAGGTGGTGTACTGATATTGTTATCAGTTGTTTTGCATCCGTTTTTAAAGCCATCAAAGTAAAATTAATTACTTACCCTACTTTCTTCCTCGTTTCGGGTACTTTGTCGGGTTTTATAGTTTGATTTCCCGAAACTATAAGTTATAGAGAATACTACTTTCTGATTGCCGTACCAATGCGATAATTCATTATCGATAATACTTTTTTCTCTGAAAATCAGTTGGAGGTAGTTAGTATTAAAAATATCCTGCACGTTAAGCTTAGTATTCAGTCTTCCAGTCAGCCAGGTTTTCTGTAAGCCTAAGTCTAGGTAATAAATGGGCTTAAAAATATAGAGCCCACTTCCTCTTTGGGCTACATAGTAGTAGTAAATATCAAGTGTAAAATCTTTTGCAAGGGTAAATATCTGGCTGCCATTTATCATATAATGTTTAATCGGAATCTGGTAAACTACGCCATGATACGGTGTCTGGTCTTTTTTATAATACAAACCAAGATTATGGTTCATTCGCCACCATTTTTTTATTGTAACAGGTATGCTGGCTTCTAGCGTAGCAAATTGGTTATAAGGTAGATTTGTACCCAGATACTCCAATACATTTGTAACGCGGTTATACTCAGGGTAACGGGTCATTGGGTCATTTTCCTTGCCTATATTAAGCAACAAATAGTAATTCTTTCGGGTATAAGATATACTCAATTGCTGGGTTGTAGAAGCTAAGAGATACGGATTACCAACCCAATAGTTTAGAGGGCTGAGGTAAAACCGAAACGGATTCAGGGCTTCAAAGCCGGGGCGTGTCATGCGATGTGTATAAGCGGCTGTAAGCTGTTGCTCATTGGCAAGAGGATAAGTGAGGTTAATACTTGGCAACCATTTTAGGTAATTACGCTCTGTAATTTTGTTGTTAGTAATGGCATTGGCGATGGTATGGGTATTTTCGACACGTAGACCTATTTTGTAACTAAGCTTACCCCATTTATTGCCATAGGCAGCATAGGCGGCTGAAATGTATTCGTTGTAATGAAAATTATTGGTTCGGCCGAGGTCGAGTACAAAAGTGTTGTCTTTGTTCAAGGTATCATACACCAAATTATTCTTTGTGCTTATTGTAGCAAACTTGATACCTGCCTCCAATTTACCTTTTTGGATACCAGTGTTGAAATCTGCCTGCGCTGAGCGGATAGAGATATTATTTTCAAGATTTGTCTTCCAATAATTGAGTAAATTTCCGTTAAGCGTTTGTGTATTCTGAATGTCTTCGGTCAGATGATTATTAATATCTGAAGCTATGCCAAGCAGTTGCAACTTACTTTTACCAAATTGAGCATCATAGCTCAGGTTAATGCCATAATTATGTTGTTTTGGTGTGTTTTTATTAATGCTGTTAATGTTTGAGAGCACCAATTCATCGGTCGCATTAGTAAAATGCAATGTATTGTCTGCTACGGCTTTTCTATTAAGTTGATTGGTACGTAGTATTATACCGATATTCTGATTCTTTTTGATATGATACTCTGCTTCAAGTTGTAGGTTCAGGTTATTATTATTGGTTTTTAGCCATGTATCGGTGCGCATAATATTAGTATTAGCTTGGTGTTGCAAAGCTCTGTATCGGTATGGCGTAGCACCTGTCAAATAGCCTATTCGTGCTGTATAAGCTATCTGAAGAGTATTGTAAGTTAATGTGAGGTTATTATTCGCTAGAGTGTAATCATTTTGTTGCAGGTTGTTCGTATAATTACCTTTCCAGCCCAAGGTTTTATCAGTTTCCAGTCTGATGTCGATAATTGCTTTAAATTCGGCATCGTACCTGCCTGATGGATTTGAGATGAGTTCTATTGACTCAATCATTTCGGGTGTAAGGCTGTTCAAGTAATTCTGTAATTGTTCGGCACTCATGGGCATAGGCTTGCCATTGATAAATATGGTAGGAACTATACCGCCTGACATCGATAAACTTCCATCATTATTAAGCTGTACGCCAGGTATTTTCTTTAGTATATCATACCCATTAATAGAGGTAGTAAAGAGCTTATTCCCAGCAATACTTACCTTCAATTTTTCATCTGACTGTTGAAGTTGTATTTTATCAGCTTGTACGTTTACTTCATTAAGCAATTGATTGGCAGTAGTGAGCAACACGTCTGACATCTGAAAAACAGGTTGTGTAGTATTTTCTAATGAGATACGCTGATAAAGCTTTTGATGTTCGACTGACGAAAAGAGTAAAATGTAATTAGCTCTCGGTATGGCTGAGAGTTCAAAAAATCCGGTGGAATCGCTTATAGCTCCTTTGATTAAGCTTGAGTCCTGCGCAGCAAGCAATGATACATTAACAAACGGAACGCCTTGTTTATTGGTACTATCAAGTACTTTGCCTTTGATAGTAGTTTGGGCAATTGTGAGAAAACTAGAAAAAGCAAAAATAATGCTTAAAAGCAATGACTTAGACATAATATTAACATTTAGACAAATATTTGCCAAATGTAATTTTTGAAGAAAAACCAGCGGTTCAGATTTTAGAAATCAGGAGTTCGGAATTATAAAACCGAACTTTGTAGAGAAAATGTATGAAAATAATTGATTGATAGTGAGGTTTTTATATGGTTTTTTGTTTCTCTGTTTGTTCTTTATAAAGCATAGGTGTGGTATTCTTTAATTTTTTAAAAGTTGTATAAAAGGTAGATTTAGCGTTGAAGCCAACCTCATAGCCGATGGCTTCAAGCGTAAGGTTAGGCTGCTCGATAATCATTCTGCAGGCTTCTTCGATACGGTATTCGTTGATATAAGTAGAGAAGCTTTTACCCAGATTATCGTTTAGTAATTGTGAAAGTTGATGCCCTGAAATATTGAGTTTTTTCGATAAATCGTTCAGTTTAAGGTCAGGGTCTTTATATAATGCCTGCTCTTTTAATAATTGCTCAAGTTTATGTGCTAAAGTATTAGCTTGCTCGTCGGCTATTTTTTTGTTAGCATATCGGTCTTGTGGAGCAAACAAAAGATTATCCATCTTTTCTTTTTTTATCAAAAACAAGAGACTGATATATAGAATAAGCGTAAAAGAGAGCGGACCGCTTATATAAGAGCCTTCTACGATATTGAACATGAAAAATATATAACCGATAACAATGATGCTATTGCCTGCCAATAATAATAATTGAAACTGCTCAGAGAGGTTTAATTTTTCTTGTCGCTTATAGGCTTTAACTATGGTATCTTTCATGACGAATCCTGTAGCCACCATATACAGAAACCATTGTAGATAAATGCCTCTAATGACATAGTACCAAGGGGCAGGGTATGCTTCATAAGGAAAAATTACACCTATAGAAAGAATAATTGCCAGATGAAAAACAAAATTTCGCTTCCAGTAGGTAAGTAAATCTACGGTATGCTCACGAATAGATTTTATGAGATAAAACAGCGTAGGGCCAATAAAAAAACAAGCTGATAGGCCTATTTGTAGGTAAATGCGGTCTAAATCAGGCTTAAAAACCAAAAATACCGATTTACCGATTCTGACACTCAGGAAAAATAGTAATAGACCTAGCAGGAATCCGGTAAAGTTTCGATTCTTTTTGAAGAATAAAAAATAGGTAGCTAAAAGCAAACCATTGAAAGCGCCCAAGCCACTAAAGAAAAACATTAACTCTTGCCTGATACCCATGAGTCTTGAAGTTTTAGCATAGCTTTTACACAAAAATATTCAAAATAATCGGAGCTTCAAGATTATTTTTTAAACAAAAAAGGTCTTTCAGAATGTTCTAAAAGACCTTTTTTGTACGTATATCTGATAATTATTTTTTACCGTAACGTTTGTTGAATTTATCAACACGACCGGCTGTATCAAGCAATACATTTTTACCAGTATAGAATGGGTGTGATTGTGAACTAACCTCTACTTTGTAAACAGGGTATTCTTGACCATCTTCCCAAACGATGCTTTCTTTCGTATTAACACATGAGCGTGTTAAAAATTTGTAATCTGACGACAAATCCCAGAAAACAACTGGTCTATAATTTGGATGAATATCTTTTTTCATTGCTGTATTTGTATTGAACTTCTTAAAATCGCTAAAACGGGTTGCAAAATTATTAATATTTTATCATAAAAAAAAGAATATTCAAATTTTAATAGAAAAAACAACTATTTTTTACAATTAATTATAGCAAGCCTTTATTTCAGCCCTGAAAACCGTGTTATTATCAGCCTGAAAACCTGTTCCCAGAATAATTGCATTACCGGCTTCATAGCTCACATTTGATGGTGCAAATATTTTATTATTTGCGTTAATGGTTTCTCCGGCCTTCTGAATTACAGTAACACCGCTGTAGTTATCGCCCGGACTCACAAGGCTTAAAACGCTTGATGTAATAGTAATAGTTGTACCATTAGAATTGCCATTAATAGTAGGGTTTGTAGAAACCACCCTAATTTTATATTGGCCGCCTGCCACTACATTAGCCGGAATAGTACAAGCTACATTACCTGCACTGTTTGAAGTACCAATCACAACCGGGTTATCGAAAGAACTATATAAATCTGATAATTGAACTTCGAACTGATTGCCCGGCAAAAATGTGCCTGTTGTACCAAAGTTGACATTAAAGGTATTTGTACCACCTGCGCAAAGTGAGTTAATATTGAAGGTAGGCGTTGCAATAGCTGCATTGCTGGCAACAATGCTGAAATTAATAGCCGTAGGGCCATAGGTTACATTACCTTGCAAATTGCTTTGGTTGTAGCCTGTTACGGTTAATGTATAGTTGCCAACAGGTAAGTGGCGGCCCAGCACCGTATTGCCTGTATTGTTGAAAAGTGCATAAATAGGCACATTTTCTATGGTTTCAACATTCTGGAAAGGAGCAGGACCTTGTAAAACAATTCTGAAGCTCTCAATAACAACCGACGGACAAATAGGGTTTAGTATAATAGAGGTTTCTTCAGGAACCTGTGCAATTACCATATTATTCTCCAACGGAAATTTATAATCGAACGGTGTTCCGGCTAATACATAATCAAAATCTACTACTTTGCTACAAGGGTCATTATTACTTACCAATACAAAAGTTGTGGCAGTAGCAGTACAAGTACCTTGTGTAACCGTAACTGTATAAGTGCCTGTCATGCCAACAGTAGCATTGCTAATATTTGCAGGGTTATTACTGCTGCTAAAACTATTTGGACCCGTCCAACTGTAAGTACTACCACCAGAGCCGCTTAACTGAATGGTTTGCCCTACATTATAAGGGCCTGTATTACTTGCTGTGGCGTTAATAGTCGTAACTGTAATAGTGGCAGGCGTAGCTGCCGCTTCGCTGCATACACCATTTTTTACTATGGCTCTGTACTGTGTAGTTTGTGTTAATGCAGAATAACTAAGAGTAGTACTGATATTGTTAATTGTTGTAAAAGTGGCAAAATCGTTGGTCGAAGACTCCCACCTGAGAATAGTACCTGTGTGTCCAGTCAAGGTAAGCGTACCGCTGTTATTACCAGCACATACAGTAGCACTGGTATTTACGCTCCCGGCTTGTGTTACACAACCTTGCACAATAGTAAGCGTAGCGGGTTTTCTGATGCTAGTCTGGCAACTTAATCCACTGCCTGCACAACCAGCTTCGGCATAGTAGGTATAAGTACCAATTGCGGTATTAGTTGGTATAAACTCATTGCCTGTGCCTACCTGTGTGCCACCTGTTGGGGCATCCCACCAGGTAATACTGCTTGCCGAGCCTGCGCCTGTAGTATAAACTGTAACCGAAAAACTCTCTACACATAGAGGGTCGGCAGGTGCGTTATCATTGGCTATTAGCTTCCAGATACCGTTAGGGCTTGTGCCATCTAGCATAGACAAACTTTGAGCAGGACTAAATGTACCTGAAGCGGGGCTTGAACCTACCGCACTATTACCATCTTCAAATACTGTTGTAACCACACCAACATAAGTACCTGAAACTGAATAAGTACTGGCATTGAGCAGGTTTATTGTTGTATTGTTGGGGGCAATAATTTTAAATGATATTTCATTATTGAAAGGGTTAGCGTTACCACCTGTTGTACCACAGTCGTTGATAGTCCCTCCATTTCTTTTGCGCCATCTGATAGAAACCCTTGTAAGCACAATATTGCCATTCATGCCTGCAATTGTTACTGTAGGGTCAGAACCGCTTTTATTACCGTTGTCATAGCCAATAACTGGCCCCGAATAAGTAAAAGTTTGCATTGGATGGCAATTACTACTGGCTTGTAGTCCATTTCCGGCAGTAATTGTAGTGCCTTGGCTGATGGTGCGGTTTACAGTAGTAGGTGTAGGAACGCCTAGTTTACCTGTAATTTTTATAGGTGAAGACACCAGCGTACAGTTGAGGTTGGTAATAGCTACCGAATACAAACCTGATTCTTTAGCTATGAAGCGTGCCTGTGTTTGCCCTGGCAAATCGGTATTGTTTCGTTTCCATTGAAACGTATAACCTAAGGCGCTGTTGGCATCAAATATTACCGAGTCACCTTCACAGAAAGTAGTTGGTCGTGTTATACTAACACTAGCAGTTGGGCAGTTTGGGTTCAGCGTGCTTAAAACCGCTGCATCAGCTCTTATGAGCCCGTTTCCGGTAGCATAATCAAAACCTGTGTCGAAAGTGGGAGTTGAGGGGTCATCCATATCTACACACGAGTTAATAAGAGCCGTTTTGATAGCATTTGGACTTAGGCCCGGGTTGCCTTGTAGCATTAATGCGGCAACTGCTGCTGCATGCGGAGCAGCCGCAGAAGTACCATTGAAATTAGGTTTGCCATCATTTTCATAATCATACCCGGCAATAAAAAATGAGGTGTTTGCATTGTCAGGTGCAACTATTTCTGGTTTTTGTCTGACAACTGGCGTTGGAAGCAAAGTGCCGGAGATAGAACGGTAGATAGGTGTGCCTCCACGAGAGGTATAAGACTCAGGCAATGGGGGAGTAACACCATACGCCGGAGTTTTGTCATAACTGGCTGCTCCTACGGCTATTGTGTGTGTAGCATTATGATGGCCAATAATGGTTGATGCTTTAATACCCACAATATCAGATGGGGTGTTAGACCAGCTTAAACCACGAAACCCTATAAATTTTATATTACGAGGATTAGTACCTGCTTTTTTAGTAATAAGAACATAGGCAGGGCCAGAGCCATAAACCTGCAGTATTTCAGCCGGGTCTCCGCCAATGTTGCTATCGGTACTTGAGCTAACCACCTGATAGCCGCCTCCGGAGACCTGCACTAAAATATAAAGGTCGAGGTCGGCAGTAGCACCTGCCGAGCCATTGCCTGTGCTAAAATAAGGGTCGTCCCATTGCAAAGTCATGGTCATACCCCCAGATATCTGGATTGGTAAGATGTATTGGGGATTGGCCGATGTACCAAAATTATGAGCAGTTTCGGTGCTATTCAAAAAAGGCTCAAATGTAGTAAACTGAAAAGGGGCTTCATAAGAACTATTGATTGAGTTGCCGGCTGATGAATAATAAGACACACCATAATTTGCCGTTACTTCGTCGACCGCCTGTGCAATTATGCCATCCTGAAAGAAGGGCTCGAGCAGATAAGTAATATCATCAACAATAATTTTACATCCTGCTTGTGCCAGTGCTCTGATACCATTAGCAAAGTCGGCTTCGCCATTAAAGGCAGAATAATAGTATAGCTGCGCACCTGGTGCTACATCGTGTATAATTTCAATCATGGCCCGGCCTTCATCACCACCGCCTTGCATTGATTCACTCAATACTGTTACAGGGGTTGTAAAACCATCTGGGTTGCCTACACCTGGCAACTCTCCTGAGTTTACACCTGCCGTGGCTCCGCCTAATAAATTATAACTATCAGATAAAACGCCGATTTTTACACCAGCACCATTTAATCCTGATAGCTGTCTGGCTATGCCTGAGCGTTGTGCTGAATCGCCTTGGGTCATAACAGGGCCGGAGTTATTCAGTGGCTTAATTACGGGTTGTATCCACGAAATATTTTTTGAGTTCTCAATCAGGCCATTGATTTTATCTACATCTACCCAACAGGTAACTCTTTTCGACGAGTAGCTTATTATTTCAATAGCCGAGGCAGTAAGCTCTTTTTGCAAAGCTGCTACGTCTGCCGTGGCTATTACATCAACCATGATTTGTTTATTGAGCTCTTTAAATTGAAGCAAGTTGTAGTTTCGTACACTACTCACATCAACAAGTTGATTATTGGTGGTAAGAGAAGCTATTTGTGCCAGGCCTAGTTTTAATTTAGGATTTGTAGGGGCAGGAGTAAAGTTAATTTTCTGGGCATGAGTGTTAAAAATAAACAGGCTAAGCAAAAGGGTAAGAAATAGTATAGGTTTTTTCATGGTACCGACAAATTGATAGAAAAACAAAGTTGGAAATTTAAAAAATAGAAAACAATACAGTTTTATTTGTATTTTTTCCTTTGATACTTAAAACTCTTAGGTATTACTTAACTTAGTACTTCCCGTAATACCTGAAGAGATTTTACCTCACCAAAATCTTCTATGTGCAGTTGATAAAATAAAATAATTACTTCTAGTAGATGGTTTCTTGCTCCTCTGCTCATGCCGAGAGGTGTCTGATAATCGGCAGCAATAAGTTGATTCATTAAGGTTTTATAGCCTGAGTCGAATGGGATAATGATATTGGCTTCATGAAGTTGCGCCATGATTTCATTAGAATCGCGCGGTAAAAAGCCCAGAAAGAACGCATATTTCAATAAGAAAATAAGATGGAAATTCTCGAAATGCTGCTCAGTTTCATCTAAGAAAATAAAAGAATGATAGAGGAAATCGAATAAAACGGCGTTCTCGTTGCTTTCTTTTAGGGTTTTATTGAGAACCTCGTCAAGAAACATTGCTATGCTCGATTTATAAACATCATAAGGAAGCGTTTTAAAAGGATAAGCCGCTTTGATTTCCGAGATTCGGTGAATCTCTTTTTTGTCGTCATGGTACAATACCATATCTACCAGTGTAAGCGGCTGAAACAACGCAATCCGGTTTTTGCCTTTGCTACTCCGCACACCGTTTTCTATATATGATTGTATCCCAAATTTTTCGGTATAGATTTTGGCGATGATAGACGTTTCTCGGTAACGAATATAGTTAATTACTATTCCCCGGGTTTTGTGAAGCATGATAAAGTAAGAAAATAAACAAAAGTAGCCATAAGGCATCAATAAAATGCCAATATATACTAATCAATCGGAGTTTCAATTGATTTGGTGGATTTACACTATAAACATAAGACTCAACATATTCCATTCGCTGAAAAGCATCTTTGTTGGCTACTCCTAAAGCAATAATGCCACCAAGCGCATGAATCAGATGCAAGCCAGATAGAATATAAATAAACATTCCACCTGTATTGTTGCTCATAGTAATACCGCTGATAATCATTTGCCGCCAGCCTAGTGCCTGTAAAATCATAAAAACAATACCAAATATTAACGTTAGACTGATATTGAGCCGATAACTGCGAAAACGCTCTTCTCTGAATGCCTTATTGGCCCAATGAAGTGTAGAGCTGCTTACAAGTATTATCCAGGTACTAGCCCAGAATACGCCGGGTATTTTTAGTGTAATTTGTTGATTACTAAACTCTTTTTTAACAAAAACCAGAATGATGAAAAAAAACAGCAGACTACTCCCCAGAATGCCCAGATAAAGCATAAATGAAAGAGGTTCACGGCGTTTTGTAAGTTGTTTCAACATTCTCTTTGGTGGTATTAGTTAAAATAACCTTGCCATAGCGCAAAGTCCGGAAATTGTGCTTTTAAGTCTTTTTCTGTCTCAAAAATGCCATACACAGTAGAACCCGAGCCTGTCATAGAAGCATATAGTGCTCCTTGCTCATATAACACTTTTTTGGTCTCTGCAATGGTCGGATACTTCCATAACAAATTTTGTTCAAAATCGTTTTTCACAATACCCTCCCATTTATTTAATGGTAATAATAATGCTTCTTTCAGCGGAATTGCCGCTTTTTGGGGTTTTACTCCGGCATAAGCTTCGGCTGTTGATATATGAATGGCAGGATTAACCAGTACGATGAATCTGCCTTTTAAATTTAACGAAAATTCTTCAAATTCATCGCCTTTATTGTAACAAAATACCGGACGATTTTCGATAAAAAATGCACAGTCAGAGCCTAATAGGCGGGCATAGTTTTGTAGCTCATTTGTATTAAGACCCAACTCAAAGATTTCATTGAGTATTTTTAGGGCAAAAGCACCATCGGCTGAGCCGCCACCTAGCCCTGCACCCATAGGTATCACTTTGTGCAAATGAAAATGTGCCGCTTTATCTGCCATTTTAGGGTTTTTGGTGCGTATTAGCTGAAAAGCCTTAATACACAGATTGTTTTTTTCATCGCCCGGAATAGCCAGACCAGAACTCTGAAACTGAAACTGCGCAGCGGGGACTATTTCGAGCGCATCGCACCAATTGACAGGATAAAAAACTGATTCAATGTTGTGAAATCCATCGGGGCGTTTCTCAACAATGTTGAGCCCAAGGTTTATTTTGGCGTTTGGGAAAGTAAGCATTGATTGAGCAATAAAAAACCAAATGTAATAGGTTTAGTTAACATATAGTAATTCATTTTTTGTTTTTAAAGAAGTACCTATCTATATTCATGTTTTATTATTTCAGATACCAATACCATGCAAACACTCAAATACATATTTATTTTGTTGGCTACCAGTTTTTTAATGTTTAATTGTGGAGGTAATAAAGAAGAAACAAAAGCACCTGAAACAGCCGAAGATATAGTACAGAATATTACTGAAGAGGCCGAAAAACTAGCGAATGAAGAGCCCAAAGACGTAGTAGACCCAAAATTATTACAAGAGCTATTACCTGCTGATGCCAATGGCCTGCCCAGAGAAAAAGTATCAGGCGAGAAAACAGGTGCTATGGGTTTTCAGGTAGCAACGGCTGAGGGGAAATACTTTGAAGGAGATAACTCTATAGAGGTAAATATAGCAGATGTAGCAGGTACCGGTGGTATTATGGGTATGGCAGCTTGGTCAATGCTTAATATTAACACGGAGTCAGAGACGGGCTACGAAAAAACAACTACATACAAAGACCATAAGGCATTTGAAAAATATGATGCCCAAACAAAAGAAAGTGAAATGGCAGTGCTTATAGCCAGCCGCTTTGTGGTTAGCATAAAAGGTACTAATGTTGATATGAGTAAAATCAAAGCTACTCTTGATGACATCGATTTAAGAAAACTTGCAGACCTGAAATAGCCTTAGCCCTTAGTGGCCAGTAGGTTAACAAAGCACCCAAAAGTATTTAAAAAATATTCGTTGCTATTGAGAACTTCTGTTCTTGTTCTGAGGTTTATTATTTACCTCAACGTAAAAATTTTACCTTTGTTTGAATGTCATCTCATCATATTGTAAGAGAAAAACAAGAACCTGCATTGATTATTGCCAATGGTGAGGCATGTAGTTTCGAGTTGTTGGGGCAACTGCTGGAGTGGAGTCCTTTCGTTGTTGTTTTAGACCAGGCTATCTATCGTGTAATGGAGCTCGGCATAAAAGTTGATGTACTTTTAGGCGATTTTGATGTTAACATTGACTTAACAGAGATAGAGAAAAGCCAGTATCCTATCGAGATTATTCATACCCCAGACCAGGAAAAAACAGACCTTGAGAAGGCTTTTGAAATGTTGATAACTCGGGGCTTCCCTGCAGTTAATGTGGTATGGGCAACGGGCCGCAGAGCCGACCACTCTATCACCAACATGACCAGTATCATACGTTACAAAAGTAAACTTCGTATCGTCTTAATCGACGATTATTCAGTAATATATCCTTTATTACCTACTCCAAATGTCTTTGAGAAGTGGTTTGCTAAGGGCTCACCCATTTCTTTGATACCTGTTGGTACTGTTACGGGTATACGAACGGGGAATCTGTTGTACAAGCTTGATAATGAGGAACTTAAGCTCGGCTATAGAACCGGAAGCAGTAATGAGGCTGCCAGCGACGGGATTGTAAGTGTTTCTTATGAAAAAGGAGACCTTTTAGTGATGGAATGCCATGATTAATGGGTGATTTTTCAATGTGGATAACTTTTTCAGAAATAATTTTTTTTTCTGAAAATTAAATATTTACATTTGTTAATGAAAACCCAACCTAATCACTACGTAATTCTTTACTAAGAAAAAATCTAAAAAGTGTGCACAAGCTTGTGGATAACTTTTTAATTTGATTTTTTCTACCTTCCTTAAAAACTAACTGACTGATTATTAGGTCTTAACATTTTCTTAATATTAGACTTTTTTACTGTTGCTAAAATGGTATAGAAGTGCGGTTTTTTCAAGCCTTTAGAAATTGTTAATTTTACATACTGATTTAGTGATAAACCAGTGCGTAAAAATTTATATGACTAGCAGAGTTGACTGCTTGTAACCCAAAATAATTTAAACCCAAAAAGTAATGGCGGTCACAATAATTATAAATTCAATGTTGCTGTATTTTTTGCGTGTCCAGACCATACGTGCTTGGTCTATAAGAATATTTTTCGAATCCAAACCCCTTACTGAGACTGCCTTATGTATGTAATCAAACGAGACGGACGCCGCGAGTCGGTAAAGTTCGACAAAATTACTGCTCGTATTGAGCGATTGTGCTATGGCCTAGAGCCGGCATTTGTCCAACCCGTTGAAGTAGCCATGAAAGTTGTAGCAGGAATTTATGATGGAGTGAGTACTTCGGAATTAGATAATCTTGCTGCGGAAACCGCCGCTTCGATGACCACCAAGCACCCTGATTACGCTATTTTAGCGGCTCGGATTGCTATCTCTAATCTTCACAAAAACACTTTGAAGTCTTTTTCGGGTACAATGAAGATGTTGTATCAGTATGTTGACCCGAAAACCAGCCAGAATGCATCATTGATTGCAAAAGAAACCTGGAAAGTGATTCAGAAACATGCGGCAACGCTAGATTCTGCAATTATTTATGACAGAGACTTTGGTTATGATTATTTTGGTTACAAAACCTTAGAAAAATCGTATTTACTAAAGCTAAACGGTAAAATCGTTGAACGCCCGCAACACATGCTTATGCGTGTAGCAGTGGGTATTCATGGCGATGATATTGACCGTGTACTTGAAACTTACGAATTGCTTTCGGAACGTTGGTTTACGCACGCTACACCTACATTATTTAATGCAGGTACGCCAAAACCACAGCTTTCGTCGTGCTTCTTATTGACGATGAAAGACGACAGCATTACCGGTATCTATGATACCTTACGTCAAACAGCGCAAATTTCACAATCAGCAGGTGGTATAGGTTTAGCTATCCACAATGTGCGTGCAACAGGTTCTTACATTAAGGGTACTAATGGTACTTCTAATGGTATTGTGCCGATGCTTCGTGTTTTCAACGATACTGCCCGTTATGTTGACCAAGGCGGCGGAAAACGCAAAGGCTCATTTGCTATATATATTGAACCATGGCATGCCGATATATTTGAGTTTTTAGATTTAAAGAAAAATCACGGAAAGGAAGAACTACGTGCTCGAGATTTATTTTACGCTCTCTGGATTTCTGACTTATTTATGAAACGCGTTGAGGCCAACGATACATGGTCGTTGTTCTGCCCTAACGAAGCTCCGGGTTTGTCAGAGTGTTACGGAGAGGAATTTGAAAGATTATACCAAAAATATGAGTCAGAAGGTAAGGCTCGTAAAACAATTAAAGCGCAGGACCTTTGGTTTGCAGTGATGGAGTCGCAGGTAGAAACAGGTACACCGTACATGTTATACAAAGATGCGGCCAACCAGAAATCGAACCAGAAAAACCTAGGCACAATCAAATCTTCGAACCTGTGTACCGAGATTATCGAATACACAGCACCAGACGAAGTAGCCGTTTGTAATCTTGCATCAATTGCATTGCCAAAATACATTGTAAAAGATGCCAAAACCGGCTTTTTGAAATTTGACCATCAGAGATTGTATGAAGTTACGAAGGTTATTACCCGTAACCTGAATAAAGTGATTGATGTCAATTACTATCCTGTTCCTGAAGCAGAGAAAAGCAATCTTCGCCACCGCCCTATTGGTTTAGGGGTTCAAGGCTTGGCCGATGCGTTGATTATCTTAAGAATGCCTTTTGAATCAGACGAAGCCCGTCGATTAAACAAAGATATTTTTGAGACCATCTACTTTGCTGCAATGGAAGCATCGATGGAATTGGCAGTAAAAGAAGGACCCTATGCTACATGGGAGGGATCTCCTATTTCGCAAGGTATCTTCCAGTTCGACATGTGGGGTGTAACGCCTGACTCAAACCGTTGGAACTGGGAAGAGCTTCGTGAGAAAGTGAAGCAAAATGGTGTGCGCAACTCACTTTTGGTGGCTCCTATGCCAACAGCCTCAACTAGCCAGATATTAGGCAACAACGAATGTTTTGAGCCTTATACTTCAAACATCTATACTCGTCGTGTATTGTCAGGTGAGTTTGTAGTGGTAAACAAACATTTGTTGAAAGACTTGGTAAAAATTGGTCTTTGGAACGATACCATGAAAAACAAGTTGATTGCTGCAAATGGCTCGGTACAAGGCATACCTGAAATCCCACAGAATCTGAAAGATATCTATAAAACAGCGTGGGAAATCAAGCAAAAAACCATTATTGATTTAGCAGCCGACCGTGGTGCATTTATCTGCCAGAGTCAGTCGTTAAATATCTTTATGGAAAATGCTAATTTCGGTAAACTTACTTCTATGCACTTCTATGCATGGAAAGCAGGTCTGAAAACAGGTATGTATTACCTACGCACCAAAGCTGCTTCTGACGCTGTGAAGTTCACGGTAGACAGACAAGCAATTGCAGAAGTAGTACCGGCTGTTACAACCGTTGAGGAAAAACCATTAGATTATGCTAAATATGCCGAAGAACAAACGGCAAAAGCATCAGCTGCCGCAACTTTTAATAGTGATGATGAATATCAATATGCTGCTATGCAATGCTCACTCGACGACCCTGAGGGTTGCGAGATGTGTGGCTCATAGGGATTCCGACTTTCTTTCTTTCTTAATCTTTCACGAAAAACCACCTCATTTGAGGTGGTTTTTGCTTTGTTATGATGCCTCATTTATAATACGTATCCCGAAACCACTTCTTTAAAGCCTTATATTCGGCATTGTCTTTGGCTTTAAACCAAAGTTCTTTAAATACCTGTGCTGCCTGAGCTTTTTCGTTGGTCAGGGCATCGGTTTCTTGTGGCAATATGGGGTTGTCTTTAAACTTGCTTCCACTCGAGTATGGGTATTCAACAGCTTCTTCTCTTGGCTGTTCTTGGGCATACTTTTGTCCGCTGGCATGGTTGGCATAGCGACGGGCACGGGTAAAACCCATTTGCAGGTATTTACGAGCCATATCGGCCCCTACAAAATCTTTTTCTTTCAGGTATTTCTCAAATTGCTCATAAATAGCCTTGCTTGATTCTCGGGCTATTTCAACAGTTTTAAACCGCCATAGCGGCAGCAATTCAGATTTATATGGCTCAACCAACAATACGCCTTGTTCGCCAACACCAATGCGGTAAAGCTCCGGGTGCAGCCGAAAGTCTGTGTTTTTAAAATCTAAGTTGTAGTTGAATTTATTCATGGCTAAAAATCTTTTATTAATTGGTGTGGTTTCATGATTCAAATTTTTACTAAATTGAAGCCCAATACGTATTATTAAACGCTGCTGTTGACAAACAGTTTAAAATCTTTAGATACGCTCTATGAAACTCCTAAAAACAATACTTTTTGTTTTTATTTCTGTCTCTGCTTTTTCTCAAAAAAACTATGTTGATGGATTTATTATTCTAAAAAACCAAACTGATACATTAAAAGGAAGAATTGACGACCAGGACTGGATAAGTAACCCTACAAGAATCAATTTTAAAGATGTCAATAATAGTGAGCAATCGTATGAGATTGCAGAATTAAGCTCTTTTGGGATAACTGGGAAAGAGAATTATCTGGTTGCAAAAACAGACTTAGATATAACACCATTTACTACAAATGCATTACTTAAAGACCGTAATCTGATTGTTAAAAAAGACGTCATATTAGCGTTTTTAGTTTTGCTAAAAGCAGATTATACCCTCTTATATTTAAATGATGATACAAATAAACAGCATTTCTTTTACAAAGAGGGTGAAAAGATTACTGAATTAATCAATCATAGTTTTTTGGAGGAAAGAAATGGGAAAGTATTTGAGTTTAATAATAAATTGTATCAAAAGCAGTTAGAACTCTTATTTAATAATTGCGCTAAGACAATAAAAACCAATAATCTGACTTATGAGATTCGTACAATGACAGACAAATTTATTGAGTTTAGCGAGTGTATTGGTTGTAATTACACCTGTTATGTGAAAAAAAAAGAAGATAAAGGTATTTTTGCGGTAGGTGTAATGGCGGGTATAAGTTCTGATAGAAACCTCGTTGCTCATGGGGTATATACTACCTATTTCTCTTCAAAAACAATTGTTCCGAATATGTTATTTGGTTTAAGTGTCTCCTTTTTTACTAAAAGAAATCTTAACCGGACTAGTTTTGTATTTGAAACTTTCTTTAATAGAGAAAATGTAAAAATTGAGGCTCTAAACTATTCGACTAGTATTAATTATCTGAATTTTGTTCCACTTATGAGGCATCAGTTTAATATTAGGTCTAAAATTAAGCCTTTTGTAGGAGGTGGTATTCATATTAAGCATATCCCTACCTTTAATTCTGGAATACAAGTATATGGTCCCCCAATAAGCATTTTTTTAGTTGGTGAAGGAGGGATTAAATGGAATAATCTACTTGCGTCGGCTCGTTTTAAATTCATGCCGCAAAAGAATAGCGAAGGTATAACCGTTTATAAGCAAGATGGGGTAGATAGAATCATATATGAAAGAATAAACTTTCAGTTTAGCCTTACATATTTGTTGTATACTACTGCTAAAAAAGCTAAGTAACAAAACAGAAACCACATTTGGAAAGTTAATTTTTGGCGCCACTTATAGTACCATGAAAAACTTCACCTTTATTGTTGATAATTAAGGGCGTTGAAGACCGGCCCAGGCCTATACTATTTAAAGGAAAACTCCATTTTTGTTTGCCTGTATTGGTATCTAATGCAAACAGGGTTTTAGTTGAATTTACATATACAGTAGATTGATAGCAATTAATCGCACCACCAAAGTTGCTAGTATTGTAGTGCCATTTTTTTGAACCGCTTTGGGCATCAATAGCATATAGATTACCGCTACCGACTGAATAAACAGTTTTGTCTGCGATAAACGGAGAATCAGAAGTATCTATTATATTATCAGAGTCGCCAAAACTCCATTTTTCTGTAAAATTACTTAAATTGATTGCCAGTAATTTACGGTCATTATGAATATAAAGTAATCCACTATCAATTGTTGGCGACGAAAAACCTGTATAATTCAGATTAGATATATTCCTTTCACCACTAGTTAAATTGTATGAAAAAAGAACATTGTTAAATGTATAATAACAAATACCATTGTGTATAGCAGGAGAAGAATGTGCTAAATGGAATCCTTGTGGTTTTCTAAATTTACCATTAGAAAATACCTCGTTTTGTATTCGGGCATTTTTTATTAGAGTGCCCCTTTCTGCATCAATTATCTGTAAGCCTGTTCCAGTAACAATGAATACCATTCCATTGTAAACCGTGGGAGAAGAATCCATAAATGTCTTAGAACTAAGCTCCCATATTACTTTTCCATCTTTGGTATCTAAACAGTATAAGATACCATCCTCGATCCAATCATACGATATAAAGTATATTTTATCATTCACAACCATAGGAGAAGATATAATACTTTTATATGTTATAAACTCCCAATTTTTAGTGCCTTTCTCAAGATTTAGGCTAATTATTCCAGCGGTTTCACGAGAATTGCCTGTAGTTGTTATAAACAATTGTCCTTTGTCAAAAGTAGGGGAAGAACCTATATAAGGATAGAATTTGTAGTCCCAGATTTTTTTTCCTGATGCCGCATCCAATAGATAACAAGTACCTTGGTCTTCGCATACAAATACGTAAGCTTCTACGGGAATATCGCTTATCACTACAGTCTTTTCAAGTGAGTCTCTTTTTTCGGCATTTTGAGCAAATAACTTTACAGCATAGCTCCCATTCTGCTTATAAATATAACTAGGGCTTTTTTCTGTAGAAGTTTCTCCATTGCCAAAGTCCCAAGAGAAATTTGTAGCATCGGTAGAAGTATTTGTAAACTGAACTTCACCGTTTTTGCCAATTTTGAAATCAAAAATAGCCTTAGGTTCGAGAACATCGCTTATTACTACAGTCTTTTTAAGTGAGTCTTTTTTTTCGGCATTTTGAGCAAATAACTTTACAGTATAGCTCCCATTCTCTTTATAAATATATTTAGGATTTTCTTCAGTAGAAGTTTCTCCATTACCAAAGTCCCAAAAGAAATTTATAGCATCGGTAGAAGCATTTGTAAATTGTACTTCGCCATTTTTGCCAATTTTGAAATCAAAATTAGCTTTAGGGTCTTGAGGTTTTAAATTTTTCTCTTTATTAAAACAACTTTGAGTAAAGCAAATAATAAGAAAAGCGATTAAAGAAAGGCTTAAAAATTTCATTTTGATTAGTACAGCTAAACTTAGTTAGGTTAATGAGCATAAACTGAAAGCAAAATAACTGATTTAAAACTAAGATTAGTGTTATCTATCAATAAAAGTTTAACTATACCCTACCTCAACCCAAAATCATACCTTTCATGCACAATGCGTTTCAGAATACCTAGTTGGCCGCAGTGCCACATGGTGTGTTTGATATTCCAGTCTATGGCTTCAAATTTGGTTTTGGCAATAGGGTGGGGCATTGGTGTAGGAACTAAGGGCTTTTCGAGGTCTTCGATGCTTAGGGCTTGTATAGTACTGATTGACTTTTGTGCTATGAGTTTTAAATGATTTCTCAGCTCTTGAGGTTTTGTTTTTCCGACACATTGATGGGCAGAAGTATTATGAAAAAGTGCTGAATAATCTTTCATCGGAATTTGTTGTAGTATATCCATCTGATGCCCGACAGTTACCATTACGGAGTGATAATAATAGCTGATTACCAAATGTCCCACCTGCCAACTTACATTTGAATCTACACCGTCAGGAATAATATCCCATTGTTCATCAGTAATATTGTCGATAAGTTTATTTACCCAATTGTAAGCACTTTCGGTTTGCTTTACCAATAAATCAAGTTCATTCATAATTCTGTATGTATGTTTAGTGTTCTACAAACTTATACAATATCAGAACTATGTGCATTGACCTAGGTCAATAAAGTAGTATTGCTCATTTTTTTCCTGATTCGGCTGATGGTTTCAGGCTTTACATGTAGATAAGAAGCAATCATGTATTGCGGAATACGCCTGGCGAGGTCTTGCCGTTGGGCAATCAGTTTTTCGTAGCGCTCTTGCGCCGATTCTAGTAATAAAGATTTTATTCGCTCGTGGGCTCGTAGAAATAGCTTTTCGTTCATAATTCTGCTCATGCGCTCGATAAATGGGTGTTGGCTTCCCAGTACTTCAAGGCTTTGGCGGCTTATGATGTGTATCATACTATCTTCAAGCGCTCTGATTTCTTTGAGTGAGGGCGTTTGGGTCAAGAAACTATAATAATTAGTGATAAAGCCATTTTCAAAGCCAAATTCGTCTATTATTTCTTCGCCATCTTTGTTATATACACATACCATTAAGCCTTGTTCTATCAAACCCACAACATGGCATATCTCACCTTCTGCAATAAAGATTTCGTTTTTCTTTACTTCTTTCTTCTTGAATTCAGCCAGAAATATGCTCGCCTCTTCCTGACTTATGTCAAAAATTTTACAGATTTGTTCTTTGAGTTTTTCCAATCTATTCAGCGTTAATCTTTTCAAAAGTAAGTAATACACATTGAATCTACAAAGAGCATAACAGCAGGGTTTTGAATTATTATAAGCGCATAAGGTGCTTAAATCGGCTATTTAATCCTTGCTACCCCCGGTTACACACTGAATTAGAGATTGGCTTAAAGCGCCCCAAAGAGTGCCCCAATATGATTTGGTCGGAACGCGTGTGTGATCAATAGTGCCTACTCGCAGGTTGTCTTTCTTACTTGGGTTCGAGTCTTTCAGTACCAGATTGTTTATTAAAAACGTAGGTACGTGACGCTTTTTAAACAACCTGAATCTGCGGGGTTTCTCTTGTACTGTATCTTTCTTTTCGCCTATTTTTAAAAGCGTAGCTTGCAGATTTTCATAATATAAAGTACCCGAACCTGTTACCCGATAGTCGTCTCCTTTGAGCTTAAAAACATACTTATTTACCTGCAAAGATTGTACGCTTACTTTCGTAAGCGCAACAGTGATGTTGTTGATAGAAGTGCCCTCAAAACTACCTAATTGCCCTTCGCAGGTGAAATCACCTTTTTTAGAAGGCGTATTGAAAGTAAAATATACGTTCAGGCTACCTCTGTTCATAAAATAGGTATGAAACTGAGCTTTACAGATAGGGTTTTTCAGTAGGGGCAGGCTATCATTTGTTGCATTAAATATCTTGCCTTTTATTCTGTCAAAGCTAATAGCGCCAGTCAGTTTTGCCTCGGGGTCATATTCGGCATACGAAACGCTTACATTGCTTATGTTTACGGTATCAATATTAAGCTTTAAATCAAGTTTTTTCAACATCTGGTGAGGATATTCCCCCACTTTATTACGTTTGGCTCTCAGGTAACGCTTATCATTAAATACCTTTACAAAGCCGCTATCAATACTTAGCGTTTGTGCATAAAGTTTATTGTCAGGAAACAACATTTCGGGCTGGATTTCCTTGATAAGAATATTTTTAAACATCACTTCAGCACGGTCTTGCCCGCCCGATACTTTGCCAAAAGTCATGTTGCCTGCCCGGGGTTTAAGATGGTAGCTGCTCAGGCTTAGTTGCCTGTTTTTGAGCGAAAAAACGATATTTTTGAATATATTATCATTCAACTGTTTTTTATCAGGCAAATTAATTTCTTTGATAGAAAAGGTATAATCATCAGCATAATAGACCTTCTGGGTGGATTTATCAGCAAGAGAATCAAGCAGTATGTTTGTAATTTGAATGTCAAGATTCTTAATAGTACTTTTCTTTGCTTTTGCAGATTCCTTGTTTTCAAAAGTCAGGTCTACATTTCTAAGTAAGACACTATTAATGTACAGAGATTTAACAAATTTAGATATTAACTGATAAGGCGTTTTTCTTTCTACCGAATCAATAGTTTTGTTGTAAGGCAGGCTTTTATGAGAAACAGTAATAGTTGGGTTATCTATACGTACAGAGTTTATATCGAGTATTTTAGTAAAAATAATAGCTAGTGGAGAAACACCCGTAAACTTTACGCTAGGTACATGGATTGACAGTAAATCGTCAGGTGCTTTCTGAACTTGATGTAGTCTTTTATAAATGAGGGTATCGGGTACAAAATGTGCGTCAGAAATGACAATATCGCCAATAATGGGATTGTAACGTATATCAGAAAAGGAAATATGGTATAAGCGATTGGTAGCTTTTAGCACACCTTTTTCAATGCGGTTGCTTACGATGGGTTTTAGGAAGAAAAAACCAACGATGGTCAGGACAATGAGCAGAATCAGAATACTACTTATGATACCAATTGTAATTTTTTGCCATCGATGCTTAATTTTCATAGTGGTTGTGGAATTTGTATAAAAGTACCATGCAGGAGACGAGGCATGGTACTTCCGGAATTAATCTTAGTCTTGTGAAAGTACTAAAGCACTATATGGCCCTACTGAGATTTGACCCATAATAGTTCCATTTTCTATAGTTGTATCAACTTCTACACATTCGGTATGTATGAAGTCTGATTCGTAAGTTTTGGAATCACCATTGAAACGCACCAACCATTTTCCTTCTGCCGGAAACCTGATTGGATAGTCAAGAATAGTCTCGTGCGAGAAATTCATCACGACTACTGTAGTATCTTTTGGCCCTCCCTGATGCCATCTCTGGAACGCAATCAGTTTTTTCTCGTGGTCTAGTGCCAGCACTTCGGTATGTTGACCCATCAATCCAGCCGAAACGCCTGTAAGATTCCTGCGTAGATGAATCATGTCTTTATACATATTCGAAATACCCGATAAGTTTTTCAGGCGTCCCCAGTCTAGTGGCTCAGTATCCTGAAACCAGCTATCCTGCTGAATAGTTTGCCCTTGAAAAATCATCGGAATTCCAGGCGAAGTTAAAACCATTACCGCACCCAAAGTAGCTTTTTTACGGGCATACCATCCTGTTGCGTTACCGGGTTCTACCTCTTCGGCTACTCTTGCACGGCCGTTGGCTACTTCGTCGTGCGATTCTGTAAATACTACACGACGCATGGCATCGTCGCTATAACGATTAAATAAAGCCGAGCAAATCAGGTTCATGTCTACGTATTCGTCTGATGCCTGTGTAAGCACATTACGGAGCGGGTGTACAAAGTCGGCATCCCATTGAGACCCATAACCTAAGCCACCATCATGAACATTGTCGGTTATGAAGTTTTGCCCATGCATATCTTCTGCTACAACCAGCGCATTCGGAAAACGTTCTCTTACTTCGGTATTAATCCATCGTATCATGTTCAATCCCTCTTGCAAATCATGTGCAGGATTTCCGTCGGCGTGTACATTTCTGATATAAGGCACCATATCCATTCTGAGGCCGTCAACCTTATAGTCTTCAAGCCACATAATGGCATTGTCTTTAATATAACGCCCAACTTCAGGACGTTCATAATCCGGACGGGTATCGCCCCAAGGAGTTATCGAACGCCAGTCGTTATAGAAATAAATACCACCTTTGCCGTTTTCGTGCCAGCCGTCAAATTGCCATAAGTCGAGGTCCGAAGGCCCAAAGTGGTTATAAACAACATCTAATACTACTGCAATACCCAATTTATGGGCTGCCTTAATAAAATCTTTAAAAGCTACGGGTCCGCCATATTCGGTTTCGATTGCAAAAGGGTGAGCAGGGTTATAACCCCACGACACACCACCGGCAAACTCGAAAGGAGGCATAATTTCAACAGCATTAATGCCAAGCCCTTTCAGATAAGGCAGTTTCTTGATAGCATCATGAAATGTACCTACTGTATCAGGTTTTGGTCTGTTAAATGTACCTATGTGTAACTCATAAATTACCAGTTCGTTCCAGGCAGGCATTTGGAAAGTAACATTCTCCCAATCGTATGCTTTAGGATTATATACTACCGAGTTGCCGACTGAATTGGTTACTTGTCGGGCGTAAGGATCGTTTTTGTAAAGATTTAATTCACCATTTTTAATAAAAAATTTATATTGGTCGCCTTCTTTAGCATTTTCAATATTTACACCCCAACAGCCATTCTCTCCTGCAATTAAAGGATTTGCCCCCTCGTTCCATTTATTGAAGTCTCCCACAACCGATACGTAGTCGGCATGTGGTGCCCATACTCTAAAAAAAACTCCGTGTTCATGGGGGGTAGCTCCCATTGCATTAATGTAAATTTCAGTTTGATTTTCTACGTTTCTCATACTTTTAAGTAGGTTTATATACTATTAAAGTAAAAAATCTATGCCACTACGTATAGCTGGTTCTTGGGAAAAAAAGTCTACATTGAGCCGTCAGATAATTGCTTTTATGTAAGAATTCTTTAATTTTGGATGCATAAAAATTCCCCATATTTCAGAACCAAAAACTTTGCTCTGAACAACTCCCGTTATCAAACGTGACTAAAAAAGACGCTCTTTGTAAACATAATTTTGGGTCTGGCTCAGTGCTGGCTCTTGGGTTAAAGAGGCAAAGCAGTTGCTTAATTTTTGTACTGTTTTTGCTAACGTATCTGTCTCAAGCGCAAACCCGACCACGCCCTGAAATCAACCTCGATGAGTTTATACAGCGCATTTTCTCTTTACAACAAGAAAATATTAATTACGAAGACCTATACGAAAGCCTGTTTCAATTATACCAGAATCCAATCGACTTAAATACAGCGAGTTATGAAGAACTATCGGCTTTATACGTGCTTTCGGTAGTACAAATTAAAAATCTGCTGGCGCATAGGGCACAATACGGAAACCTACTGAGTATCTATGAGCTTCAGGCAATTACGGGCTTTGATCTGAATACCATTCAGCAACTATTACCCTTTGTAGAGGTTAGCCAAAAGTTTAATATCAAGACATTGCCTGGTAGTGTTGCTAATGCGAGCGACCACTATTTGATATTAAGAGGAAGCCAGACTCTGGAAAAAAGTAGAGCTTTTAAAGAAAACAAATATCTTGGCTCACCCCAACAAATATATGCACGATACAGGTTGAGCCACCCACGAGACTTTCAGATAGGTTTAGTTGCCGAAAAGGACGCCGGAGAGAAAAACTACCTCGATTTTTATAGTTTTCACTTACAATTACAGAACAAAGGTAAGCTGAAAAACCTTGTGATAGGCGATTATCAGGTGCAATTCGGGCAGGGGCTTGTGTTAGGTGCCGGGTTTTTCTTAGGTAAGGGCAGCGAAGCCGTAACAACTGTGCGGCGTAGTAATATGGGTATAAGACCTTATAGCTCTTTGCTCGAAGGTGGCAATTTAAGAGGCATAGCGGCTACTTACCAGCTCAATAAAATTGACCTTACAGCTTTTTACTCTTATACCAAAAGAGATGCCAGTATTGACGAAGCCGATGGCGAAAGAGAGCAATACTTTAGTTCTATTCTTGCATCGGGGTACCATCGTACTGAAACGGAATTGGCCCGTAAAAACCAACTTACAGAGCAGAATATTGGCGTAAATGCCACCTTCCGTTTCCGTAATGGTTATGTGGGGGCTACTATGCTACATACACAATTTGATGCCGTGCTGATGCGCCGACCAAGGCTTTACAACAAGTTTGAGTTTACGGGTAAGCAAAATATAGTAATAGGTACAAATTTTACTTATACATGGCAGAATATCAATTTCTTTGGCGAAGCTGCCCGCAGCAGTAGCGGAGGCATTGGGCTTACAGGCGGTTGGGTAGCAGCTTTAAGCCGACAAGTAGAATGGGCTATGCATCTGCGGTATTATGGCAGAGACTTCCATAGTTTTTATGCCAATGCTTTAGCCGAAGGTAGTAGAACTATCAACGAACAGGGTATTTATTGGGGGCTTAAATATACGCCTGCAAAGAGTCTTACTTTTAGTGTTTTTTATGACCGATTCCGTTTCCCCTGGCTCAGGTATTTGGTTGATGCTCCCTCGCAAGGTTTCGATTATTTATTCAGGGTATCTTATCAGCTCAATCATAGAGCACTTTTATATGCACAATACCATGCCGAGCATAAAGGAAAAAACCTGCCTGATAATACTACTCCGCAAGACATTGTGGTAAATACTATTCGGGAGAATATACTTGGCAATTTTGATTATACTATTAACCGGGCATTCAAGATTCAGAGTAGGGTACAAATAAACACTTTTCATTACCAAGGCAGAGCAAAGTCGGTAGGCTATGCGCTTATGCAAGATATAGATGGAAATATCAAAAAACTGCATTTAAAAGGTAGAATAGCATATTTTGCTACCGACGATTATGACTCCCGTATTTATGCTTTTGAAAACAACGTCTTGTATGCAGTTTCTTTTCCGGCTTATTATGGTAAAGGGCTACGGATGTATCTGATTGCCAGATATGCTTTAAATAAGCATCTGGATTTATGGGCACGCTATGCTCGTACGCAACTACAAAACCAGCATAGCATCGGTAGCGGTAATGATACCATTGAGGGAAACCATAAGTCAGATGTTAGTTTGCAGGTGAGATATAAGTTTTGAAGATATTAAATTGATTATTATAACCAATATTCTGAATTCTTAATTTCGCCTAAATTGCATATATTTAAAAAAACAATAAAACAATATAATGGAGCAACGGGAACAAGTAATAAAGCAGTATATAGCGGCTTATAATAGCTTTGATGTTGAGGGTATGTTGAAAGATTTAGATGAAAACATTAATTTTGAAAACATATCGGGTGGAGAAGTCAATTTGAGTATTACAGGCATATCGGCATTTAGAGAGCAGGCCGAAAAAGCAAAAGCTTTTTTCGTATCTCGTAAGCAAACTATTACTGCGTTTAGACATGACGCTAATCAGACAGAAATAGACATAGATTATCATGCTGTTTTAGCCATTGATTTTTCGGATACTTTAAAAAAAGGTGATACGCTTAATATGAAAGGAAAATCTGTGTTTAATTTTCTTCATTCAAAAATTACTTCTATTACTGATGTAAGCTAAAACCATGACAACAAAACCTACACAAAAAGAAAAAGCGCTAAAGCTCTATGCCTTGCACCATACAGGCAAATTGTTGATTTTGCCCAATATCTGGGATGCACTGGGTGCTATCTTGCTCGAAAGCCTTGAGTTCTCTGCCATAGCAACAGCCAGTGCCTCAATAGCTTTTTCGAATGGCTATAACGATGGCGAACAACTGCCTTTTGCTGATGTTCTGGCACGCCTCAAGCAAATTGCCAATAGTGTAGCTGTACCTGTTACTGCCGATATTGAAAGTGCCTATGCTACAACTGATGCCCAATTGCGCAATAATATAAATCAATTGCTAGATACAGGCATTGTCGGTATAAATATAGAAGATACTAATACCGATACAAAGGCAATATATTCGCTTGAAGAGCAATGTAAAAGAATACGCATCATAAAAGAAGTAGCGCAGGAAAGAGATATTCCACTTTTTATAAATGCCCGAACCGATGTATTGCTACATGGACAGCTTTTTAAAGGCGAAGAAGAAAAATTTGATGAGATAATAAAGCGAGGGCTTGCCTATAAAGAAGCCGGTGCTGGTTGTTTTTATCCGATTCTTATGAAAAAAGAAGAGGATATAAAAAGACTATATGAGCTTATCGAATTCCCGATTAATGTGCTGACTTTCCCTGGCATTCCCCCGTTGAAAAACCTTGAAGAAATAGGAGTAGCCAGAGTAAGTTTAGGCCCTAATTACCTGAAACTAGCCCTGAAAACCATGAAAGACATGGCTACAAAACTAAAAGACTACGATGGCCTAAGCGAAATTATTAATAATGATGTAACGAGCGATTATGTGAAGAGCCTCATAAATAGAGAACTACAATAATCTCATTAGAGATAAATTTGTGGGTTGTTTTGCCCTTTTTTACCCATTCCCATATAGTATTCTTTGTCTTTATCTACTTGGCATGAAGTTTTTGAGTTTTATCCTAACAAAAGTATTTATCAACTCAATTGATTAAGACAATGGAAACTACACACAAAAACACAAACAAGGATACAAAGGATAAGTATTCTACAAATGCCGATGATGATTTTTCAGGAACACAAGGCAAAGAGTATGCAGGAAATAGAAAATCAGAGGCTACGGTTAATAACCCTGGCAGCGTGAATCGTTTGCGAGGCTTAAAATCAGATGCTAATGCAAAAACAACAGGAGCACGCTCAGACAACAGGCTTTAATAGCTGATACCAACAAAAACGCGATTCAGGACTCGTCATGATTGAATAATAAAAAACGTGGTGGTCGGTTCGTAAGATATAAAATCTGTGTTGAACACTATTTTCGATGATTGTTTCCATAGCTTTATTATTTTAAATCACGCGATAGGCTCTATCGCGTTTTTGTTTTTATTAATTTTAAACATTCCTCATTTTCTGTTAGAAAAGTTATCTATCAGTAATAAAAAACTATACCAAACACACTTGGAGATATTTTGCAGAATTACTGATAATGTTTGGTCCAAAGCTATACTACACCTAGAGATGCTACTGTTATACGTGGGTTTATTCTTCCTCATTATCTTTGTTACTGTTGACAATATGCTACAAAAAAAGCCTTTTTGAGTTAATATTCAGTCAGGTATATTTTTGCTGAATTTTAGTGTGCAGGCTCATAAAACAGATCAACTGTTTTTATTGAACAAACTGCCTCATAAATGGTTTATTATAAAGACTTAACGACAGATTGGTATTAAGCCTTTGTTGTAATTAATACGTGTATATCATGAAAACGAAAGCTGTAATTTTTGTAATAAGCAGTGCTTTTCTTCTTAATGCCTGTATAGGCCCTCAAACTTGCTTATATTGTGTTAGCTTCACCAACAATTCCAATCAACCTGTTCAATTTGGTTGGGGAAATCGTTCGATGGGAAATATAAAAATGATAGAAGTGGAAAATCAGAAAACAATTGATTTTAGTTTCTGGTCAGACGAGAGCCCACTGGGTAGTTTTCTTCAAGATGGCGATTCTGTAATTGTTGTACTTGCCAACGGCAAAAAAATTATTGATGTGAAACAATGCGAGGTAATAAATGGCGAAATTAACTGTAAGCAAGAAGCCCGTAGTTTCTTTAATCCAAAGGCTTATTCAAGATACCAGAATAGTATGCTTAACAAAAGCTGCGGAGGCGTAGAGTATGTATTTACCGATAACGATGCACTAAGAGCACAATAAGACTTATGCTTATTGAAAATATTTATTGAGTATTTTTATTAAATACTTAACGACCCTTACAATTTTTGTAAGGGTTGTTGGCGTTTTCAGAGGGCTGTTATGAACACGCAACCAATAAACATACACTTTAAACACAACATAAAAAGTATTATAAAGAATAATACCCGTTGGGTGAAATTAAAAATATATTATCCCTACGGGATACATTACTCTGATATTACTATTTTTACTACCGATATATCGTTCCGATGGGACTGAAAAATATCCCGTAGGGATGTCATATTGGTAGTAAAAATTAAACGATTTAAGAGCGAAGTCCCGTAGGGATGATATCTTAAAATCTGAAAATCTATTTCACCCAATAGGTATAAAGAATAATAACAAACTGTACATAGGGGTTTTTATAAATAGCATTGTCTATTAGTATATCAAAGCTTGTTAGAGTTCATATTTAAAAATACCTAATCGGATAACATTATGAAAAAAACTATTACCCTTATACTGCTTATTGGCCTTTCATGCGTTGCTTTTGCTCAAAGTACAACCCTTAACAAAAAACTTAAGATTCAAATAAACAAGAATGTTGAATTGCTGGGGCTTGCCTATTTTATTGGTTTTGAAGGCAACGATATCGAAACCAAAACGATTGATGTAAGAGGTAAGAAAATGCCTAAAAAAGACTGGCACAATTACGGATACAGCATTTATGAAAAGTATAAGAAATTTGCCACAAACGAGAGCCTCGCAACAAGCTTTGCAGTAGCCGACCACCTTTGGTTAGATTATCTTATCGCATTTTTGGTACAAGTAGACGCTTGCCCGAATGCCCAACTGACAGACGCAATTGCAGAATCATATTATATCAATTTCTCGAAGACCAAGAATCCTAAAGAAGCAAAAGAAAACGTAATAGTATTTTTAAGTGGGCTCAATGCCTTCAGTAAAGAAATTAATTTTGAGCAGTATTTAGCCGACTCACAAAAGTATTATGAGGTTGCTCTTGAAGAAGTAAGAAAAAGCCTGCCCGAAACCGATTTTATAAGTGCTATGGAGAACTTTTATAAGGGTAGTTTCAATACCTACAACCTTGTGCCAAGCCTTACAATACCAAAAGGCATGGGCTTTGGGATAAGGTACACAAAAGACAAGCAAACGCATATCTACAATGTATTTGGGGCGCTCGATTTCCAGCAATTTTCAGGTGTTAATACTCTGCAAATGGGTTTTGCCGATAAACAAAGACTAAGAGAGCTAAGTGTGCATGAGTTTGGGCATTCGTTTGTAAACCCAAGTGTAGATAAATTGCCTGAAAAACTGATAATAGAAACCGAAAGTTTACTGGAACCCATGAGACTGGTGATGTCGAACCAGGGCTATAATACCTGGCGTGCCTGCTTGTATGAGCATTTTGTGAGAGCAGGAGAAATTATGATTGCAGAGAAAATAGGTGATAAGCAGGGAGCTAAAAATTTACTAAATTCCTACCTACAAGACCGACGCTTTGATTATATACCAACTATAATTACGGAGCTTCGAAAATACGATAACGGGCGATACAAAACTTATGATGAAACACTGCTGGCTGCTATGAAAGAAATTGCAAAACATAAATAAGTGTTGTAATATTGGCCGATAAACCAAAATACAAATACTTCTATGAAAAATACAAGCCTGAAAAACCTAAGTTTGGCCGAACTACAGAAAAGAGAAAAAACTTATAAAGGAGTTTTAGGAGGAATAATCGGCGTATTGTTTGTGCTAATAGCAGCGGTAGTTTTCTTGATTGTTAAAAAGGGCTTTACGGCTATTTCAATTGCATTGATGGTAATGCCTATTAGTTTAATAGTTATTATGGCAGCTAATAAAAAAGGACTCGATGAAATTAAGGCAGAAATAGAATCAAGAGAAATCAGCAACTAAAATTCTATTATAAAAACTACTGCATTTGTAGCTATCTAAGGCATCAAAGATATATTTTCTTAACAAGGCTCTCTGTTTCAAAACAGAGAGCCTTATCTATATAGTGCCTTTTAATAAATTTTCATATAATTTTATTTTTAGCTCGTAAACATTTTTGTTCTGTGCCAATTATTTAGGTTTAACTATTATACGTTACTGGTATAAGTTTTTTATGGGATTAATATAGCCATTTAACTTTTAAAATAAGTTAGCCATGAAAAATTACATCACAGATATTGTTAAGCATAATGGAGCAAAACTAAGAAAACTATTTATTATTGGCTTACGAGATATGTATTGGGCCGAGAAGAAATTAATAAAATCGTTACCCAAATTAGCCAGAACTGCAACATCAGAAGACCTAAAAGTAGTTTTTGAGACCCACTTAACAGAAACGCAAGCCCATGTAAACAGGCTTGAACGTATATTTAAGGTAATAGATGAACCTGCTAAAACCAAGAAATGCTCGGCTATGGTAGGTTTAATAAATGAATGCGACGAAATCATTGAGTCGACTGAAGAACAAAGTAGTGTAAGAGACTGGGGTTTGATTTTTGCTTCTCAGAAAATAGAACATTACGAGATTGCCTCTTATGGTACATTGCGCACAATCGCCCACATACTGCGATATGCAGAGGTAGCAGAACTTTTACAAATTACATTAGATGAAGAGATACAGGCAAATGGTAAACTGAATGATTTGGCCGAAGCTTACATTTATATGGAGGCGGTACTCGATTAAAAACGAGAAATAATGCCTGAAATATTGAAGAATTTTATGATAAACCTTGCCAAATGGCAAGGTTTATTTGTTTTATCCTAGCTAGTCTTTTTTATTTCGTCTAGCTCTTTCTCTTTTACCTTGGCTTCTAAGCCTTCTTTTTTAATACCGATTCTGATATTGAAAAACAAACTCATGTATATATTGGCCACCCAAACCAACGAAAACACAGCTATCACGTAGCCCCGCCAGTCGGTAAATAATAATTGAAAATCGGTGATGATAATAAAAAGAATACTCACATAGAAGCTGAAACAATATTCACAAGTGAAAATATAAAAGAACTTGCGTTGCAGTAAGCGTTTTGCTTTCTGACTTTGTTTTTTGCAGTATTCTCGGGGTTCGGCAAAAATTTCTTCATGCGTAACCGTCCATGCAACACAAGAGATAGGTATTGCCAATACGAAGAGCCATATGATTTGTGTGTAAAGTGCCATAGAAATGAAATTGAGATGATAACTATGTGCTTATCAGAAAACTATATTCCATGAACTTGTGAGGAATTATTTCCCCAGAAATAGTAATAAAAAGACAACAATGCCAAAAGGTGTTTCATGTATGCTTTCTTACAGTAAAAATTTAGTGTTTTTACCTAAGGAAACAAGGGTTTCTCCGCTATTTCGGCAGTGCTTTTAAAAGTACTTTTGTGGCTCTAAAAGCTGCTATATCTCATAAAATATAAATGCTTAAGCCATGAAAAAATTACTGATTAGCACCGTTATGTTTTTTGCCATGCTTGGCTGTAGTCTGAAATCAACAATCAGAGACACAGCCCAGGATATAACAAACAATACAGTAGCTATGCTAGACGATGCCATTGACAAAATTACACAAGAGTCGGAGTCATGGCAGGCCACATTGCATGAATTAGCCGAGAACCTGACAGACGAAGCTCAAAGCACCATTCGTAATGAGGTGCAGAATCTGGCCAACAGAACCATAGCCGCGGCTGGCTCAGAGCTTCGATGTAATGTCGATTTTCTAGGTGCTAGAGTTGTACAAGCCTTGCAAAGAATAAAAGCTGAGGTGCTAAAGAAGCCAATACCAGCGCGAAACCCGGCTATTTGCCAGGTTGTCCCTTCGGCTATTGATATGAATCTGATGCCGAGTAGAAGAAATAAGGTTGATATTTCAGGTTATGATTTTGATAACCAATCATTAAAACTGTATCTGGTAACAAATACAAACCAGAAACTTGATGTTACGCATGCACTTAATAGGTTGTCGCATTATCATCTGGTGCTTAATCTGGGTAGTAATGGCGTTTTATTGAATAATGCCAGTAAACACCTAATACTGGAATATAAAAATAATGCAATGTCTTCTATTGCTATTACGCAACCTGTTGTGCCCGATTGCAAAGAAGAGGAAGTATCGTTTTCGCCCGATGTAGTTACTTATATGCCACCACGTACTCGTGGAGACAGAGATTATGGTGGAAATGGCCCAAGCGTGACTTCAAATGTGAAAATTTATGTAGATAACAATACCATTAAAGCAAAGGTGAAGATGCTTGCCAGAGAAACAAAAAGTGATTGGACAACGGCTGAGGGAGAATCTGTTTTTACGATTTATACAGCACCATCTAGCAGAAGAATCGTAAGTATTGTAAGTGATAACGAAACCAGTACAAATTATTTAGACAGCAACCACGCAGAAGATTTTTTTGAAACAGGTAGTGGCGAGCTAATTAAACGATTTGCTTTTGTTGGCGATACCGCCGGAGACGAAGCCGGCACCCGCACACGGGTAAAGGTTACTTTCAACAGAGTGCGGGTAAAACTGAAAGAAATTGGAAATTGTAACGAATAGTGCCTGAAACGCAATATTTTTTACGTACTACCTATTATTAGTATAAAACAATGTATGTCTTAGATGCCTCGGAATATTTCTTAATGAAGCATTCCGGGGCTTTCTTTTACCACTCAGTAGAAATATCTACCTGTTCAGCCTGAAAAATTATTTACTTAATCTTATTACTCCCATATTTACTCCAGAAATCTTTACATGCTTTTACTTTAACTGCTATGCTTTTATTCTGGATATTTTGGGGTATCGATGCCACCGTGGCTTTAGTAGCTCTGTATTTTTTCTTTATAGGTTTAGCCGATGGCTCTGTTTCGTCGGTCAATATTACAATCTGGGCTGCATTGTTAGCAGTTTTAGCTGCATTGTTGATAGGTACACTCTATCTGAAATCGGGAGGGAATCTGACACTGGCAAAAATCCTGACCGGAGCTCTGGCAATACCTGCGCTCTTGGCTGCACTTGCCATTATTTTTATGGTAGCTTCAGGTACAAAGTGGAACTGATACCAGCGGTTAATCGGCCTTATTTACTTTCGACCATAAAACAGTTAGTAAACCAGATAAAGCTCCCAAAATAAGCCAATACACAGGAGCCCACATCAACAAAACAAGTTGAGGAGCAAGGCTGCGGTTATAATCTTCTATATGTTGTTTTTCTTCGGGGTGGCTCAGGAAATAATCGTTGGTTAGAATAAGATGCGTAAAAGAGATACTTATACCTACTACTATGGCATATCTGAATCCGAGCCAGAACAGACCTTGGTCTGCTGTTCTGGCTGCAAAGTAACCAATGACAACAATGAGCACGGGCCACAGAAAAAGTTCAAATTCAGCCGGTAGTACATAAATGGTAACAAGGCCGATACTAATACCGGCCACCGAGGCATACAAATATCGCTTCAACATGGCTAAGTCGTAGTCTACTTATACTTAATCTCGTTCTGGTATATACACGTTAAAAGTAGCCCCAATGTTTGGTCTTCCAAACACCTCTATGAGGCCCTCATGATTCTGAACAACTTTACGACAGATAGTGAGGCCAATGCCCGTACCCGAATACTCTGTTTTTCCGTGTAAACGCTGGAAAAGCTCAAAAATCTTGTTTTCGTATTGTTGCTCGAATCCTATACCATTATCTGTAAAACTTATTTTCCAATACTTTTTATTATTAATAGCCCTTGCGTCGTCTATTTCTTCACCCAACATCAATTGGGTTTTAATCACTATTAGTGGTGTAACGTCTTTTTTGCTATATTTAATTGAGTTTGAAATAATATTAGTGAATAACTGATAAAACTGCGTAGGTATAATATTGAGCGTAGGCAGCGTATCTGCTTCTATTATTGCTTTTTTCTCTTCTATTCTCTCGCTTAAGCTTTGTTTTGCTTCATCAAGTAGCACATTCAAATCGGTTTTGGCAAATATCGCCTCGTCGGTTGTCATTCTTGAGAAATTCAACAAGTCTGCTAATAGGCTTTTCATGCGTTGTGTTGACCTGATAATGCGCGAGAAATAGTCTTGTGCTGTTTCAGACAATTCTTCTTTCAGCATAATACGCTCAGTAAAGGCCTGGATTTTATAGAGTGGGTCGCCCAAATCATGAGATGCAATATAACTAAACGAGGCCAGTTCGGCATTGCTATGCTCAAGTTCTATATTTTTACTTTCAAGTTGCTGGAAAGTCTCAAGTAATTTTTGCTCTTTTAGGCGAAGCTCTGTCAAATCAATGCTTATACATAGCATACCAGTAGGTACTCCTTTTTTATCTTTACGCACATCGCCTTTAGAATAAATATAGCGTAAAGAACCTTGCTTATCATAGCGGCGATACTCTGATTCAAAAGCCTCCCCTGATTTTCTTGATTTTTCAATTGCTTCTCTCAGTATCTCAATATCTTCAGGGTGCACACGCCCAAAAGTATCAAAATCTATTACAATTTCTTTAGGCTTATAGCCATACAGGCGGTAGTTTTCGTCTGACCACTGAATTGTATTACTTGCAAAATCAATCTCCCAACTGCCTATTTTTCCTATGCGTTGCGATTCTGATAACTGTGCTTCACGTAGCTGAAGGTTTTTATTCAGTAGTACATCTTCAGTTACATCTTGTAGGCTGGCTACCAGCATATTTTCAGTACCAAGGCTTAATATACCTCCTGTGCCTTTTATATATTTAAGCGAGCCATCTTTGGTATAAGCCCGAAACGACAACTCACTTATTTTTTTCTTTACCAGCAGTTTCTTGCTTATTTTTTCTAAATCGGGCAGGTCATCGGGGTGTACAAAGCTTTTTAGTTTTTTTACGGTCGGTGTAAAATCTTTTGGCTTATAACCGAAAATACGGAAGAGATTATCAGAATAAGTAAATTCATCGGTTTCCAAATTCCAGGTCATACTACCCATTTTAGAACTCACCTGGGCTCCCTCAAAAGCTCTATTCTGAATGATTAGTTTTTTATTAAGCTCTTCTAACTGTGCTTGCGTTCGGCTCAGGTGTTCTTGTCGGTTAATCAATTCCTGATTCATCGAAATCAGTTCTTCATTGCCCGACTGTAATTCCTCTTTTGAGGTTTCCAGTTCTTCGTTTAGTGTTTGTAACTCTTCACTACTACTCAATAATTCTTCGTTGGCATTTTGTAGTTCTTCGTTAGCCGCTTCCTGGCTCTCGGTAATATTCAGGATATCCTGGCGTATCTGTGCCAATTCTTTTTCGAGTTGCTCAATGTGGAGTTCCTCAAAGCTCTTTTTGTTCCTCTTGGTGCCACGTTTATATGGCTCCGATTCTGTTGGTAAAACAGCTCTTTTACTAAATACAATCAGGAAATGCAAGGCAACTGATTGCAACAAAGGAATGACCTCAATCGAAACCAGATAAGACTCAGTGCCATGCTTCACTAATATATTTTCTTTGTTTACTACCTCTTTTTCTGCATGCGCTTTATGTAAGAGATTCCGCAAATCAAAGGCTAATTCTTTGCGCACCATTTTGAGCACATTCAGGCTTGCTTTGCCAGGCGATGGCATAAAAAACAACGAGGTATCACCTCTGAAATGAATGATGTCGTTCTGGTCGCTCACAATTACACAAGGTGGCGTATAGTGATTCAGCAGTATTTCATCAGCATTTTTCTGAAAATCAGCCTGACTTATCATGGGTGTATGGATTGTATCGGTTTTATAGTTTCTGGTTTCGTCAATACTTTCATGAGAGTCTTGTGTAAAATGGCTAGTGGTATATTTTCGGCTGAAGAATTTATCGTGATTGCTGATAAGCGTAAACAAATCAGATACTACATTGGCAGTTTCTGACTTGCCAAGCCATAAAACCCCTTTTTCTTTAAGGGCATAATGAAAAGTTGTAAGGGCTTTTTTCTGTAAGAAAGTAGTCATATAAATGAGTACATTCCTGCAAGTAACCAAATCTATTTTCGAGAAAGGAGGATCTTTCAAGAAGTTATGTACGGCAAAAACACAACTGTTTCGGATGGTCTTATTTATCTGATAAGTATTATTATCAACCTTAATAAAATAAGTATCTAACAAATGTGCCGGAATAGCCTGTATATCTAAGGCATTGTAGGTGCCTGAGCGTGCTTTGGCAATATTACTTTCTGAAATATCAGTGGCAAAAACCTGAATTTTTATGTCTGGGGCACGTGAAGATAAAAAATGATGCAGACTTATGGCAATAGAATAGGCTTCTTCGCCCGACGAGCAACCGGCTACCCATATTCTTATAGTACTTTGGCTTAATTTACTTTCTAGTAAGTGAGGAAAAACTCTGTCGGCTAATGCCTGAAACGTTTTAGCATCACGAAAGAAAGAGGTAACAGGTATCAGAAAATCTTTTAGTAAGAGTTCAAGTTCTTCTTTGTTAGTTTTCAGAAACTCGTAGTATTCGGCAACATCTTCGTATCGGCAAAGACCCATGCGGCGGGCTATTCGGCGGCGAAGTGTAGACTCTTTATAATAGCTGAAATCGATGCCTTTGTGCTGACGAACCAGAAAAATAATTTGTTTAAGAATCTCTTCATAACTGCGAGGGATAGACTTTTCGTCGTCGCCAGGATAATTCTTGTCAACTACCTGTTGTAGCTTTATTAATTGCTCAGGTATTTTTTCAACAGGTAAAACAAAATCTACTGCTTCGGCTTCAATAGCGTTTTGTGGCATCTGCGGAAAGCCGGCAGACTCAGGTATTTGCGCAAAGGTAATACCGCCGTATTTTTTTATAGCTTTTAAGCCAAAGGTTCCATCATTGCCATTACCTGAAAGTACTACGCCAATGGCATTATTCTGATGTATTTCGCCAAGAGAATTGAAGAAAATATCAATTGAATAAACTACGGGATTTTCATTATCACGAGGCAGCAACTTTAATACACCATCAACAGTAATTAATATTTTGTTTTCAGGAATTACGTAAATGTGGTCAGGTTTTATATTAATATCGTCGCTTATCTCCAATACAGGTAACTCGGTATGACTAGATAGTATTTCGGGTAAAATACTATCGTGGTCTGGATGTAAATGTAAAACCATTACATAGGCCATACCCGAATTTTTAGGAATTGCAGCAACGAATCGTTGAAATGCTTCTACGCCTCCGGCAGAAGCCCCTAAACCAACTATTGTGAAATCTTGTGGGACGTGCGAAAGTAGTGCAGAGTGTTTTTTACTCATAATGGACAAGGGTTAGTCGAGTCTAATGGGTAAGGTTATAAGCCAAAAATAAAGGTGACACCCTAAATAATTAGGAGAAACCAAAGTTAGGGATTTTTTTAGAATTTCTTTCTAATTTTGAAAACCTTGCATACATCAAAGTAATTGTTTTATGATTATAACCCTTCTGAAACCTTTTTGAGTTTTATTTGTAATAATAAATAAGAGACCTGAAAACTAAAACAAGAATATGGCTTGGAACCCTGATACCTACAATAAATACAAGTCAGAGCGATTTGCTCCATTTTATGATTGCCTGAACTTAATAACAATAAAGCCTCAAATTGATGCAATAGATTTAGGCTGTGGTACGGGTGAACTGACAAGGAAACTAGCCGATGCATTGCCAGGCTCAAAAGTAACAGGTATTGATTCTTCGGCTGAAATGCTCAACGACTCAAAAGCGTTTGCAAACGAGCAAGTAACATTTGAACTAAGGAGCATTGAAGAACAACTGCAACAAGCTACCAAATGGGATTTGGTTTTTTCGAATGCAGCTATTCAATGGGTAAATAATCATGAAGAAATATTACCCCGTATTATTGCTATGCTAAAACCTGAGGGACAATTGGTGATTCAGATACCTGACCAAACCCAAAATGCAGCAAACCTTATTTTGCATAGGTTAGCCGGCGAAGAACCATTTAGCTCGGCTCTTAACAATTGGAAGCGTGATACCCCGGTGCTAGATATAGAACGATACGCACAAATACTTTTTGAGAATGGCAGCAAAGGCATGACTGTTTTCGAAAAAATCTATCCGCTGGTGTTAAAAGATACCGATGCTTTGTTTGATTGGGTATCGGGCACAACCTTGATTCCGTATATCGAAAAACTGAGCAGCGAAGTAAAAAATCATTTTATTGCTGAATACAAAAAGCGTCTGAAAATCAGATTCCCAAAAACACCAGTGTTTTATCCGTTTAAGCGAATAATCATGGAAGCAAAATTTTGATTAATTAGGATTCAATCTATTATTTTGAGTTAGAATCTGTTTGAACTTTTTATTTAATGGCGAGAATGAGCCATTCGTAGGCAAAAGAAATAGGTTTAAACAGGTTCTTATTAAAGACAAGCGTATGGAATTAATTTCGATAGAAGAGTTTTATAAACAAACCAGCTATACTACTGATGACGGCGACATAATTTCTCTTTTGCCAAAAGACTATAGCAAGGAGATTGGACACTTTAATGTGTTTAATATCGCAGAAATCACGAAACAAATCAAGGAAAAGCCGGTTATGCCTTATAATCGTAGGGCTTATTATAAAATAAGCTTGATTAAAGGCAGAAATAAGGCTGAGTACGCTGATAAAGTGATTGATATTGAGAAGAACGCGCTACTCTTTGCATCGCCAAAAATTCCTTACCATTATGTGCCTAAAGATGCTAATCAATCAGGTCATTTTTGTGTATTTACTGATGAGTTCCTGATTAAAAATAAAAGTGGTGTTGTGCTTGACGACCTTCCGATTTTTAAATCAGGCGGGTATCCGGTCTTTCAGCTTTCAGATGAAGAGGTGGAAGAAATCAGTTATATATTCAGAAAAATGCACAAGGAATTAACATCTGACTACGCCTATAAATATGATTTAATACGAAATTATGTTTTAGAGTTGATACATTACGGGCAAAAATTACAGCCTATTACAGCACTATATACCAGCCATAATGCTTCTGCTAGAGTTTCGTCTTTATTCATCGAATTACTAGAGCGCCAGTTCCCGATAGAATCGCCTCAGCAGAAACTAAACCTGCGTACTGCCAAAGACTATGCCGATAGACTAGCCGTACACGTAAATCACCTAAACAAGGTTTTGAAAGAGAATACGGGTAAAACAACTACTGACCTTATCAGCGGCCGGATTATTAAAGAAGCTAAAATATTACTTAAGCAAACCGACTGGAATGTGTCTGAGATTGCGTACTCGTTGGGGTTTGAAGAAGTAGCACATTTTTCTAATTTCTTCAAAAAACAAACGGCATTCACGCCACTAGGCTTCCGCTCCTGATTTGATTCTTATCCCTTCAACCTCACCGGTATCCAAATTTCTTCTTCAGAGTCTGAGGAAGCATTTTTGTATTTGGCTCCTAAAAGCTCAAAATGAGGGCGGTTGTCGAGTATGTACTCAGAATTAGGAAGCCATGTACTAAAAATATATTGAAATGTACTTGTGTCAGTGTTTGAACCTTTGTGTAGAAAAACAGCATACAGGCCACCCACAAGCGTAAATGTTTCCATGCCCTCAGGTATAGTATCAAAATTGGCCACTTCAATAGCTGCCCATTTCTCGAAAGACCTATGAGGGTTGAAATGTGTAAAAAAATCAGGTTCATATACCTGTAATGAGTAAAGGTCGTTCCCTATTGCTTGTCCAATAATTTTGCGCAGAGGCATAAAACTTCCCCATAATTCACCTGTTTTGTTATTGGCAAAAGACATTGTCAGGCGCTTGCCGATTAGCTTTTTTGCTTGTAGAGTCTCAAATCTAGGCTTTTTCATTGTTAGTTTGTTGAAAACATAATAGACATATGTTTTTAATCACACAAAGCAGTTGCAGCAGGATTATTGGCGAGCTCAAACATCTTCTCTAATTGCGAATAAGTGGCTCTATCGGTAGAGAGTTCCAGATTTGGTAAGTCTTTTTGGTTTACCCAACCTATGCCCGATGTTTCGTTGGTTTGTGTTAATAGTTCACCGCCTGTTACTTCACACAAAATAAAAAACTTATAAACATACCAGGGTTGGTACGGATGTGGGTGCATTTTTTTATCAAATACTGCTAGTAGTCTTGTGGCTTTTACTTTCAGTCCGGTTTCTTCCCAAGCCTCTTTTTCGGCTACTTCAAAGGGTGTATAACCAACATCGGCCCAGCCACCGGGAATTGTCCATTTATTATTATCTATTGTTTCCTGTACCATCAATAGCTCGTCAGTACCTCGGAAAATAACAGCCCTTATATCTACTTTTGGAGTCTGGTAACCAATTTCTTCAGGTAAAAGTTGAATAACATGCTCGATAGAAACATTGCTTAGTTGTGCCAGAATTTGCTGTCCAATAGTATTAATTTCCTGATAACGTTCACGGTCATATTCACTTTCGGCATAAGCTAGTCCGGTTTGAGCAATGGCTTGTAAACGCTGCGAGACAGCCAGCCAGTTGAGTGAGTTCATGTTTTATGATTTAGGTTAATTAATTTACTCTTCCATCGGCAACCAAATATTAAAAGTAGCGCCTTCGCCTGCTTTCGACTCTGCCGAAATATAGCCTCTGTGTTGCTCAACAATTTTCTTTACAATACTTAAGCCGATGCCCGTACCTGAGTATTCCGACTTGCCATGTAACCTTTGGAAAAGGTTAAATATCTTTTCTTTAAATTCATCAGGGAAACCTATACCATTGTCTTGAAATATCAGGTATGCAAATTTTTGTTCAGGATTCGCCTGAGCATTTATTTCCTTACCCTTAACAATTTTTGAAGAAATACTGATATGAGGGCTTTCTGTTGAAAATTTAAGAGAATTGCTTATCAGATTTGAAAAAAGCTGGTTTATCTGTAAAGCATTAGCTTTAATTATTGGTAATTTATTACTTTTAATCGTAGCATTTTTCTCTTTTATCAATAATTCAAAATCTGTTTTTACTTCTTCCAGAATTTTATTCAGGTCGGTTTCTACAAAATCTTCTCCAGTTTTTGACAGTCGGCTATAAGTAAGCACCGACTGAATCAAATCACTCATGCGTTGTGCCGAAGAATTGATTTTCTCAAAATACTTTTTGCTATTTTCGCTATCTAATCCACTCTTTTCAATCAGATGAATAAAAGTTCTGATTTTGCGGAGTGGCTCCTGTAAATCGTGGCTGGCTATATAGTTAAAAGATTCAAGTTCTTTATTAGAAATTTCGAGAGCCAAATTTTTATCTGATAACTCGGTGGTTCGTTCTTCAATAAGCGTTTCCAGATTTTCGGTAAATATCTTTTGTTCATGAATATCCATGAAAGTGCCAATCCACTTAATAATTTCTCCTTGTTCGTTATAAATAGGCTCGCCTTGCCCAAAATGCCAGCGGTATTCACCTGCTTTGTTTTTCAGACGTAATTCAATTTTGTAAACCACACCTGTACTTAAACTATTGTTCCACGCTTGAAACATCCTATCATAATCTTCAGGATGCAGTGTTTCTATCCAGTTTTCCGCTGATGATGGTCGCCCGGTGTATTCTTCCCAGCGAGCAGAAGCATATAGCTGATTACCATTTGCATCTGTCATCCAGACCAACTGTGGTAAGGTTTCGGCTAATGTTCTGAATTGCTTTTCGCTAGCTTCAACTTTCTTTCTGGCTTCTACTTGTGCCGTCGATTCAATGACGTGTATCATTAATTCGTTAATAAGCCCATTATCATTTTTTATCGGGTAGATCACAAAATCCCAATAGCCTGAACGAATATTGCCTTGATACAAAAAAGATATAAAAAACTCGTTGGCTGAAAAAGGCTCGCCACTATTGTATACATAAGAGAATATTTCATAAATACCCTGCTCTTCAAATTCAGGAAATAGTTGTTTTAAGCTATTCCCCAGCATTTCTTCATGACTACGCCCAATTAATTGTTGGAATTGTGTATTGGTTAAGCTAAACGTATGTTCAGGGCCTTCGAGAATAGCAATTGCGGCCGGCGCCTGCATCAGGAATCCTCTGAGGCGTTGCTCTACCTCCTGGCGGGTGCGAGCAATTTTCAATTGGGATTTTACTCTTGATAATAACTCGTTGGCCGAAAAAGGCTTTGTCATGTAATCATCGGCTCCGGTTTCATAACCCTCTATTCTTGATTCTTCGCCAGCACGAGCAGTAATCAGAATAATAGGTATATGTGCAATAGCAGCATCGCTCTTTACTACTTTCAATAATTCAATGCCATCCATAACTGGCATCATAATATCGCTCAGAACCAAAGCAGGTTGTTGGTCAGTAATAATTCTCAATGCTTCTACGCCATTTGCAGCAGTTATTGTATTATAATTTGTACTGATAATAGACTCAATGTGCTGCCTCATATCAGTATTATCGTCTACAATCAGAATTGTTGGCAGGCTTGCATCATATTTTGTCTTCTCGTTTGTTGGTTTCTTTTTTATATCCTGCAAAAAAGAAGCAGCTTCGTCGATGTAAACATTTGAAATGGCTTCTGTAAATTCAGAGTTTTCATGTATCTGAGTAATCGACAGATGTGATTTTCCCAACGGGATGCTCACCGTAAATTTACTGCCTATGCCTTCTTCACTTTCTACACTTATTTGTCCTTTATGTAGTTGTACCAATTCCTTTATTAAAGACAACCCAATACCTGTGCCTTCGTGCGTGCGCCCTGCCGTATTTTGTACCCGATGGAAGCGGTCGAACATATAAGGGAGTTCTTTAGCCGGAATCCCTACTCCGGTGTCTTCTACCGTCAGCACAGCTTGTTCGTTATTGTTAGAGATTTTTACTGTAACCTGCCCTTTAAGTGTATATTTGAAGGCATTTGATAAAAGGTTGAACACAATTTTTTCCCACATCTGTTTATCAATATACACAGGTGTGTTAACAGTATCTTCAACAACAATTAGCTCAAGACCTGCTTTTTCCATTACTGAACGGAAATTAGAGGCAAGGTTTTTAGTATAGGCCGATAAATCGGTAGGTACAAAATTTGCCTGATGCCTGCCGCTTTCAATCCGGCTGAAATCAAGTAGAGTATTTACAAGTTTAAGTAAACGCAGGGCATTGCGGTGCGTTACTTCTACATGTTGGCGTTCGTATGGGCTAAGATGTATATCAGGTTTGTTTAACAGTTCTTCTAAAGGCCCCAGCATGAGTGTAATAGGTGTGCGGAACTCATGGCTGATATTAGAGAAAAACAAGGTTTTGGCTTTGTCGAGCTCCTCTAGTACTTGCGCACGTTTGCGCTCTTCTTCATAAGCAATAGCATTGTTTACACCCAGCGAAATCTGGTCGGCGGTTAATTGGATAAAGTTTTTATATACATCATCAAATTTTCGATAGGGATTCAAGCCTATACTTAAAATAGCCAGTGGATATTTTTTACTGGCACTTTTGATAGGCACATGAATAAAATGATGCGCGATAATATCCCAGGCTCCCTTTGGTAAATCACCCCAACGGCCATTGTTTTCTGATTCTACGAGGTGGTTTTCACTTACTGCCCGGCAGAAGTTTTCGGTATATTCATTAGGACTGGTAATATCAATAATATCTGGTATGGTAGGGTGTTTCTCATCAAATCCGGCTGTAGCTACCAATTCACCTGTATTGCCTTCGTCGTTTATTTTATAAATAAGTGCAAAGGGAAAGTCCCATTTGTTAAATTCAAGAGCCTTGGCAGCTTGTAGATATACATCTCTTTCGTTTTTTTTCTGTACAAGGCTATCGAGCTGTTGTAAGGTTTTTAGTGAGCGTTCGTTTATTATTCTTTCGGTATCGGTTGTGTTATAGCAAATAATTCCTGCTGGCTTATCGTCGTCGCCTAATACAGGTGTATAAGAAAAAGTATAATAAGTTTCTTCAGGAAAACCACTCCGATGCATAATCAGTAGTTGTGATTCAGCATAGGTGCCTTCGTCTTTTAGCATGGCTTTTGAGAGCATAGGGCCAATGTCTCGCCAGATATCTTTCCAGACGACAGATGCAGGTTGCCCCAGGCAACTGGGGTGCTTGCCACGTACAATATCAATATAAGTATCGTTATATAATTTTATAAGGTCTTTGCCCCACCCAAGCCAGATAGGTTGCTGAGAACTAAGCATAATACGTACGCAGGTTTTTAACTCCTGCGGCCATTTTTCTGGCGGGCCTAATGAGGTTTCTGCCCAATTAAAGTTACGAATACGCTCTCCCATTTCTCCACCTCCGGTAAGGAATTCGTGGATTTTTTTCTCAGACATAAGCTTTTACATTTTGAGCTTGGTAATAATGTTTTGAAACTCCAGTTTCGCCAAGTCAGTATCAATATGTTTTTTTATAAACCCCGAAGCTCCCAATTTTTTACTTTCTTCTACAACTGTATTTTCGTCACAAGTAGAATACATATATATTGGTGTATTCGCAAACCTTTCCAGTTTTTTGAGTTCTTTCAGAATCTCTAGTCCGTTCAGACGTGGCATGTTCATATCAATAAAGATAACATGAGGGCAAAATGAAACATCCTGAATTTTCTCTAGCGCATATAAACCATCATCGGCAAAGACACATTGTGCTTGTGGATAAGCCTCTGACAGAATAAATGAAAAAATTTCCTGATCGTCTAGGTCATCATCAATGAGAAAGACAGTAATTTTTTGCATTATTGGATTTAGCTGAAAATAATAAGATGTTTAAGCAGGGTAGTTTTGGTTAAGGTGTTTGCTAAAGCTATATAATGCAATACACAAAAACTATTTTTTGTTTAAAAGAATAGTCAATCTGGCTATATTGTTTTGCATATATACCTGCAATCAAAATTATGTATTTTTTTGATGTTTTTGCAAATATGCTCTGAAATTATTCTTTGAGCAAAATAATCCTGAGCACAATATAGGGTTTAGAACTTACTTGCTTTAACGATGAAGTAAAAGTTAATATAAGTTGTAACCTAACAACCAAAATTAAAAATGGTACGCTATTATCACGTACCATTTTATTTTAATCTTTCTATGTTACTAGGCTTTAGGTAAGGCCCAAGGCGAACGATAATTTGCTTTCAACAGTTTGTTACTTTCAGAATCATTTTTAATCTGTCGCTTTTCGGCATCCCACTCTAGTTTTCGCCCTGTTCGGTAGGCAATGTTGCCTAGTTGTGCAACTACTGCTGTGTCTCTGCCCATTTCAATGGTGCAGTTGGGGTCTTTCCGGTCTCTAATGCATTCGAGCCAGTTTTTAGTATGTGCATCAAGACCCGAATCATAGCTTCGGCGAGCAGGCATAGGATTCACCATATATTTGCCGTTATCTTCAAGCGGAATAATCTTCCAGTGTACCCTGTTAATGGCAAGAATGCCTTTTTCTCCTATAAATGCTACACCGGGCTCGCTTACATCATCTAAGTAAGGCGATGTGCCCATGCCCATAAATTGCTCCCAAACCAAACTGAAATTACCAAAATCATAAACGGTTGTTAGAGTATCAGGTGTTTCGGCAGCATCATTCGGGAATGCCAGTTTACCACCAATAGCCATTATTGATTTGGGTTGTTGGGCATTCATACCAGCAAGCACCATGTCGAGCATGTGCACACCCCAGTCGGTCATTAATCCTCCGGCATAATCCCAGAAATAGCGAAATGTGCCATGAAAACGATTTTTGTTGAAAGGTCGCTTCGGTGCAGGGCCAAGCCAACGGTCGTAGTCTACACCCTTTGGCACTTCCGAGTCTGGCACTATATCAAAACCACGACCATAATTTACGTCAGCCCATGCTTTTACTTGTCTTATTTTACCTATTGACCCACTGCTTAATTCTTTTAAGGCATCTTTCCAGTGTCTGTCGCTGCGCTGCCACTGCCCAACCTGTACTATTCTATTGTTTTTTCTGACCACTTTTACCATCAGGTCGGCTTCTTCTACATTCAGTGAAATAGGCTTTTCTACGTACACATCTTTTCCGGCGGCGCAAGCATCACATAATTGAATGCAGTGCCAATGGTCGGGCGTACCAATCATTACAGCATGCAGGTCTTTTACTTTAAGTAGTTCCCGATGGTCGTTAAAGGTCAGTGGCTTGTTGCCAAATTTTTTCTCTATCTCAGCAGCTCTTTGCGCTAATAAATCGGCATCAACATCGCACAAAGCAATACATTTAGTATTGGCGTTTTTCAAGAAAGAGTGTAAATCGGCCCAACCCATGCCCCGTACGCCTATTAGTGCAACGTTTACCAAGTTGGCAGGGTTTGTAGGGTTTTGCTTAGCTTTTGTTTCTGTAAGAGGTAATGAGCTTATAGCTGCTGCTCCTATGGTAGTTTTACTTAGGTTTTTTAAGAATTTTCGTCTGTCAGTCATAGTTTAATCAGGATTTTTGAATAATCAAAAATAGAAAATTAAAACTAAATTTTTAGAATATTCCAAGAAGTGTTCAGTTTTTAAGTATGTTTTTTCAAGGTTTTGTACAATGTTAGCTTAAAATGAGATTAAAATTTTTATTTTGTTATTAAGCGGTAATTTATGTTTAAATGGTTTTTGCGTACTTTGTTTAGACACAACTTCACTTAATGTAATGAAGATACTCTTATGCTACCTCATGCTTTATTGTGCTATCTACTCTACTTATGCACAAGTTCCGGCCATCAGATGGGAAACCTCAATAGGCGGAAGCAATACGGATAAAGTTGAAAAAATTATTGCTACCAAAGATGGGTCTTATGTGGTAGTTGGTTATAGTTTATCAAATAGTACAGAGATTATTTCTAATAATGGTGGCTCGAATAAGCGTATGCCTGACAAGCCATTGAGTAATATTTCTTTGTTTCTTCCTAATAACAGTGGCTGGAATAGTGGGAATTGGGATATTGTTGTAGCTAAGGTAAGTTCTACGGGTACAAAAATATGGGCTAAAACATTTGGAGGTAGTGGAGAAGACCTCGGCTATGCGGTTCAGGAGCTAGACAATGGCGATTTTATGGTTTGTGGAACAACTATTGGTAGCCCCGATTTTTTGCCTAGCTACGGGCATACTGATATGTTTTTAATGAGGCTCGATAAAAACGGTAATTTAATATGGAAAAAGAACATAGGCGGAAGCTCAAATGATTATTGCCGCAACATGATAAAAACTTACGACGGCAACCTGATTATTGCCGCAAGTTCGAATTCGGTAAATTGGAATTTAACTGCAAATTATGGTGATACTGATTTCTGGATAGTAAAGATTGATACTTCGGGTAATATACTATGGCAAAAGTCTTATGGTGGTAATGGCCCGGAAATTACATATTCGATAATGGAGACACACGACAGAAACTATATTGTAGTAGGAGAGTCGAGGTCTAATATAAACGGAACAGGAAATTATGGCGATGCCGATGCTTTTGTTTTCAAAATAGATTCGGTTGGAAATATGCATTGGCAAAAACATTTTGGTGGTTCAGAACACGACAAGTTCAGAACATCGTTGCAATTGACCGATAATAGTTTTTTGATATTGGGCGATACTTATTCTAATGATTTTGATGCTACACAAAACCATGATTGGTTTAATCGTGATGGTTTTGTAGTAAAACTATCGGCAACAGGGCAAACAGAATGGATTAAATGCTATGGCGGAAACTCAGAAGATGACTGCCGCAAAGCAGTACAAACCTCCGACGGCAAGATTGTGATTTTACATCAGATTCACTCACCATCGGGCAGTGGTGATATAGAAGAAATGTACGGAGAAGCCGACTTCTGGCTAACCAAAATCGATTTACAAGGTAATATATTATGGCAAAAAAACTATGGTAGCTCAGGTCACGAAGAATCTACAGATATGCTTGGCACTCCCGACGACGGCTTTATATTTGTTGGGAATGTATATGCTTACATCGACTATGATGTTAGTGTAGGTTATGGCAATGATGATATCTGGATTGCTAAACTCGAAAACCGTGAGCCTTGCCGTAATAAGCTTGATTTATCGCAAACTGTGTATCTTAACACGGCAGAATTTCAGGCAGAAACAAAAATTAATTCTACTGTTAAAATAGTTAACGAAGGCTCTTATATTTATTACAAAGCCGGAACCAGCATTATGCTAAACCCCGGCTTTGAAGTTGACCACGCAAATGTTTTTGAAGCCCTCATTGAAGATTGCCCTTAATAATTAAGCTTTTTTGTATTTTTCAAAGGCTGTTTTAAGTATAGCTTCTAGTTCGTTAAAATCATATTTAAGCGTAGTAATGGCAATATTGATAGGCATAACAGTATTGTCATTACTTTTGGCTGAGCCTTTTTTATTGCCATCAGTTTTTGCGGGCTTAGTGGCTGCCTGTGGTGTATTAAGCACAATGGTAATAAATTTCTGATTGATTATTTTAGTAGTCTTAATTTCTTTTATCTCTTTCCAAGGAATTAAGCCGGCAGCTACCCCCGTTGAGTTATCGGTGATACCAGATTTATCAATGATTAAGCCCGGTTTATTATCAGTTATTTTTTTTACTACCACAATGGCACTTAAGCCAAACACAACTATAGATAACATTCCGATTGCTGATACTATGGTGGGGTTTCCGAGTAAGCCATTTTTAAAAGAGTCAGGCTTTGCTGTAAACCAGATGCCAATACCACAAAAAGCAACAGCACTGACTAATAAAATAATTAAGCGCTGCTTGTTTAATGGAATCTCAATTGTTTCTTCACTTGTATGTTTCATTCTATTCTAAATGGTTTAAGGTAATGGTTTAAAATTAGATTATTAGTTTCGGATAAGCAAACAGTAATGTGCTAGCAGGCAAATAATACATAATGTACACCTGCTTAAATAAATTTGCAAAGCAGTAGTAAAACTGCTAGCTTTCGTATTCAACCTTAAAAATAAGCAAAAATGATTAACACTAACCTAAAAAAGGCATTGGCCGTAGTAGCTGTTGCTACTTTTATGGGTGCTTGCACTAAAGAAACCCAAACCGACACTAAGCCTCCGCTCACTGGTACCTGGAAACTGCTCACCGGAACGCTAATAGAAAAAGGCGATACAACAGTAACAGATTATACCAAAAACGTATCTTTTATTAAGATTATAAACGATACTCACTTTGCTTTTATACAACACGACCTTAGTCATGGTAAAGACTCAACGGCCTCTTTTTCGGCGGGTGGCGGTACTTATACACTAAAAGACAACAATTACACGGAGCATCTGGAATATTGCAACGCCAGAGACTGGGAAGGGCATGATTTTAGTTTTACTGTCGAAATCAAAAATGATACTTTGGTACAGCGAGGCATAGAAAAAATAGAAAGCGCAGGTATTGAGCGCTTAAATATTGAGAAGTATGTGAGGGTTAAATAAAGATATTAAAAAGACGTATGTTTGAAGTAAAAGTAGATGACTATATTGTAACAGCCCATAAAATTGCAAAAGCTGTATATTGCCGCCATGACAGAGTTTTTCTGAACAATAATCTCTTTTTTAGTACGTATATCTATTAAGACCACTATTTCTAATCTTAATAATGAAAAAGACATTACTCGCCTTACTATTACTTATCTCTTCGTGTGCGTTTGCCCAAAATGTTAAGTTTAACCACCCCTACGAAAACATCAGCATTGCCAAAGGCTCTGATTTAGTACTGAAACTGAAACTTGAAAAAGGTACTAATTACCAGTTTTTAGTACTACAACAAGGCATTGATATAATGCTGGTACTTACTGACGAAACCAAGAAAATTCTTTTAGAGAAAGACTCTCCTAATGGCAGTCATGGCCTGGAAATAGCAGATTTTTCTCCGCAAGTGAGCAAAGAATATACACTCACTATCAAGCAATTTGAGGAGGAAGGTAATGCCAATAAAGGGATTGTCAGCTACTATATTAAGAAATACACGAAAGCTGAACTCGCTCTTAAAGAAAAAACAAAACAGGAACTGGCAATTGAAAACAATAAGAATGTTTTAACGGCCGATATAGACCATTTTTGGGAGGCAATGGATAATCTGAAAAACTGTCAGACCAAATGGGACAGTATTTTATCGTTCCAGAACCTATATCTGGACAGAGCTACCAATGGACTCATTGATTTTATAAGAGTACGCAATTTTGCAGCCGAAGATTTTGTGCGTACAATTGCTAAATACCCAAAATACTATAATTCGGTTCGGCCTTATACCTATGAATCTAAAAAGGCTGAACCATTGATTGAAGAAGTTTTTGCCAAGCTGCAATCTATTTATGGTAATTTTAAGCCTTTTAAAGTTTGCTTTGCCATAGGCGTGCATCGCACAGGCGGCACAGTATCTGACCGATTTGTATTGCTGGGCACCGAAATGATTACCACAGGTAAAAATGTTGACTACTCAGAGCTAGGCGAAAACTGGGCACCCAAAGACAGAACCAAAGAGCCAGATATACCGCTGCGTATCAAGGGTATGATAGCTCACGAATGTGTGCATACCCAACAAAAAGAAAAACTAGCCGAAAAAGCGGTGGTTTGTAACCAGTTATATAGCTGTCTGCGAGAAGGCATAGCTAATTTTATCGGAGAATTAATAACCGGAGAAACCAATTATTCGGTTGTGAATGAGTATGGAGATAAAAATGAAAAAGCACTTTGGACTGAATTTAAATCAACCTTGTGTGCTCCTAGTGCACAAAAATGGCTCTATAATGGCGATTCTGCCAAAGACAGACCCGCAGATTTAGGCTATTACATGGGTTATAAAATAGCAAAGGCATATTATAACAATGCTACCGATAAGGCCCAAGCTATAAAAGACATCATAGATATGGACGACCCGCTGACTTTCTTACAGAAAAGCGGTTATGACCAGCAAAAGAAGCAGTAACATGAATTTAGCAGTGAGTTGTCAATCAAGATAACTCACTGCTATTTGTTTATTTAGAGCCTTTAAGGGCATTAAACTCTTCAACTATTTTCTTAATATCTTTAGCTTCATAGCCTGTGCTGCCGATTTTTTTCATTAGCTCTGGAGCATCAGAAAAGAAAGTTAATGCGGTATCCATAAAATCTTCTTCTTGTGCTTTACGTGCGCCCGTGTTTACTTCTACTGCCGGAGCATTTCCTCTTTTCAGATATAAGTGTTTTACCAGTTTTTTCTCATTAACAAATGTCATACGGTTATTCACATTTTTGGTTTCACGCACATACTCATTTGCTTCATAGGCTATAAGGTCTATTGTGCCTTTCACTAATAATGCACCTAGTACAGTTTTGGTTTTATCTTGCTTTTTATTGTTTACAATCTCAACCTGAACATATTCTTTTACTCCATCGGGCAGATGCTTAGTGATTGACTTTACATCTTTATTCTGAATTGTCGACTTTTTGCTTGTTTGGGCATCTTTAAAACTAAAACTGTCGTCGGCAATAGGAGAGGTGCTTCCTTTCATTACAGTTCCGTTATTCAGCGTTATTTCGGTAGAATAGTATTTCGGTTTTTTAGTATTAAAACTCTGGCAGGCAAATGTGCTAGCCACTAAGAGGCAAAATGCCAGCCAATGTTTAGTAAATCGGGTAAGAGAAGTGCTCATGTAAAGTGTTCGTTTTTCTTTGGTTATTTAGCAAATATCGCTCATAGAATGCTAATATTCAGAAAATTATATAGGTATTTTTTTAGATAATGCAGAAAAGTAGATGGATTTATTATAAGATAATTGACTAACTATACTTGATTTTCTATATTTGAACCTATCCAAAAAAGCAGGCACTCAATGACAACAAACCAACAGATTGATAGGATACTGGCTACTTTATACAATAAGCAGGTAAAACAAAATATAGACCGGATAGCCTTGCCCAATTATGATATGCTTTGTAAAGAGTTGTTTGCCGATGTGCCTGGTTTATCAGAAAAACATTATCAAAACCTGCTATATATGCTCGTCAGCAAGCGGCTCATAGATGCACAAGCCGATAGCCTGGAGCAAGCCTATTATTTGCCTATAAGCCTGAAACCAGATGTAATTGTATGGTATGAGCAGTTTCATTCATATCTTGATTATCTGGCTTATCTCGAAGAGAAAAACCAACCAAGAGCCTTTCAGGAAGATTATGACGATGTTGATGACGAAGGCATAGAACGCAAATCTATCTGGGCAACAATGCCACTTTGGGCTAAGGCTCTTTTAGCCATAATTCTAATAGCTGCTATTACAGTATTTGTTATGGGGATTGGTAAGAAGTAAATTTTTCAGTCAGATATTTTAAAGAATACTGGAATACGCATCCCAAAGCTCATAGGCTTACCATCTTTAGTTGCTGGTTTCCATTTAGGCATTGATTTTATGATTCTAATGGCTTCTCGTTCGAAAGAAGGATTAGATTTGTTCAAAATTTCAATTTCGTCTACTGATCCATCCTCTTTTATACTAAAACCTATGGTAACTTCTCCCTCAACATTCTCTCGTCTTAAAGATTCGGGATACCTGAGCTTACTGTTAATATATTCTTTTATAGATTGCCCGTTAGGCAATTCTGGCATTGTTACTATGCTTTCAGAGCCATCTTCTTTATAGTAAAACTCTTTAATTCTTTTATGAGAAGTTCTGTCATATATGTATAAAAATTCTTTCTGTCCATTTTCATAAAACTTTATTACACTATCAACAGGAGCATCGTTTTTATAGGTCTCTATCATTTCAAGTAAGCCGTTTTCTCTGAAATATTCAAATTTGCCGTCCTTTATAGTAAATTTAGAATCTGCATAATAACCAATCATCTGGATTTTGTCTGGGGTATAGTAGTCAACTTGTTTCCAGCGACCATCACTAATCTTAAAACCTTTTCCAAAATATGTCGCATTTTTTTTGCTTTTTACTTCATTCCAGTCTTTATCATAATAGAATCTTGTAGTATCTGTTTGAGCGTTTGCAAAAGATATATTAAGGATAATGAATAGTGGGAGAAATCTCATTTTATTGAATTTTAAAATATGCTCTTCGCTTCTTTTGATGGGTGAAAATATTTTTTATGTTGCTTTAGCCAATCAACTTTTGATAGAAAGTATAAGTACCAATACAGAAAGTACAAAATAGAATGTGTATTTAATAAACTTACGAGATTTAATATTGATTACGAACGGATTATGATGCGCCAACATAAAACGGCTTGGTGTATTTTTTGAATAAATTATCTCCACCTTTGAGCCTTTCTCAACATAACGTTCGGCATCGAGCCCATGTAGCGTTCTTCGATGAATTTCTTGTCCTTCTTGAGTATTAAACCTTATAACAGGGAAGAAAGATTGTACATTTTCATTGTTTGAATAGGCTTCATAACCAGTAATCTCTCCTTGCGTTTTCAATCCTGCTTTCTTTAATATCAAATAACGCAAATAGCTTATTGCCACAACCACAAATAGTAGTGTGATTATGAGTAAGTAAGAAAAAGCGAATGGTTGTATGAGTATTTTTAAATAATTCATTTCTGTGAAATTTAAGTATACAACATTGTTATTTTAAACCTTTCATTAATCCTTCAAACCAGTTTGCATCAATATCACTAATAATAAATACTGATGCAATATAGCCTATAATAAGCCCGATAAACACTATAACAAAACTTAGTGTTGGGTTATAAGAATCTATCATAAACGTAGTTGGCTCATTTTCGGCATACAAAAGCCCGACTTCCTGTCCTTTTTCAATGTATTGTCGTTTATCAAGCCCATAGCTGGCTTTCTGATGTATTTCGTGTCCTAGGTATGTTTTGAATTTGATAATCGGGAAGAAAGTCTTGCGTCCTTTGCTGCTTTGTCTTACCTCATAATCGGTAATAATGCCCTGTGCTTTTATGCCATGCTTTTTTAGTTGCGTGTATCGCCAGTAGGCTCGCCCGATTACAATCAGAATAACTGTCTGAATAAAAGTAATAAATAAAATGACGAATCCTGTAGCCATAGTATTAGCATTAATGGTTCATGAAAGGCTGTAGGTAAAAATATAGATTTTATCAGATAAGACGAAACAAATTTTATTAAAAGGTTGCAGGAATATACACTAAAACACTTCGCCGAAATTAAAATATATATTACGTGAGCCATCGGCTCCCATGGCATAATCAATAGCCAGATTTGCTCTCGAAAACTTATTAAGTCGCACACGCAGCCCTGCGCCCGCCGAAGGCATTACTTTCTGGAAACGTTTAGTATGTAGCTCGCTTACGGTTTGTATATTAGAAAAAAGTACACCGCCTAAAAACTGATTTCGGAGTATGGTAAACCGATATTCAGCTTCAAGATACATCAGGTTTTCGCCTCTGAAACGCCCTTGAATAAAGCCTCGACCTGTGTTTACGTTAGTATCCCAACCTGTACTTGGCATATCTAGGTAAGGAACTGTACCGTTTGTAAACGTATTATAAGACCACAAAGCCAATACCTGCGTACGGCTTTTATTGAGAGGAAAATACTTGCGGGCGTCAACCAACAAAGATTGATAATTGGTATTACTACCCAAACTTTTAAGGCTTTGTTTAAATACTACATTGGCATATAAGCCCTGCCTTGCACTCATAGAGTTGGTGCGACTATCATATAATAAAGCCAGTGTAGGCCCCGACGAAATAGAGTGCCCCGAAACACCAAGCGTAAAGCCTGATATTTGCTCTACTTTTGCGCCATCATACATACTCTCTATTTTCCAGTGGTAATCATACTGATAACCGATACCCAGATACAAGTTTTTACCTACACTACGCATGATGGTCTGGTATAATCTCAGATAACTGAAATTCATATCAGTGGCCTTGTCTAAAGATGTATTTATGCCCAAGCCATAGGTAGCCTGTGGATAATTCATCAGCCGCCAGTCGGTCGAGAAATAGTATTTATTGTTTTTAGAGAAGTAGCTTATGGTGTTTTGTAAAATTGTTTGCCGATATTGGGTATAGGTAGCTAATAGATTTATAACCGACACATTGGCACCTGTGTTGCGTATAGCTACATTAGTAACTATTTGTGCAAAAAAGCCACTTTGTGGCGCATAGCCGGGTGTTGGCAATACTGTTATTACTTTTCCGCCTTCTTTCAGTGAGGTAGAATCAGTTTTTCGGGGTTTCTTGGTCTTGAGAATTCGCCTGAGTACGTCAGTTGCGTCTACTTGCTGAGAATAGGGTATCTGGGCCAAAAGAATGCTTGGGGCAAAAAATAAGATGAAAATAGCAATGATTCTTATGTTCATGTATTCAACAGAAGTCGGTCATTAAGTAAGTGTGGTAATAGAATAAACAATTATTAAGAATAAAACGACTTTATCTTAAGAGTGTTTTATTCTTATAAACGAAATAAAACAAAAAAGGTGGCAAAGAGCCACCTTTCTTTAAAAGTTTTTATGAAAACCCGCCGGAATTAGGTTTGAGCGATGGGCTACCATAATGAAACATATATCCTGCTAACATCAATGTCCACTATTCGGGTCGTTGCACTATAGCAACCCACCCTCTCATTCCTGACAAATTAAATTTATTAAACTATCATCACCTCACTTCGTTTTATATGATTTTGTTGTACTCCTTATTTACTTAATTGGCATTGTTTCTTACATAAGCCGATAACACGTTTTTGATTTCGTGAAGCGGTTTGTCGTCTGATAAATTTACTTTATTAAGTGCTTCTACAAACGGAATCTGGTCTGAGAACACTTCTGTAATATTGTCGGCTGTTAACGGATAAATAGCAGATTGACTGTTGCGGCTAAAATAATAAGTATCTTCAAATTCATCTTTTACATTGCCTTCTCCTGTAGCTTCACCTAACGTATAAAAGATAATAGATAAACCTTTGGGCATATAGGCTACGGCATAATCCTGATTATCGAAAGTGCGGTAATCCTGATTGTTTTTACGGAAACCCCAAATTGCTGATTTAGGAAACGTCGCTTTTTCTGAATTTTCAATTAAAACCACTTTGTTGTCAAATTCTCGGATATGGTTTTCCTTAGATTTTTTATCAAAACCCATTTCTGGAATACCATTCTGAAATTCATCAGCATTCAGAAAAATTCCGTTTTGAGGAATATCAGTCGATACAGAATTAATTATTGTGTTATGAGCAACCAATGTAGTGGTGCTTGTTTGTGCGTTGGCGAAAAATGGCAAGGTCAAGATACCTGCCATAATAATGTTCGTTTTCATTGTCTTGTTGAGTTTTAAAAATATAATGATTTAATTGGAATAGAGTAGATGTAAATGCTATCATAAAATCTTATATTTTGGTGTTCAATTTTAAATGATTCGTTGCCGTTTTGATGCTACAAAGTAAAAACGATCATTTAAAAGCGGTTTAAAATTTATATTAAAGGTGAGTTAAAATAACGAGTGATAAGAAGCGTACAAGAATGTTTTTTTTGATTAATATTGAAGACTAATTGATAATCTTTGGATGAAAAGCCGATGATAAACAAAAAGAAACTCAAAGTAATTGGCTGGAGCATATTGATTGTTTTTATTCTACTAAACATAGTAGCTTATTTCCACGCGTATAAGTTTACGCATTTTGGTGAAAATACAGATATGCGTACAAAAGACCCAAAAAGCCTTTCGTATTTTAGGAGAGTAAAAACCCTATTTTTGGGAATTAACAACCCAAGGCCAACAAACGGTCAGTTGCCAGGCAAACCTTATCAGACTATTCTTTTAAAAAGCAATAAAACTATTGAGTGTTGGTTGATGAAAACAGAAAATGCTAAAGGAACAGTTGTGTTGTTTCATGGCTTTGCAGGTGAGAAATCATCATTATTAGAGAAGTCAGCTATTTTTCAGGAATTAGGGTATAATACTATGCTCGTTGACTTTATGGGTTCGGGTGGTTCAGAAGGAAACCAAACAACCATAGGCTTTTTTGAAGCCGAACAGGTAAAAAGTTGTTTTGATTATTTAAAAAAGAATAACGAAAACAAAATCTACCTCTGGGGTACATCAATGGGAGCGGTGGCTATTATGAAAGCCATAAACGACTACGCTATTCAACCAGCGGGTATTATGATAGAATGCCCTTTTGGCTCAATGTACGAAACCGTCTGTGCCCGATTCAGGCTTATGCATGCACCTACGGTTCCTATGGCTGGCTTACTTGTTTTTTGGGGCGGGCTTCAGAATAATTTCTGGGCATTCGGGCATAATCCTATACGCTATGCCGAAAAAATTACGTGCCCTACTTTGTTGATGTATGGCGAGCTGGACGATAAAGTAAGTCGAAAAGAAATCGACGAAATATATGCCAATTTAAAAGGACCTAAGCAAATCAGTACTTACCCAAATGCCGGGCATGTAAGTTATCTGACAGAATATGGGAAAGAATGGAGGGCCGATGTAAATAACTTTCTATCGGCTCTTTGAGTTGTAACTAGAAAATAATTCTTATAAATATGCAAAAAAGCACATTCTTGTTTACACTTATTTATTTACTTGGTTTTGGTGTTGCTATCTCTCAGCCAGTGGCGCAAACAGTTACAATGCCAACGATACCCGCTTCACTAGAGTTCGCAGGTGAGAAAGTGCCATTGAACGACCCTGTTGTGTATGAGCAGTTGGCGCAAGAGTTAATCAAAAATGTGTATAAACACTCGTCAACCTTGATGATTCTAAATAGGGTAGCGCAGCATAAAGCCAAAATAGTAAGTATATTAGCAAAGAATAAAATACCCGAAGATTTCTTTTATCTGGCAGTTATCGAGAGTGAACTCTGGCCTTATGCCAATTCGGGCAAAGCAGCCGGCTATTGGCAGTTTAGAGATACAACTGCCAAAGAATATAAATTGGAGGTAACAAAATTTGTTGACCAACGCCGTGATTTAGAACTCTCGACACAGGCCGCATGTAATTTTCTGAACAACCTCAATAAAACATTCAAGAACTGGACACTCACGGCTGCGGCCTACAATTCGGGCCGTACGGCTGTAATGAATACTATGAAGGCTCAGGCTGTGCAGTCTTATTATGACTTGCATCTGGCTTTAGAAACAAACGATTATGTGTTCAGGATTCTGGCTTTGAAACTAATTTGTGAAAAGCCTGAGAACTATGGCTTTGCGCTAGGTAAAACGGAACCAATGCCGCCTATTGAGACTGTTGAGGTAAAAGAGGATATAAACCTGATAGAGCTAGCCAAAAAACATAAGATCACTTACAAAACACTAAAGTATTATAATCCGTGGTTGGTGTATAATCCGGGCTCTGTGAAGGGAGATAAGTATTTTGAAGAGAATAAAATAATGAATGTGATGTTTGAAGTGAGGGCCGGAAAAAGCTATAAGTTCCTGATTCCAAAAGAAAAATAACAGCCTTACTCTTACAGAAATTATCTCTATCAAGAAATTAATAGCTTTGAAAAGAATAACGTAATTATTAAAAAAAATAAAAACTACTGTTTTGTAGAAGGTTTGTTCTAAAAAAAATTCTATTTATTAAACAAAGTTTTACTTTAAAAATGTGAAAAATAGGTGTGTTTTAACACAAATTTTGTATTTTTGGGATAAATTATACGTTTACAGTTTATCTAGGAATAATAATATTTTTCGGGAGAAATATATCCGAATATTGCATTTTATCATAAAAAAAATTTAATTTGCTTTTTTTATGGCACGAAAAATGTCTAAAGTAATGCAAACTCAGTTGATTTGATGTGTGGATAATTTTTTTTTGCAATATTGTGTCATTTTCTTTGGAAAATACAAAATAATAAAATAAAATTTGTAATCAGTCTATTTCTATAGACTGATTACAGCAAAAGTTGTTTTAGAAAGTCGTAGGATTTTATCTTACGACTTTTCTTTTTGTATATAGCCCCAATATATAGAGACAAACAAGCCAAAGCCTTTCTGATTGTTGGGAAACCTTGGAAGTATTTGTTTTAATATAGGTAGCTGTAAATGGCAAAAACTAAAAAATGTAGTACTTGGCAAAAGCCGTCTGAGAAAATCGTCAAGTATAATCTGAGTTTTTATATACAAAATTTAGCTATGTATTAAAAAAAAGCAATACTTCGTAGCAGTTTCGGTGAATTTTAATCTGCTTCTCAACTAAACTTAATTAATCTTTTTTAGCTATTCAAAATAATTAATAAAGCAACAACAGCTATTTCAGCTAAAACTCCTTAGTCGTTATCAGATATATTTATTATGTAGGTATTTGTTAATAAAGTTGTTCAAAAAAGTTTATTTGAGCTAATTTGTACTACAAAACCACATTATACATTGTTATGACTGAAATCTCTAGAGCTATTACACAAAAATCGTTTCAAAGTCCACAGCAAGAAGCTATTATAAGTTTAATGTTTGTTTCTCAGCAGGTAAAAGCAAAACTGGAAAACTTATGTGAGACAGAAAAAATCACGCTGTCTCAGTTTAATATTCTTCGTATCCTGAAAGGCGTATATCCCGAAGCGCACCCACGTGCTGAAATCAGAAAACGAATGATTGACAAATCAGACGTAACCCGATTAATAGACCGCCTTGAAAACCGAGGATTAGTAAGAAGAATAAGTGCCGAAAAAGATAAGCGCCATTCGTTGACTGTTATTACCAACGAAGGGATTGAACTATTAGAAAGACTAAATGTAAAATTCCCGCAGGCACATGATGAAATACTAGAAAAATTTACTAAACCTCAGGTATTGAGTTTGATACATCTACTTAAAAAATTTGTTTAAGACTATCGGAAAAATGAAGCATGTATTGAATAATAAACAATGAACAACATGATTGTAAGAGCTGCAAAAGTAGAAGAGATACATACGCTTCTGGCATTTGAACGAGGTATTGTTGAAGCCGAACGCCCATTTGATGTAACGCTGAAAGAAGGAGAAATTCACTATTATGATTTAATTGCTTTAATTGAATCACCTATTGCAGAGGTAGTAGTTGCCGAAATAGACGGACAACTGGTGGGCTCAGGCTATGCTTTGATTAAAGAGTCGAAACCGTATCAGAAACATACGCACTATGCTTATCTGGGTTTTATGTATTTAAAACCTGAGTTTAGAGGAAAAGGAATAAACAAGGCTATTTTAGAAACACTGCAACAATGGGCTGCTAACAGAGGGATCAGAGAAATTCGGCTTGAAGTATATGACGAAAACATAATAGCTAAGAAGGCTTATGAAAAAGCGGGTTTTAAACCTAATCTGTTAGAAATGAGAATGGAAATAAGCTCCGAAGAAGAGACAAAACCGCAAGAATGAAGTAATGGAAGATTATTCGAAAAAAGTAAGGCGTAAAGACCGCCAAGAGACTGATGAAGCTTTTTTAATAGAAATGCTAGAAAAATCGCCCGCATGCTCTGTTGCCATAGAAAAAAAGGGCTTCCCGATGATGCACGTGGCTTTTTTTGTGTATGATGAAGCTAACAAGGAAATTATCTTTCATTTTTCAAAGCACGGCTATGCCGGGCAGCTGATTACTGATGGCAAAAAAGCCTGTGTGTCGGTTTACAAATATGGTAAACTTTATACGGCGGCCAAAGCAGTAGATTTTGGTTGCGAATACCAAAGCGTAATTATTTATGGCAAAATACGAATAGTAAGCCATGAAGCCGAGCACATGGCTGCAATGGAAATGTTTTTTAATAAGTTCTTCTCGCATATCCCCGAAAATACTTTCGAGGCCATGACCGCCGCTCAGGCCAAACCAATTTATGTAGCTAAAATTAAAATTGATGATTGGTTTGGTAAAGAGCACTTAGTGCCAGATGGTGCGCTTGATGCTTTCTACTATCCGGCTTCGCCTGTAATTTAAAAAGGTAAAGGCGCAAAAAATGCGCCTTTACGAAAACAAACTTTTAAAACAAAACTACGAGAATTATTTGTATAAGGTTTATATCGATTGAAAAAGATAGCCTAAGCCGTACGGGCGCAAAATATATGTAACAGCTGTGTATGTAGCAGGTAAATGCTAAAGCAATACTATCTTGAAATAGTATTACCCTGTTAAATATAAAATCAGGCTAATAAAAAGAGTATATTTTCAGATAAACAATCTCTTTTTGTAAATATAAAAAAGATAAAGCGGTTTAGTGAATTTAGGAGCGTTTTTTCTTTAAAAAAATTATTAGATGGTCTTATTAGCTTGCTAGAGTAGCATTGCTTTAAGGCATAATCGTATTTTCAGCGTTTATCAAAGCCTTAATCAGGCTTTTTTCATCTAGTATTGTTATTGTCTCTATTGCTTTAATTAGGCTATCGTTTTCTTTCAATGATTTGAAATCACTCCTTGCCAAAAGGCTTTTATTCTCTTTTTTCAGAATATTGATAATAGACTTTTTAGTAAGTTTGATTTCTTTCATGCTATTGCTGCGAAAAACCAGATAATAGCTTGCTTTATCAATAATTTCGCCATCATAAAACTGGCTACCCTCAAAGCCGCTTGCGATATTTCTATTATCTGCTGAAAGAGGAATCACATCACGAATATAACGTTTCAATAGTTTTACTCGGCCATTATAAAGTTGCTCATAGAAGCGCCCGTTGTGTGTTATAAAATTATGCCCACGAATAGTGAAATTAACTTTTTGTAGAATAGTTGTCTTTTCGCTTAGCTTCACCATAAGCTCGTCGGTTGTCAGGTTTACAAGCAGTGGCGCTCTTATGCTGCGGGTATTACTATCAATAGAGAAAGTACCCATCTGAAAGTTGTCAATAAAAAACGGGCTTCCCAGAAAAGTAAATAATCTTGGACTTTCGTTTCTGTTTGAACTTCCCGTTATCTTTTTACCCTCAACAGTTGTTACTTTCTTGCCGTCTATGCGTTCTACAGTAGGCAATTGTGCACGGGAGCGCAAGATGTAATTCAGGTTTTGAGCGGAGCTGCCTGCATGAATCAGAATTACGAAAAATAGAGTAATGTATTTTTTCATAATGTGCGAGGGTTATTGTTTTAACCAATCTATTGCCTGGCTAATGTATTGTTGCTGACTTACAATATTAACATCGGGCTCTACTTTTTTGCCATAAGCTTTCTGGGTTCTATCAGCCATTGTTGATACTGTTAGGTATAAGGTGGCGTTATCTGATAAAACAAAGCTTCGATTGGCTGTTGACACACCACACGTAGGTCTACCAAATAACTTTGCATCAGGCCGATTTTTAAATGCTATCGCAACGGCCTCACCCGAGCTAGCCGTTGCGCCATCAACGAGTACTGCTACTTTAGGATTATTTTTTTTCAGAATATAAGGATTTTCAATCTGAAAACCACCAGTAACGCCATTGATATAGCCCCAAGGTTGAATCTTCTCGTCAGCATCAATAAAATGTCCGGCTACTCCGTCACCTAATATTGGCCCGATGCCACAAAGCATAGGCCACATATTACCTCCGAAGTTGCCTCTTAAATCGACAATCCAGCCTTTTATGGCATCATTATCTGAATTTTTAATAGAAGTCTGAATAGCTTGTACATAAGCAAGTGCCTCTGTAGCATTGCCCGAAAAAGCACCTACTTTTACATAACCAATGCTATTATCTAACTCGGGCATATTGGGCAATTCATCAAGGCAGGCGGTAGCTCCTGCAGTTCGGCCTACTATATAGGTGTTTTTGCTGGTCATATAAAAGCTATGTGAATCATTTAGTAGGTCAATGGCCATCTGAATTGCCCCTATAGTTTTATCATCGTTGATATTCTGGGCGCCTTTGGCATAATCTAATACATTTTTTTTGAAAAAACTCCAGTTAATACTTCTGCGATTAATAGAATTCGTCTGCATAATGTAAAGCATTTCGTTCAGGTAGTTTTGCACTTCAGTATTGAGTGTTGGCTCAGCATCTTTCTGGCAAGAAGGGCTGAAAATAGCAATATAGATAAGGAAGAAGATACTTAATAGTCGTTTCATGCAAAAGGTCGTTTAAATTGTAGTTGGAAAAATTTCCGTTGGTGTTTTTAGACCTAATGCATGAAAAAACTATATGGTTGTATGGGCAGGAATAATATTTTAAGAATATACGTTATATACGTATTTTAGAACGATTCGCTTATCAGTTCATGGTTTACCATTGCGCCTGTAATTGAGCCGGTTGCCACCGCCATAGCTACCGAGCGCATAGGGCTTGAGTTATCGCCACAGGCAAAAATACCAGCTACATTGGTTTTCTGAAATCCATCCACTTTTATCAATCCTTGGTCTGTCAGTTCGCAACCAAGGCTCTCCGGAATAGCCGAGTGCTGCACAAATGCAGGTCTTGCATATAGCGCACCAAGTGGCTGGTCTGACCCATCGGTAAAGACTATTTTCTCAATTCGTCCATTGGTGTGTACTATAGTATCAATGGCCTTTTCTGCTAAGTTTATGCCGTGATTTTTCAGTTTATCGTGCTGCTCTTGTGTAAGTGTTGATTTTCCGTTTGTGAAAACTGTAAGGTCTTTTGTCCAATTGTTAATTAACTGGGCGTAGTGCGCTGCGGCTTCACCATTGGCTAGTATCCCTGTTTTTTGCCCTCGTACTTCATACCCGTGGCAGTAGGGGCAATGGATTACCGATATTCCCCAACATTCGGCAAAACCAGTAATTGCAGGCATGGTATCTTTTATACCTGTGGCAAATATTAGTTTTTTAGCATAAAAAGTATCTCCGGCTTGTGTGTCAACAATAAAAACATTTTCTGTTTTAGCTGCATGTATTGCTAAACCCTTATGTATTTGTACTGTATCATACTGAGCTAGTTGCGCTAAGGCGATATTGGCAATTTCGGCTGGTTTTTGCCCATCTTGTGTAAGAAAATTGTGCGAGTGAGGCGTTTGTCTGTTACATGGTTGGCCACTATCAATTATTAGCACTTTTCTTAATGCACGGCCTAAACTCATGGCGGCTGAAAGCCCGGCATAACTACCACCTATTATGATAACTTCAAAATTCTGACTAGTTGACATTTGATTATAATTTTTAGTAAAACCATGCAAAGATAAGAATAAAATATAAAATGCAACATTGTTGCATTTTATATTTTATTCTATAAATCTGAGAAATAGGGTGAATTAACCGAAGGCTGGCACACTTATTTTGAGAGAAAAACTAATACTATATAAACCATGAAAACTATGTACAGATTAATCATTTTTCTAGTCTTACTATTACCGGCTACAAGCTTTGGGCAACGTGTAGCCAATTTTGCTTATAAAACATTTAATGCCGAAGATTTTGAAGCTTATGGCTTTTGGGTAACGGGCAATGAGGTAGGCGACATTAATTATTCATATAAAACACCCGAAGGAGATATAAAAACTATGAAACTGCAATATGAGGGCACAGAGATGCTCAGTGGAGAAAAAGCATTTAAAGTGCTTTTTCCGAATAACCTTCGTTTGTATATAGTGCCTCGTATAAACAATACCTTGAAAGTTGCCAGCCTTGATGGCACATACTCTAAGGTTTTCAGGTGGTTGTATGAAGGGCCCGTAGAGGGTAGAGGTACATTTTGTGAAGTATGTGCCGGAAACGCACAGGAAGCTACAAAACTGCTAAGAACTTATTATTTAAAGTAGAATTATAGCATATTGCTAAATAGATTTTGATAGGTATTAATAGCCCCAATGGCCTATTATTGCCCATTTCCTGCCATTTAACAACCCACGTCCACCACCTAAGCATTTTAGTTGAGTGGGTTTGGGTTTTCTTGCAATTTTGTGCCGTTGAAAGAAAATATAAGCATAAAAATTACCATGAAAACTTTTATAAATACACCTGTAAAGAGATTTTTTAGTCTCCCTATTGCTTGTCTGCTATTTGTCCTGGCGGTGATAGATTTAAGGAAACTATTGAAAAACAAGTAAACTTACTGGCTTAGCTATTACTTATTATCCAAAACAACGAATGCTGTAGTTTAATTATTAATAGATATTTTGTATATTCAGAAATATTTGAAAATATTGATTGTTTTAATCAAAATGAAATAGTTTGATTGTTTTTCGTTGAAAATTACTGTATTTATTGGATAAAATATATTTTCAAAATATTCTGAATTTGCAATAATGTAGTAAACTTAAAAAGCCTTTCTTCGCAAGAAGAAAGGCTTTTTAAAAAACACCCCTTTAGGGGCCGGGGGCAACTGTTAATCTTGCAACCCAGTAGTATTAGCAGGTTTTTCGAATGTCCACTCAGTTCTGATGAGTTTTTTCTGATTCGGATAAACCTCATCTAGTGTATTCGCATCATACACACGGCCATTTTTAATAACCATTTTAAGCGTATTTGAATTACGAATATTTTCTAGCGGATTTTTATCCATAATCAACAAGTCGGCTAGTTTACCTTTTTCGATACTGCCTAAGTCCTGATCTAAACCTAAAGATTTTGCACCTAGAATAGTGGCAATTTTCAAGGCATCATGGTTTTTCATGCCGCCGCTTTGCATCGACCATAATTCCCAGTGATAACCTAGTCCCTGGAACTCACCATGACTACCGATACCAGCCAATGAACCACTTTCAACCATCGATTTCATCGATTTAGCATGTTTCTGGAACACGTGTTCTTCTGGCAAGAACCAAGTGCTTACTCTGCGGGTTTTTTCGGCTAGTTCGTCGTAAGGCATAAAGTTCTGCATCTTTTTGTCGTGGTACGGGTTCTCAGTTTCGAAATAATAGATTTCGGCAAATGGCCCACCATACGATACCAGAAGGGTAGGTGTAACAGCCATTTGAGAGAAAGAAATAGTTTTTACCACATCGTTATACAAGGGATACACCGGAATTGCGTGCTCATGACCCGGATAACCGTCTAACATGTTGGTCATGTTTAGTTTATAATTCAAACCACCTTCGGTAGTAGGCATTAATTGCTGGTCTTTAGCTGCCTTAATAATCCACTGGCGGCTCTGGCGGTTACCAGTCAGGTACATTTTAATGTACTTTGAGTTATAATACTTGCTGTATTGTTTCAGGGCATTGATAGCACCCGTTGAATCTTTGATGTTATAAGACCAGAAACCAACCCCCGGGCCTGTTGAGTAAATTCTCGGCCCTGCAATCTTGCCAGATTCCACCATGTCGCCATAGGTAAATACGTCGGTAGTAGCTGTTTGAGGGTCACGGGTGGTAGTTACACCATATGCAAGGTTAGCAGCATAAATCCAAACCTGATTCTTCTGGATTCCCCATTGCGGCCACATGTGGGCGTGGGTATCTACAAAACCCGGCATAATGGTTTTACCCTTGGCGTCAATCACCTTGGCTTTGCCCGTGTTTTTGAGCGTTCCGCTTTTGCCTATTTCTTTTATACGGTTGTTTTCAATCAAAATATCGCCGTTTTCTATTACCTCGTTGCCTTTCATCGTAATCAGGCGTGCGCCTCTTAACAATATTGCGCCACTTGGCATATCACGACTATAGTAAATCTTGATTTCGTTTTCCTGTGGTTTGTACTTAGGCTCTTCTTTTTTCGCTGTTGGTTTTTTGTCAGTTTTTACGCTATCGGTTTTGATTTTAATAGTGTCCGATTTTGCTTTATTCAACGAATCAGCCTTACGTTTTTCTTCTGCTTTTTTGGCAACTTTTACGCTATCATCAAAAGTTTTGGCTCTTTCTAAATCATATACAATATGGTAACGTCCAAGTGACCAATGTACTTTTTTAGAATCTTTCGACCACGACGGAAACTCTCCACCCAACTCGGTTAATTTCTTAGCCGGAAACTGTGCCGAACCAGGGTCAGAAACTGAGATGTTTACGGTTTTACCCGTTTTAGGTACATCAAGTGTATAAATCTCGTTGTTAATCTGCGCCAAAGCCTGCTCACCATCTGGTGCCATTATCAATTGCGACGCCGCCGTAGGCTTTTGTACTTCCATTGCCTGTGCCGCTTTTTCGGATAGCATACAGTTGTGGCCAAAGTGTTCGCCATCTATGCTCATGCCGTAGGTGGTGATACCCGTTACTTTTACGTGTGTTTTCTCGTCGGTTCCGTCCCACTTAAGCGATAAAAGCGTGCCGTCAGAGCCGCTTAGATAGATGCGGTCGGTAACGCTGCTTACAAAGTGAGGCGTAGAGCGGTCACGGGCTTTGTCGATAACCGTGATAGCTCCGCCATTGGCGTCTATCCAACAAAGGTCATCTTCCGAACTATTGGCCATTGGCCCGATAGATGATTTAAAAGCTTGCAGACGACTACGAACAAACACGATGCGGTCGTTTTTAGGGCTCCACACAGGTTGGGCATATAAAGCAGGGCTTTGCGTAAGCTTTTGTATGTTAGGCGTGCCTTCGGCATTTACTTTATACAGATTACCACCTTCGGGTGTCCAGGTTGTAAATACCAGATTCTTGCCATCGTTCGACCACGCAGGTTGTGCTTCGGTGAAATCGTTGGTAGTAATCAAACGAGGTGTACCGTTCGGATAATCGGCTATGTATAGGCGATTCAGCGCCGTGAAAGCTAGTTTTTTGCCATCTGGCGAGGCCACAGCATCACGAATCTGGTTGATAAGCGCATGGCTTGTATCTGAAATCGGATATTTGAACGATAATTGAGGGCCTAATTCCAATTCTAAATCTACATTGAACGGAATTTCGGCAGGTTTATCGCCGTTGATATTGATTTTGTAAATCTTACCGCCATACGAGGCTATCACTGCCTGATTATCTGGTGTAAAGGTCATACCCGGCAACACACCCATAGTAGCGATAGACTCCTGATCGTCGCGTTGGATAGGGTAGGCCAGCCATTTTTCGTCACCATTTTCCAGATTACGTAGTACTAAGCCCGTTTTGTCTTCGTAACGAGAGCCATATACTAACCATTTACCATCGCCTGAAAGCGTAGGCGTAAAGGCTGAGCCATATCTTGAGGTAATAGTGGTACGTTTGGCATTATCGCGGTCGTAGATACCAATCTGGTATTGTGGTAGCATGGCGTTGTAGTTCCAGGCACCATAACGTTGCGAGAAGTAAATATAGCGACCATCGTGACCCACAGCGGCATCAATGGTTTTCAGGTTTGCGGGTTGGTCAATCAATTGTACGCCTCCGCCACCATCGTGGTGCACCATCCATAGTTGCACGTTCATGCGGCCTTTTGAGTACACAATGTATTTGCCATCGGGTGTCCAATCGGCTGAGGTAAAGTTCTGGTCACGGTCTTTGGTTACCTGTATGGTATCTTTCTTTTCGAAATCTATGTACCAAACGTTGTCGGAACCTGTGCGGTCGGAGATAAACAATAGCTTTTTACCATCGGGGCTAAAGCGTGGGTGCGTATCAAACGCCAGACCTTTGGTAACATTGGTAGCCTTGCCACCACCAAATGGAATGGTGAACAAATCGCCCATCATATCAAACACAATTGTTTTGGCATCGGGACTAACATCGACCGACAACCATGTGCCCTCGGTAGTATTGGTTTTGAATTGACGGGTAGCTTTGAGCGGTAAATCTTTGTAACGTATATACTTGGTAGTGTCTTTGGTTTGTTTTGTGGTATCTTGTAGTGCATGTAAGAGGCGGGAGTATATCCGGCCTTTAGATGCAAATACTCCAGCCACCACGCAGCACCCGATACAAATACTCATCAGCGCCGCCTTAAGGGTAAAAGTAGATTTCATTTAATATGATGTTTTTTGGAAGTGTTTTTTGGTAAAAATAGGGATTTTTTGATAGATTAGAGTGTAAGTAAGAATAAAAGTTAAAATGTACGATTCATTTAACTTTATAACTGAATTGCATCCATAATGCAAAATTTCTCATTTTATATATACGTTAAAGATTAATACAAGTAATCGAGTATATTTATATGTTATTTAGAAAAAGAATTTATTTATGAATGGAGATTTATCAAAAAGTAATAAGGTGAAGTTAATTATTTTAACAGAGGATGAAGACTTGACTCTAATTCAGACATTAATAGAATCTTCAGAAATCCCTATAAATGAATTAGAGATTTATTCGTATAAAGGTTGTTCAGATATTAAAACAGCTAATATACTTGCAGATTTCATACTTAAGAATAATCCTTCTGTTAAAATTGTTATTCATAGAGATAGGGACTATCATGATGAAAAAGAAATTGAGTCCATAATAAATAAATATAGGAATATTACTTATTTTTTTCTTACAGAAGGTACAGATATAGAGACGTCATTTATTAATTCAAGGCATATTAACTTTTTGTATCCTGAAATAAGTATTGAGAATGCAGAAAATCTTATTCATTTTTCAATCGAAGATTCATTTATAAAGTCAAGAGAAAAATATCTAAATACATTATCTAATAAGTCTTTAGAAAAAAGAGAAGGACATAAGGCTGCAGAAAACTTGGCTATTGTCGAAAAAAATCTTAAAGAAAATCCTAATAGATACATTCATGGAAAAACTGTTTTAAGTAATCTTAAAACAAAAATTCAAAAAGAGATTCAACAAAATCCTAACCTTTATAGACCTTCTCCGTTTATTTCACCACCAATTTTCAATTTAATAAAAAATGAAGTTTGGGATAACAAGAGATTGAACAATAATAATCAAATTGAACCAATTGAAGAGGGTATTTTAGATATTGTTATATCAGCTGAAAAAGATTTTAAAAATGCTACAACTATTATAAATTCTATAAATCGAAGCATAGAAACTGTAGGAGCTAATTTTAGACTTGGGACTAAAAAAATTAATGCACTTAATTCGAATAAAATAACTCTTAATCCAAGTAAGACTAAATTAATTGTTGATGGAATAGCATCAGATTTATTTGTGTTCACAAATTCGATAAAAAAAGATAGTTCTTTATTAAATGATAATTTGAGTTACATCATATTGTATTACAGTAAATTAATTATAATTGCTAAACGAAATGGCGAGCATCAGGTTTATTTAAACGATTTACAAATTTTAAGAGATTCTATGATCGAAGCTAATAGTGGACTAAGTCAAATGTTAGAAGGATTAAAAACTGTTAGAGCCCTCACAACAAATTTTATTAAAGCTCAAAAAGACTCGATAAACGCTCTAGAATATTTAATTAATACTCTTTCTTCTTTTATTACTTTAATCGATCATATTGATTAAAAGTTTATTGTTGAGTATATGCAACTCCTCCTCTCCCAAATAAAAAACTGCAAAGCATGCGAACGTATTTGTTAAAAGAAGTGATAGTGTTGTAAATAAAATTAAGATAAATAGATTTTCTCTCGCGAGTTTATTTGAATTACAGAAGTAATGATTGTAAAATCGTAACCATGTTTGAAAAAATAGGCTATTTTTGTCAAGAAATGCAATATTTTAAATCTTAGTTCTTTCAGTTTTAGTTAGACCAAGTTGTAGAATTTCATTACATACTTCTCTATATTCAGCATAAAAGTCAATTTTATTAAAAGGTATATTGATAACGTCTGTTACTGAAGTTGTAAAATCTAATTCAGCAATAATTTCAGGAAATTCAGCAGCAATATTTTTTGTAATTAGAGCTACTAATTCACACAATAAGAGAATCTCATCGTGAGAGTTTGGTATGTTAAACTCCATTTGGGCAGCTGGTTGATTAAATATTGAATTTTTATCCTTTAATCTAAGATTATGAGCTAAGACTGTATTTCTGTAATCTTTTAAATGTTTCCACTTATTAATTCTTTTAATTACCGGTTTTATTTGAGTTCTAAACTTATGTATTCTTTCTTTAAGGATTTCACAATTGTTTGGAGTAAACTCATTATTATATTCATCTAAAAAAGAACAAACTAGTATTAAAATATATTCAAATAGATACGAGTTAGTAAGAACAAAATGAGGTGATTTATTAAAATGCCCGGTTCCCCAAACTTGAAAACCAAGATTTACATGTAATTCAGAGTTCTTATCAACTACACTAAATATGCCAAATATTTTTGTGAGTATATGCACCAAATTTTGGTAAGAAGTTAAGATACTTTTCATTAGTTGTTTACCTTAATATCTTCAAGTGCAGCTGTTATTTCAGATAATCTCTCATTGATATTCCCCGAAAAAGAATTATTAGAGTATCCTAGAGCAATACCAATTGCTTCTAAGCCATTTGGACTTGAAGAATTTACTACAAATCCCGCACTTAAAATTTGATTTCTTTGTATTTGAATTGCTAAAGATAACCTTTCAAAATCTGTTAACTTTGGATAATTAAGCTTCAAATCTTTTTCTATTGTACTCAAGCTTTTGTATTCGTCGAAAGTGGTCATTAAGTTTTAAATCGTTTTAGTGAATAAATTTGTCTAAGGTAACTTTATATGTATTAGCATATAAAATTAGTGTTTGCCTTGGTGCCAAGTAATAAATTCAAATAGAAGTTTATATTTTTCCATACATCACCTTTTCTCCCAAATAAAAAACAGCAAAGCCTGCAAACCGCATTTGGTAGGAGGGGTGAATCCAGTAGTAGCCGACATTAAACAAAGTAAGATAGCGATTGTCAAACTAAGTCAGCAGCATACAAACGTTTATTGACAAGAATATAGGTAATTGCCAGTTGTTGAATAAGAAACATAGCGACTCGATATCTTTGAAATTATTTTAGTAGGGTATTGATTTGAATTATATTCTATTGTACGCTCAACTTTATCTACTGGTGGTCCTGAACCTAAATATCTGTTATAACTTAAAACATTGTTTTGGCTCAAATAATCAAACATACCATCAAAAATAAATGTACTGGTGTATAATCTGAATGCTATATACTCTTTTGTGTAAAGGGTTTTCATGTTGTCATATTTTAGCCCCTCATAATCGACAACTGTAGTATTTCCAGCTAAAACTCTATATGCCTTCGAAACGTTATTGCCGACATATTCAAAACGAGTTTCACTGGTATGTTCCTGACTTTTTCGCAATAATGAAACAATGTTATCGCCTGAATAGGAGGGAGAAAAAGTAAGCCCATTAGAAGGATTTTTTTTCATTTCAATTATCTGACCAGTAGCGTTAAAATCAATAACTACGGGAAAGAAATCCTGGAAAATGTCCGGACAACCAGGTTGGTAGGTAATAACTAACTGATTTGGCTTAGGGTAAGTAAAAAACCACTTTATACCACAATTGTATCCGTAATTTATTAATTCGCTAAGTTTGTTATTTTCGTTGTATTTGTACACTATGGAATCGGCTGGAGAATCTTCAGCAGTAGCTTTTGTGAGTTTACAAACAGGAGTTTTTTCATTAATTTCATTTTTTTTGCAAGAAATAAAAGTAATGATTAGGATAAAAATAATGATATATTTCATTTGTATTTTCTTTCCTGCAATCCGAAAGGTAAGGTTTTGTAATCCGGTATCTTTTGTAGTCACAATATTTATAGCTAATTTTATATAATCACCAAAGGTATTTGATTCCGATTAAATAAAAATACATTGTAGTAATTTTTTGTAATCTCCATGCAAACCCTCCTCTCCCAAATAAAAAACTGCAAAGCATGCGAACAACATTTGGTAGGAGGGGTGAATCCGGTGGTAGCGGCTAGTGTGCAGAGTAAAATTGTGATTGTCGGGCAGGCACCGGGTAGAATTGTGCATAATACAGGTATCGCTTGGAACGATAAGAGTGGCGATAACCTGCGGGCTTGGTTGGGAGTAGATAAGGCTACTTTTTATAATACCGAGCTCATAGCTGTAATACCTATGGGCTTTTGTTATCCCGGCACAGGCAAAACCGGAGATTTACCACCACGTCCCGAATGTGCTCCTTTGTGGCATCAGCAACTACTCAGCCAGATGCCCAATGTTGAATTAATGCTTTTGGTAGGGCAATATGCCCAAAACTATTATCTGGGCGCATCTGCCAGAAACACCCTCACCGAAACCGTAAGGCATTATCAGGATTACCTACCCCGATACTTCCCTTTGCCGCACCCCTCACCAAGAAACAACATCTGGCAAGCAAAAAATGAATGGTTTAGCCGAGAGGTATTGCCGGAGTTGAAGCTTGTTATTCAAGATGTTTTAGGTAAGAAATAGGCAGTCAAATTAAGATAAAGGGAAAGCCTATTCAAGTCTAGATTCATTGCTGGGGATAGAGAAAAGAAAAATAGCCTGTATTTTTTCAGATTGATACAGTATAAGGAAATTAATCTATTTTTATCAATCCTTTATTGATTGCAATAGATACTGCCCCACCCACTGATTCAACTTTGAGTTTTGTATAGATATTAGAGATATGAGTATTTACGGTGGCATACGAAATAAAACAAGCCTCGGCTATCATTTTATAACTGTACCCCATTGCTAAGTATTTTAAAATTTCAAGCTCTCTTTTGGTCAATTCAAAATCTGATTTACTGAAAATTCTGTCTTGTATTTTTACAAGCGATAAAACTTTTTTTGCAATTACCGGACTCATCGGAGCTCCACCTTCCATTACTTCACGCATGCCATCTAATAATTTATTCGGGGCTGTTTGTTTGAGTATATAACCGTCTGCTCCTGCACAAATGGCACTAAATACCTTATCGTTGTCTTCAAAAACAGTTTGCATGATGATTTTAAGCGTAGGATATTTTGTTCTTATTAGCGTCACGCCTTCAATTCCATTTACAAAAGGCATATCAATATCCATCAGCACTAAATCGGGCTGGCTAAGGTCTATTTTATCTAAAACCTGTCGGCAATCTTCAAACTCACCCACACATTCCATGTCATCAATCATTGAGATTAATGTTCGTAAGCTATCTCTACGATTTTTATTATCATCAAAAATTACTATTCTGTATTTCATAAAACAAAAGTAAAGTAATTAGCTCGTTTCAGGAATCATTGATTCTAATGATTTTTTACTCCTATTTACGATACATTTACACTAAACCGGACACTTGTACCTGTTTGTGGTTGTGAAATAATTTCGATAGTACCATCAGATTCTCTCGACCGTGAGTGCATATTTGCTATGCCATTTCCACCCATTTTTGACTCCAGATTATTTTTGTCTTCAATGCCTTTCCCGTTGTCAATTACTAAAAGTGATAATTTTTTGTCTGTCATAAACAACTTTATGCTCAAATTGGAACATTCAGAATGTTTCAACGAATTGTTTACAGCTTCTTTAAAAATCAGGTATAAGTTTTTTCTCTGTAACATCGTGATACGAACTTTGTCATTATTCAAATTATTTTCAAAATTCAGTTTTATTTCGGTCGCTTCTGTTACCGACGAAGCATAAGCTCTCATTCTGTTTATCATATTTTCAAACGAATCATTGGCCGGGTTTATACTCCAAACAATATCGTTCATCGTTGCCATCATATCTATGGTGCTATCTGATATTTTATCAATAATTTCTGCTTGTTTTTGGGGTAGACTTGTGAAAGACCTTGCTAGTGCCGTGCTATAAATACTTAAGCTACTGAGAGTAGAACCGATTTCATCATGTAAATCCTGGGCAATACGATTACGGAGTTTTTCCATTTCAACCGCTTTTGAAACCCTGTATTGAAGAAACACATAAAGTAAATATATAGAAAGAATAAAAAGAATGGCTTTGAACCACCATGTTTGCCACCACGCTGGTTGTATTACTAACTCCATCTGTGCCGGATTGCTCCATACGCCATCGCCGTTGTGCCCTGATACCATAAATGTATAGGTTCCAGGGTCAATATTCGTAAAGGTAGCTTCTTTCTTTTTGCTATTATCTACCCAATCGTTGTATAAACCTACCAACTTATACCTATAATAATTAGAAGCAGGATTTTTTAGGTCTAACAAAGCAAAATTGAAACTTACCATACTTTGATAATGATGTAAAGTGATTTTTTTGGTGTACTCTATTGCTTTGGTGATAATTGGTTCTTTTTGTGCATCCTGATTATCTATATCAATTTCCTGGTTCAAAACTTTAAGACCATTGATGACAATTTTTGCAGGATTTGATAATTTATAAAAATCTTCCGGGTTGAAATAGACACTAAATCCAACCCCGCCAAGATACATTTCTCCTGTTTTTGATTGACTAAATTGGTATCGGTTGAATTCATTTGCTTCCAAACCATGCGATTTATCGAAGTTTCGACACTTCAATGTAGTTGTATTAAAAAGACAAAGTCCGTTGTTGGTGCTCAGCCATAAATTATTATGTTTGTCGCTTTGAATAGAATAGATTACATTGTTTGGCAAGCCATTTTTAATGGTATAAGTATTAATGTTGCCTGTTGATTTATCGAGACGGTTAAGCCCTCCGCCCTCTGTACCTATCCAGATATACTTTTGAGGTTGATTTGAGTCTATTCTAATACTCAGTAATTTATTCAATGATAGAGATTTGTTTTTTTTTCCATCTGCAGTATATACTTTCCATTGCCCTGTTTCGGGCGAAAGTGCAAATAAGCCAATGGTGGTTGCCAGCCACATGGTACCATCCTGGTCTTCGGCCCAATCGCTAATCAACCTTTCGCTATAAAGCAATTTTTGGGTTGTTGGAAGGACGAACTCTCTACTTTTGCCTGTATTTTTCTCAAATAAATATAATTTTACTAAATCTTCATTAGTGAATACGGCGGTCCAGATTCTACCTTCTCTGTCTGAAAAAATAGGTTGAAACCCTTCAAATCTATTAACTACCGAAGGTATTTTCTTTTCTTTCAATATTGTGTATTCGCCAAGTGCATTCATTTTAATGACTACTACCCTTTTTTTGGTCAAGTCTACCAAACCAAACCAATAATTACCATCACCATCTACTGCAAAAAATTCATCAAAGTCAGCATTCTTAAATCCTCTCTGGAAAAGGTCAGAACGGTCGAGTTTATTTATCCAATCTGAAATAATACCGGGGTCGTAAAAGGCATTTATCCCATTTTTTGAAATTCGTAGCGGCCATCCGTAAGAAATTTTATTTTGTGGATAAATGTTAATTTTCTTAAAAAAAATATTTGTAGGTGATATTTTAAAAAGCCCCCAGCCATTAGATCCCAACCAAATGTTTCCTTGTTTATCTACTTTATTATTCAACATGATTGTTTGGTCATTTGAGTCAATGGCTACTGGTTGTATTAATTCAAATGAGTGAGTTTTGTAATCAATTCTGAGGTAAAATTTATTTTTATAGCTTGTCCAGATATTCCCTTCCTGGTCGGCAAATATTAAGTCTGAAAAAGTATAAGGTTTGGGCAGTTCTAACCATGATAAAAATTTATTTGCAGTGCTATCGTATTGAAATATGCTGTTAGCTACAACCAAACACATTTGTTTTGTGTATGGATTTTCCCACATTTTTTTTCTTAAAGAATTACTCTTTATTAAAGTATTATCGAATGAGATTTGCTCCAAACCCTTAGCTGAATAGCGAAAAATTTGTTCTTTGTCATTTATCCACACCGAGCCATTAGCCTGACAAATTAAAGTTTTATTGAAAAAAAAGTTTTGACTTATCTGATTAATTCCTGGATATACTGCTTCAATATTTCTAATGCGAAATGCTTTTTCAGTTTTATTTGTTTCAATTATCCTCAAATCTCCTCCAATTCTTACCATAATTCGTCCGTTACCTGCATCTTGTATGGATGAGACATCATGCAAGCCCGTACCTTTTATATTCAGGTCATTCAGGGTAATATGAGTAAAAGTTTCTGTGCCTGGGTCGAAGTAATCTAAGCCGTTTGTAAAAGTCCCTACCCAAATTTTGTTTTTATCATCAACAAGTAAAGACGTAATATAATTATCAGAAATAGACTTGGGGTCGGTTGGCAAATGCCGGTATACTTTAAATGAATTGCCATCAAAACGGTTCAGTCCTTCTTTAGTCGAAATCCAGACATACCCCCATTTATCTATTGCCACATCGTTAATCAGCCCTTGCGAAAGCCCTTCGGCTGCCGACCAATGTTGCATGGCAATTTTCCTGATTTCGTTAGAGGATAGATGCAAATCTTTTTGCCGGGCCATAAGATGTACAGTACCAATCAAAATCAAAAAAGAAGCAATCGTAATTCTTGAAGAAAGAAAAATAAATGGTTTCATTAATTACAATGATAATTTATGTTGATCAAAACTCATTGAAATCAAAAATCTTTTACACCAATATTAATCATAAATCATTGAAATCAATGATTTTTTACAACACTATTAATCAAAAATCATTAGAATCAACGATTGTTGACAGTATGGCTTAAGGATAATTTTGTGATAAAAAAAGATTAATGGAAACTAACGAACTCATTCATCTTGGCAGTAGAAAAAATATTGCACCCGATAGTATTTTGATGATGAAATCAGATGTCAATTATACTACTATTTATCTTGTTGATGGTAGCCAGATTTTGTCTTCTACCACAATGGGTATTTTAGAAAAACGCTTGAAGGAATTCAAATTTTTTCGCCCAAATCGCTCTTTTATTATCAATCTTCAATTTGTAGCAGATTTTGAAAATAAAGTGCAAACAGGTGCTTTTTCAAGGATTTTATTAAAAAACAATGAATCTGTGCCTCTTTCTCGTCGGAGAACTACTGCTTTTCTAAAAATCATGGAGTAATATTTCAGGTATTTTCTAAATCAAAACGCTAAACTCACAATCCGATATTCCAATGAAAACAGCATTTACAAAAAATACGCTCAGCATCATTGCAATTTTATGCCTTATGCTCGGCTCTGAAATGAGTTATGCCCAATGGACAACTAATGTTTTTAGTAATGTATGGAATACCAATTTTGGTACTTTAAAGGTAACCAGTTCGGGCGGTAGTGTAGCTGGCAATAATAATTATGCAGGTGCATTATATTATGGAGCAGATCTTAATGACAATATTGATATTGCTGCCACTAATGGATGGATATCTCAAACTATTAATAATACCAGTGCAGGTAATCGCTTCAAAGCCACAGCAGGCCAACCCATTACTATTTCTTTCGAATTTGATTTCCGCAATGATATCTATAATACATGGGTAATGGATAGACCAGTCAATATCAACGGAGGCGGTTCTTACCAAAATCCATTACCAGGCGGAATAGGGAAAAGTGAGCAAACTAATACTTACGATTCCAATATTGGTATTCCATTTGTTGAAAAGGTATTAAATGAGAATTTATACAGATATCAGGGTACTTTTACTTTCTCTGGTGCCCGGTCGCAGGCATGGATAGTATTTCAATTTATAACTTTCAGAGGTGAAGTTCAAGAACGAGTAACGATGGTGTTACCATTCATCGTCGATGGAGTGAAAGTACCCAGTGTACCATTGCTTACGAACACTTCAGGGCAACCGCGCATCATTACTCAACCCTCGCTACCCATTACGGTACTTCATGCCCCTCCGGGTGACCAAAGTTATAGCAAATTTGAAGTAAACCGAACATCCTGCCAATCGGTAGAAACTAATATTACAACTGGTTTGTCTGAGTCGGGTTATGGTGCAGTAAAATTGGGTACCAAAGGGAGTGTAGGCTTTATAGCTGAAGTTGATGTGGAAGCGTTTGTTCAGTTTTCGGTTTCGAACGAAGTGGGTAGTTCAAATGTGAAAATACAAGAAAAGCAAACTTGTATATCCTCCACAACTGGTTTTGGGACAACCCCAGGCTCACGTGAAGATATATTTGTGTGTGAAGGGCTTGATTATTATTATGGAATCTATGATATGCTGTTCATTAACTCTTCCAATTACAGCACTTATGAAAAAAAAGGATTTATAATGGTTCCCGTTGATGGCTCCCAAAGGCTCAATTTCATTACACGGAGTGGTATATTAAATGAAATCAATGCCCTTGCATTAGATACCCTTAATACTGCCCTCAGTTTAAAACAACGTGTAGTGGCAAAGAATCAATTGAATATCTGGAAACAACTTATAGCCCTCAATACTGCCAATATTGCCAATGCAACAACACCAACAAATCCTAACTACGGCTTAATATCTTTATCAGGTGGAGGAGTTGCATTTGAAAACTCAACCAGTATTAATACTACTCTAACAAGTACAATAAAAGTAGATAATTATATTGAGGAGGCCGTTGGAATAGACGCCGTTGTGAATATTGGTGGCTCGGGTATATCGGCTGGCTTAAATTTTAGCTCCAACAGAAGTTATGGAGCAACCAATAGTGCAACCAATAGTAGTACCCAAACCATGAGTGTGCACTTAGAAGATAACGATGTGGGAGATTTATTAAAAATAAATATTTACCAAGACCCCATGTTTGGCACACCTGTTTTTAAGCTTCAAAATGATAGCCGCACAAGTTGTCCGTACGAAGGTGGTTATCAGAGAGACCAGCCATCTTTGAAAATTGTTGGTTCAGCTCAAAATACCATAACGATTCCGGATATTACGCTTGGCTCGCCTGCCAATTTTCAAATAAAAGTTTGTAATAATAACATCACTGAAGCACGAACTTATAATATGCAATTTGTTTCGCAATCAAATTCAAGCGATTTGTTAATCACGGCTGCCGGAAGCACGGGTTCGCAGTTTGGCTCTTTCACTGTTCCAGCCAATTCTTGCATCGTTCAAAATTATGATGTAAATATTTCTCGCAGATACCCAACCAGTAATGTAAACTTTTCAAATCTTGAATTTCAATTATTTTCTTCTTGTGAACCAATCATAAAGTCAAGTATTTTTGCCAATGTCAGCTTTTCAGCACCACCATCTCCCTCAAATGTTGCTGCAAGCACAAATACAGCTTGTGCAGGTACGCCCGTAACCTTAACCGCAAGCTGTGCTGTTACTACAACGCCAACCTGGTATACACAAGCCGTAGGTGGTTTTCCAATAGCAGTAGGCTCGAGTGTTACGGTAAATCCAAGCGTTAATACAACTTATTATGTAGGTTGTGAAACTGCTAATTACGTAAGAGATAGGGTCGCCACAAAATTAGTTTTGGTTGGCACTCCCTCAACGGTTTTGAATTTAACGACAAATTATACAACAGGAAGTACGTTACAAATTGCAAGCAATACAATTACGGCGACCAATAAAGTCATTTCGCCAGCGTATGCAGTTTATAAAGCAGGGAAATCCATTACATTTAGCCCGGGTTTTGAGGCAAAAAGCGGCAGTTTGTTTGTTGCAGAAATTGGCGGGTGTAATTGAAGCTTTCTGTATATGTATTTTAACTTAATACGAATAGATAAGTTTCGACTAAGCCAGTAACCCAAATGGACAGTAATGACTATTGGAGGTAGCCTAGTGGTTGGTATTACAAACTATACCATTTCATAGGGAGGAAGTGTGCAAGTGGTTGTAAAAACAAAAAGAGGAGCATTAACATTTTTTTCTTATACTAGACTTAAATTCATACTCTCTGATATTTGTAGTGGCGCAAGAATTAAAACAATTTCATTGGGAGTGTAAACTGAACTGTGTCAAGGATTTTTACACTCCCATACCTGCTAAGTTTATTTTCTAAATCAATTCCGATATTTACACTAAGCATTAGCTATTGAATTCGCTCAACAAAGATTGTAATACTTTCATATTATGAGGTATAGAACTATAGGTGTTAGCTTCCCAATTTCTAAGAGTCCATTCATCAACTCCAAGCCATTGACTGAACTTATTTCTACTCAACCCTTTAGTATACCGATAGGCTATAATCTTACCGCAGTAAAATATTACAGAAAAATCGGGCCGAATTTCTGTAAAAATAGTTATAGATACTAAGTGTTTGTCAACTCGTTTAAATTGTTGAATGGTACTAGCTATTGATGGCGATTATTTTTCTTTTCATTGATGACAAAATCTAAGAACGTACTTATCTCAGGAGCCAGTATTGCAGGCCCTACATTGGCATTCTGGTTGGTTAAATATGGGTATCAGGTTACTATTGTCGAACGAGCACCATCGCTTCGTTTGGGTGGGCAGAATATCGATATTAGTGGGCCTGCCGAAGAAGTGATTAATAAAATGAGGATCAAGACCGCTGTCAGGGATTCAAATACGGGGGAGATTGGTTTGCAGTTTATCGGTCAGGATGATCAACCAAAAGCTTCTTTCCCGAAAGAGGCGGCCCTCACAGGAACCCGCGAACTGGAGATTATTCGGGGCGACTTGGTCAGCATTTTGTATGATAGCACAAAGAAAGACGTTACCTATCAGTTCGACGATTCTATAATGTCAATACAGCAACAACCTGATCAGGTGAAGGTAACCTTTTCTAGCGGTAAAATAGAAACATTTCAGCTCGTTATTGCAGCTGATGGTATTCGCTCCAGCACCCGTGAATTGGTATTTGGCAAAGAGCCTGTATTTAAATATTTAGGGCTTTATATAGCTTACATGACTATTCCGCGTCACAAAAATGATACGCAATGGTGGCGCTGGTATATTGCTGTTGACAAACGGGTTTTAATGCTTCGCCCAGACAATCATGGAACTATGCGTGCTTCTGTGGCATTTCTGGAAGCCGACAAAGGCTACGAAAAGTTATCAGCAGATAAGCAGAAAGATTTGCTCAAAAAGAAATTGGTTGGAGCGGGATGGGAAGCCGAGCGAATAAGCAATGCCTTGGATAAATCGGATGATGTTTACCTAGATAAAATTGGTCAGATCAAAGCACCCAGATGGTCTATCGGACGAGTGGCGATGGTTGGCGATGCCGCGTATTGTCCTTCACCCTTATCTGGTAAGGGGGCGTCTCTGGCTATAGTGGGAGCTTATGTATTGGCAGGAGAATTAGCCAGACATGAAAACCATGAAGATGCCTTTGTTGCTTATGAACAATGTCTGCGTCCATATGTAGAAAAAGTACAGAATCTGCCGCCAGGGGTACCCTGGATTGTGTATCCAAAGACAAGATTTGGCGTGGCATTGCTGAACACATTTGCGGGTATTTTTGCCAGTAAGCCGGTTCAAAAGCTGGTTAATCTTTTTAGTTCTAAATCTAAAGATAAAACTAAAGAAGAAGGTTTTATACTTCCGGATTTTAATTAGGAAGTGTTTAGTATTATTTCTTTCGTTTAAAAATGTGTTGTTTTGGCCGTAATTGAAAGGGGTAGTAGATGGCATCTTAAATAATCATAAATCCGTAAAAACATTAAAATCCTCTATGATTAGAGATTCAATTGTTAGGTAAAAAACGTAAATTGAACTGTATTTAAAGCGAAATTAACATCTTTGCTAACTTTACTTTAACACAGTTCAATTTACAGTTTTATTAAAACTTACTTTCGTCTACAGCGTATTAATTTATTTATCCCACCATACTTTAGAGTCCAGATCGTCGTTTCCTTGTCTGCTTATGGCTTCTTTTACATTAGTAGAATTAACAGAAATCTCAGAATTCGGATAAGTTAATCTTCTGATAAACTCTCCTTTTATGCTTTTTCCAGGGAAAGGATTGGGCGTTAATTTAGGAAAACCGCTTCTTCTGAAATTAGCAAATGCTTCTGGTCCATTTAAAAAAGAGGCAACCCAATACTGCGTATTAATTTGCTCCAAAGCATTGGCTGGTACAAAAGGATTATCTTTTAGATAAGTATCTATGGCTTCTGGCGCAACAGCAGAATTAGCATCATAAGAAACCAATTGTTCCATGTGGGCTCTAACACCATTTTTATAAAAATCTTCTATCGAACCAGTTATCCAGCCTCGTTGTGCTGCTTCGGCCAGTAGTAGTTGGGTTTGCGCATAAGTAATAAAATACATTGGGCTTGCTACTTTGGTCATACGGGTTCTATCAACCTGGCTATACTCATAAAAACTCGCCAGCCCTGCTGCTGCCGCAGGCGCTTTAACGGTATTGTTATCATAACCCAAAGGCATACCTATCTGAATTGCAGGGTCTGTAGAGGCTCTGGAAGCTACATGGTCAGAACCTGAACCAGCCCCGACATACCTTACAGCTATTGACTTTAATCGTGGGTCATTGGTTTTCTTAAGATAATCTACAAAAGGTGCGGCTAAGAAGAAGTTGGCAGCTTCGGTAGAATTAAGCATCTGACCAACACCATTCACATAATTGGCATCGTGTTTAATAAAACAATTATCAGCATTTGACGTGAACACGCCTCCCTGAACGGCCTTTTGTACTGTTTCTTTTGCCAGTGCCTCATTCACTTTGCTTAATCTCATACCCACACGCAGCAACAAAGAATAACCAAATTTTTTCCATTTAGTAATATCTCCACCATACAAAACATCTGCTGTTTCACGGGTTTTAGCCGCATCAAGTGCTGCTGACGCCTCAGTTAGCTCTTTAATTATATCTGTATAAATGGCTTGTTGCGTATCATATTTTGGTAGCACTATCTGGTCTGTAAAACCTTTACCGGCTTGTTCGTAAGGTACATCACCATAAGTATCAGACAAGATAACAAAAGCATAAGCCTTCCAGATACGAGCCATGTTGTACAAATTACTTCTTGCAGGAACATCTTTTACTGTTCTTAGTACATCAGTTGTATACAATACTACTGTTCTGTAATACCGTTGCCATGTTTGTTGGGTTGCATCTCTGTTGTCCTGATTAAAGTTGGCTCCGGCAACTACTCCGGAATTAGGTGTTACCATTTGTTGTACAATCCCCATTTCATACTGCACAATCCCTGCTGGGAAGGAGGCATTAATCAAAGCATTATTGAATGTAAAAACCGGGTTAATGGCTGTGGCTGCTGTTTTGTTTATATTAAGCTCATCGAAACCTTTGTCACAAGAAGAGGCCAATACAATAAAAGCGCTTATCAATAAATAACTATATATTTTTTTCATGTTTGATAGCATTAAAATTTAACATTTAAATTGAACCCTACACTGCGGGTTGTTGGAAGACCCGTAGACTCTAGCCCAACTAGGTTATCAGAAGAGTAGCCAAACGACTCGGGATCAATATTAGGTACCCATTTCTTAAGCATCAATACGTTATTAGCTACGAAGCTTAGTTTTACGCCTTTTATTGGCGAATTCTGAGGTAAAAATTTAGATAAATCGTATCCGGCCGTAATCTGGCGAAGTTTCCAGTAACCCCCGTTATAAATAACCGGCTCAACCAAAGCAGATGTTCTTACGATTTCCCAATAAGGTTGTATATTGGCTTTTACTGTATTTGGTTCTCCTTTTTCGTTGACACCCTCACCTACAATTCCGTCTCTGCCTTCCAGTGTAATTTTATGCAAGCCCTCTCTGATAAGGTTGAAATTAGTACCGGATAACATCTTATTACCCAATTTGAAATCAATCAAAAACGAAAGACTGGCTCCTTTGTAATTAAATGAATTAGTGATACCACCTACCCACTTTGGCAGTGCACTTCCAAATGAAATAAGGTCTGGTGTACGAATAGGAAGGCCCCCTGTGCCGAATATTTTTCTGCCTTGTTCGTCTCTCTTATAACCAAAGCCATATATCTGAGCCATTTCTTGCCCAACTATTTGTCTTAATTCGCCATTGAATACGTGTGTACCTACTGTAATTCTTTCACCTGGCTTATCGGTTAGTAAACTTAGAACTTTAGTGATATTATAAGAACCATTAAAGGTTACATCCCATTGAAAACTTCTTGTGCGTACAGGCACTAAATTAAGTAAGAACTCAACGCCTTTATTTTCACTTTTACCACTATTAATTAATGTATTGATAAAACCGGAGGCATCTGAAATCTGAGCAGACACAATTTGATCATTGGTTACTTTTCTGTAAGCGGCAAAATCAAGACCTACCCGATTTTTAAATAATTTTAGCTCTAGCCCAATTTCAGCTTCGGCCGTTTGCATCGGTCTTAAGCTCGCATTTGGTACAGTAGTACCCTGTGAGCCACCCACAGGCTGAGATGCTCCCGAAGGATTTGGGAACAAGTTAGCGTTTATGCCATAAAACAGGTTATTCGAATAAGGAGCCACATCTGTATCACTACCCACTTCAGCATAGGCCATTCGCAACTTTCCAAAATTCAGCCAGTTAGGTGATGATTTGAATGCCTGAGAGAATACAAAACTACCAGATACTGATGGATATAAAATGCTTCTGTTTTCGGGAGAAAGTGTCGAAAACCAGTCATTTCTGGCAGTAACATTTAAGAAGAGGAAGTCTTTATAAGATAACTCGCCCGAGCCATAGATTGAGTTAACAGCTCTCTCAGTTAAACCATAAAGTGGGTCTTTTACCCGCCCATTCATAACAGTATATAATCCTCTTACTACAAAATCCTGAACCAATACACTGTTCAAATCAGAACGACGATACATTTGATTACCACCGGCGTTTATATCAACACCAAAGTTGCCAAACTTTTTACTTGCCGAAATCAACACATCGGCATTTGTTTCCCTGAATCTTCTCGATTCCTGAGTAAATGTACCATTAACAAACCCGGCAGGCGCAGGGCTTAATGAAGCATGGCCTGTTGGGAAGTTATTGAATTCCTGGTCACGAGACCAAAAATCTTGTCCAATACGTCCTTGTATAAATAACCAAGGTAAAATGTTGTATTTTGCTGAAATATTTCCAAAAATCCTGTCACGACGAATGTTTTGAAACTGTTCGGCCAATACCCAATAAGGATTGGTGCGATTCTTGAATCTTGAATAAACAAACTCGTTTCCGTCGGCATCGTATTTCTTTTGGTCTAACAAATCTAAAGGCATAGAGTTGGCCATATTATAAAGCGCTGTCGGAATAGAGTTATCCTGATTGGCTATATTCGGAGGGTTTTTGTTGAATTCATTTGAATAATTGATATTTCCCGAAAAGCTAAGTTTTTTAGTTAAATCATAAGCAAAACCAAGATTAACTGTTTTACGGCTGAATGTATTATTTGGTACAATACCTTTACTATCCATATTGGCAAACGAAAGATTAAAACCTCCTTTGTCACCACCTGCTGATAAACTGATTGTATTGGTGAAATTCGAGCCATTTCTGAAGAATTTCCTGATTCTGTTATATACAGGTTCATAAGGAACCGTAACACCATCAAACAATACCTGTGTCATGCCAGGCTGAAATTTCTCACCAAAAGACCATTGCCCGGAAGTAGGATTAGGCGTAGTAGGTCGAACCCCATTTTCTCCCTGGCCATATTCATATTGATAATCCGTAAAGTCAAGCGGTGTTTCGTTAGTGTAGTTTGAGTTGAAACTTACGCCTATACCTCTGCCACTTCCTTTGGTTTTAGTAGTAATCATAATTACGCCATCTTTCGCACGCGAGCCATATAAAGCTGCTGCTGTAGCGCCTTTAAGCACAGTCATACTTTCAATATCATCAGGATTCACACTTGACAGACCATCACCGCCATCAGAAGTATTTCCTCCACCTCTTACGCCAATAGAGTTATCAGAAGCAGCATTTCCGGGGTTTGTACCAAAGTTAGTATTATCAATAGGCACACCATTGATAACAATCAGTGGGTTGTTTTGTCCTGAAAAAGAAGATTGACCTCTTATCCTGATTTTTGAGGTACCATTGGGGCCAGTACCCAAACCAGAGATATTTACCCCGGCTATTTTGCCCTGCAAGGTATTCATAAAATTAGGAGAGCGATTTTCTGTAATGGCATCTGCAGTAATCGTTGAAGTGGCATATCCTAGTTTTTTGGCATCTTTTTTAATACCTAAAGCTGTTACTACAACCTCTTCAAGGTCGGTAGCATCTTCGGCCAACGAAACATTTACGATACTTTGATTACCCGCATTTATTTCCTGGTTTGTATAACCAATGAAGCTAAAAACCAAAGTCGCACCTGATGGGGCATTGACACTATAGCTACCGTTTGCATCAGTGGTAGTACCGGTAGTTGTGCCTTTTACTTGTACTGATACTCCCGGAAGAGAAGTGCCATCTTTGGAGGAAGTTACTTTGCCGGAAATTCTCTGAGCATAGCTAGTTGCTGTGAACAGCACAGAGAAGATTAGAAACATCAATAAGCGTAGTTGTTTTTTCATACAATGAGTAATGGGTTAATACTGATGCAAATTTTTAGAAATATTTCAAGAAAATCTTTCATTAAACTACAGCGGTGATTTTTATAATAATTTCTTGAAAAGTTTGTGATATTTTTACAGCTAATAATTCTTACTTATTTCTGAAGAAAACATCTTCTAATGAATCAATTTTCCTTTTATAAAGGTAAATCACCCGAATTACAGGCTTTCCCGCACATTATGGAGTTCTTTTGCAAGAAAATCCAGCATGTGCAGCCAGATTCTTTTGTTCTGAAAGAAAGTTTGTGTTTAAGATTTTATTTTGTTCTGGATGGTAAATTCGAATGGCAGATTGATAATCATATAGCTACGCTTTATCCTAATGACGCAATATTGGTATTTCCAAAACAATTATTTGGTAGTCCGAAAGGAGTTTGGGATGTAGGTATGGTTGTTTCAATAGTGCTTAATATTCATTTGTTTTCAGAAGACGGAGAGTTAGTGTTAGGTGAGTGGAGTAATATTCCTGTTTCAGAACAGCGGCTGATTGGTAAAATGTTTTCCTTAAATAAGAAACCTATCATGCAAAACTTCAAACTAATTGGTGAAGTACTGCAAAAAATAGAAAGTGAGCTTACTACGGGAGAATTAGGGAGTAAAACACGTATTAATCACTTATTAGATGAATTGCTGATTATCACTGCCAGACAAATGAGCCGGCAAGATAACCAACGCCGGGATTTTCCCCAGACTTTCCAGAAATTAGATCAAATTTTGCGTGAGAATCTTGCTCACCCCTGGACTGTCGAAGAAATGGCAGTAATTATGGGTTTAGGTACAACAGCTTTTACCGAGAAAGTAAAATCATATTCAGGTTTTTCACCACTCAATTATCTCATCAATTTAAGAATTTCAGAAGCAATCCGGCTTTTGAAAGGTTCTGATACTAACCTGACTGACATTGCCTTAGATACCGGATTTTATTCGTCACAACATTTTTCAACCACCTTTAAAAAATTAACAGGCTATACCCCTGGACATTTTAGAAAAAACCTATGAGATGGAAGCTATTATAACTATTGATATTGGCACTACAGCAGTAAAAATTATTGCCTTTGATTTAAAGGGAGTAGAAATTACCCGCCGCAAGGGTACTTATCCTATTTTTCACTCTCAGCCCGACTACAGCGAGCAAGACCCTGAACAGGTATTTATCACAGTACTTTTTGTGTTAAAAGGCCTGTTGAATGACCCTGCCTTTTTTAAGAAACATAAAGTTATTGCTATTGTTTTCAGTTCTTCTATGCATAGCGTATTGCCCATAGATAAAAATGGTGTACCGCTGGGAAATGCTATCATCTGGGCTGATAACCGAGCCAGTAAAGAAGCAGAAGAGCTAAAAAAATCTTCTTTCGGGGCTGAGATTTATAAAGCAACGGGTACGCCGATACATCCTATGTCTCCATTAGCAAAAATTACCTGGATCAAGAACCATGAACCAGAGCGTTTTGCTAAAACAAGCAAATTTATTTCACTCAAGGAGTATATTTTATGCCAGTTTACAGGCGAATATGTAATAGACTATAGTCTGGCTTCTGCTACCGGGCTCTTTAATATACATACCCTAACCTGGGAGGCAAAATCTTTAGATTTTGCAGGTATTAACAGCAATTATCTTTCAACACCTATGTCGGTGCTGACCTCGGAGCTAAAAATTCGTCCGGAATTAGCAAAGTCTTTAAGACTTGCCGACAAAACAAAGCTAATTATAGGTAGTAGTGATGGCTGCTCGGCTACGCTTAGTTCGGGTGTTGTCGGGCAAGGACAAGCCATCATTTCAATTACATCTAGTGGGGCGGTTCGGGTAGCAGGCGAAAAAGTATTGCAGGATGAGAAACAACGTTTTTTTAATTATATACTGGATAAGGGCCATTATATATCAGGAGGGCCAACAAATAATGGAGGAGTGGCAATGGAATGGTTTGCACGCCAGTTTGGAAACTTTAACAATGGTCTTGATTTTGAAGATGCTCTTAAAGATTTATTCAAAGATGCCGCTCAGGTTCAGGCTGGTGCAAATGGCTTGCTTTTTTTACCATATATACTCGGAGAAAGAGCGCCAATCTGGAATGCCAATGCCAGAGGTATGTATTTTGGAATAAATATTACACATGAACCACAGCATTTTGTAAGGGCCACAATAGAGGGAATCATATTTGAGATATATAGCATTGGTAAACTATTACAGCAATATAGAAACATTGACAACCTATATGTAAACGGAACTTTTGCAACAGTTCCGCTCTGGTCACAGATAATTTCAGATATTTTTGGTAAAGCAGTCAATGTTAATGACAATAAAAATAGTGCAAATGCCGGTGCAGCACTTCTGGCTTTGACAGAAATAGGCGTTTTCAAAAATTTGAAAGAAGCCGCAAAAAGCGTTCATTCTTCGAAAGTCTATCAACCGAATCTTAACAACCATCAGAAGTATCAGAAATTTTATAAGATTTTCGAACAGCTAAGTTATAAACTGGAAGCAGAGTTTGATTTAATAGCTCAATTACAGCAAAATCAAGTCGTTTGATTATAAAACTTCAATGCACAGTATCTTTGAGTATTTTAGTTATTTACCTCTTAATACTAAATCAGTTTTTTTAAGCGGCAGCCAATTCGGTGCTTCTGACCTGGCTTTAAAAAAGACACTATTTTCGGCGGGAGTGTAACTTCTGGTTCTGTTAAACCCGACATTTATCATTGTTGTTTGGTGTCATGGCATTTATATGAATTATTCAGGAAATGATTGATTGGGGAAAAGGTCATAAGGAAATTGTTGTAAAGGGAAAACCGTGAACTTTAAAAGGCTGAAGTGTATACTTCAGCCCTGTTCTTGCAAATACCTCGTAGTAGGGGCTATATTGGTTTACACGATTTTCAGCGATTGAATTAATCCATCTTTGAATTCATAATGATAAGTCATTATAATCGGACTTCCAGGAAACGTTCCTGAAACTTCGGTTTTCAATGTATGTTCAGTTTCTGAATATTCTAAGGGTTTCATTACTGCCTGATATTTTTTATTGGCCTTATCTATCCAATTTTGTATTTCTTTTCTTCCCTTGTGTGTTTTTCCTTCGTCAAATACTATGGCTGTTTCGGTAAAACAATTGGCATAAGCTGTGCTGTCGAAATTGTTTTGTGTTTTTATTAATTCGGTAACTACTTCTGGTAAGTTCATTGTCTTTTAATTTTTAAGATTATTAAATAGTCGGGATTGTCCCACCGTCGATTACGAATTCTGTTCCTGTTAAATAAGTAGCTCTTGGCGATACTAAAAAGCCTACCAATTCAGCAACTTCTTCGGGTTCGGCAGGTCTGCCAAAAGGGATTCCTCCAAGTGCATTCATCACACTTTGTTGAGCTTCTTCAATAGAAATATTTGAATTCTGGGCAATTCTTGCCAAAAAATGTTTGACATTTTCTGTCCTAATCCATCCCGGAGAAACAGTTAGCACACGAACACCTTTTGGCGTAACTTCATTTGCTAAACTTTTACTATAATTTATCAATCCTGCTTTTGCAGCTGCATAAGGCAAAGTAGCATCAAATAGAGGTAGTTTGCCTTGAATAGAAGCAATGTGAATGATTACACCACTTCTATTTTCAATCATTTGTGGCAAAAAACCTCTATCCAGCCGAACAGGAGCAAGTAAATTAGCTTGTAGAGTTGATTCCCAGTCTTCATCAGTTAATACCTTAAACCCACCAGCGGGTGTTTCTGAAGAACCCAAGTTATTTACAAGAATGTCTAGCCTCCCATAAGTAGATAGTATTTCGCTTATTACTTTTTGTGTTCCTGCTGCTTTACTTAAATCGGAAGCGATGAAATGCAACTTGTTGTTTTCTTTTTCGGGTGTATTTCTGGCAGTAATTATAACAGTTGCTCCTGCTTTTACCAGCCGTTCTGCAATAGCTTTTCCTGCACCTTTTGTGCCACCTGTTACCAAGGCAATTTTGCCCGATAACTCATTGTTGAAATTAAAATCTTGTTCCATTGATTATTTTTTTATGCAAATTTCAGCTATACATTCACATGAAACAATTACGGAAATACGATTCATATAGGGATAAATTTTTCCCCTATTGCATATTTTGGAACATAAGTTTAAGTTTGTCTTATGTATGAAAGAAAGATTTTACCAAACCTCAATTGCGGCCTTGATTTAATTGGCGAAGTACTCTATGGCAAATGGAAAATCCGTTTGTTATGGTTTATCAATGAAGGCTATAAACGCCCCAGCGAACTGCAACGCAAAATACCCGATGCTACCAGGCGTGTTTTAAATATTCAGTTGAAAGAATTGGAAGAGCATGAATTGGTTACAAGAAAAATTTACCCTGTCGTTCCTCCGAAAGTAGAATACAGTCTTACTGAATTTGGCAAAACGTTAATTCCTGTGATTGCCACTTTAGGGCAATGGGCCGATGAAAATGAAGAACATTTACGGACAGTCATTTTAGAGCGTTTAAAGCAAGAAACTAGACAGGATATTGTAAGTGTATAGTCGCTATGATTAGCATGGATGCTGATTAAAATACTATTTTGACGTAGGATAGGCTATAATTTGGCAGACCAAAAACGAGTGGTTTAGTGGAGAGTTGTTGCTAGAATTGAAAAATTTAGTGCAGGGTATAATAAGTATTACTTAAAAACGCTTTATAAGTATACGAACACTTATGCTACTGACTATATGAAAAGAATTTACCTGTTGCTTGCTGTGGTTCTTTATTCTACAATTTTAGCTTCCGCACAACAACAAAATATAAGATTCAAAAAAAATGCCATCACCCTGAATGCTCCAGCTTTTACCCGCCTTTATAGTTTGAATTATGAGAGAGTACTATGGCAAAGAAAATGGGTAGCTATAGCGAACATTGGTGTGTATCATCTTCCGATAGATAAAAAATTAAATGCGGCTTTTATTGGGGTAGATTTTCTGAGAGGAAAAAATACACATTATTTAAACTTGGGTATGAGTTTAATGTTTGATAGTGCGGTAAATTTTGAAGGTTCTCCAGAAAACCCAAGAGTTTTAGGTTTAGATTTTATTCCAAAAATAGGTTATCGTTAACAGCGAAAACCTAAAGGCATATTTTTTAGGGGTATATTAATGCCATTTTTGATTGAGATTATGCCAAGAGAGCCAATTGACCAATATGAGAGAAATCACTTTATCTTCGTAGCTCCTTCTGTTGATTTAGTTTCATTTAGTATTGGTTATTCGTTTTGAGTACTTCAACCAGCAATAACATCTGGCAGGTTAAAGAAGTATTGTTGTGTTTGAAAAGTGTAGTGCAGGTACTAATAAATAACTAGCTTTAATGATTCCGCCTCCTCCGCACAACCACCCAAAGCAAAAAGGCCGCTAGTAAAGTCATAGGCGTGAAAACGAATCTTTCGAAAGCTGTTTCGGCCATTAAATTACCAATGGTATTGAACACAAAAAGCACCAGAAACATCCATAAGATAAGGTTCAATAGTCGCTCAGGAATGGTGTGTTTGATGTAATGGGCTCTTAATAGAAGAATAACCACAAAAAATACATTGATTATAATTGAGGTAATTTCAAAGGCGTACATTTCTTTAGCACTATTGAGTTTGCCTGCCCATACAACGGTATATGGTATTATTTGCGTAATGACCGATACATGGAAAAGAATAACGAGTGTAAAGATGCCCAACAGGGTTTTTAGTGCCAGAGGCTTGCTTAATTGCATAAATATAGGCTATTATAACGCTCTGCAATTTAGGTTTTATGGCTGAATTATCAGAGACGAATATGTTATTTATTGTTTAATTGATGTTGGTCGGTTATTTTATAAAGATAGCCTTGAAGAACTTCTCCAAGGCTATCATAATAAATATGAAGACAATTAATCAATTTATTAGAATCCTAAACCAACAGTAAAGGCTCTTGCCGTATTTGGCAAGTCCATTGCTTTTGTGGCTGCACCAGATGTAAGATTAATGCTATAAAGCCCCGATTTGTCGCCTACTTTCAATATTGCCCAGGCCATTCCGCTTCGGCTCCCAATATCAAAACCATTGGCCGCTTCGGTGTTTACGCCTAGGTTTCCGACTTCAACCTGTGTTCCGGCATTAGGCGGATCTTGTTTGTTTAGCTTATCGGTCATGCTATCAATATTATATAACACAGTGGTAGTAGCACCAGCATAGTTGTTAGTGTATGCCGAAGCCGTTACGCTCGGAGTGCCGGGGTTAAGGGCACCATCAACGGCAGCAATAGCACCCGTTTCTGGGTGTAAGCGCAGGTTCTGGCCTGTATTGCTTACACATCTGATTCTATCTACGGTCGGATTAAAATCAAAACCAAAACTTGTTCCTGACAAAAGTGTGGCGAACGGTACTGTGCCTACTGCCGCTGCGGCACCCGAAGACGTGTTTAAAACATATAAGCGGCTTGTACTACCCAAGGCATAAAGCTGCCCTGTTGCCGGACGCATATCGATTCCGAGAATGGTTTCGCCACTTTGCAAACCCGTAATAGCTTTGCTGATTGGCGCAGTGGTTTTTGTGATATTAAAAATCAAAAGATTGTTCATCTCGTCAATTGCATAACCCACAGGAGCCGTTGGAATAGCCAAACCATTGATATTCCCCGAAGGTAAATTACCCAGTTTGGTAAGCATACCTGTTGTTAAGTTAACCTGATGTAATTCCCATTTGCCACCAACCATTACTGCTGCCAGGGCCATATCACCTTCAGGTCCAATATCAAAACCTCCGGCCATAGTTATATCTACGCCCAGCGCGCCTATTTCTACCAATTTACCATCGTTTGGTGGGTCTTGTTTGTATAATTTATCCGATTTTGGATCAATATCATATAGTATAGTAGTAGTAGCACCTGCAAAATTGTTAGTATATGCTACTGCTTCAATACCTGGGCTTGTACCGCCGTTAATAGTGCCATCGGTAGCAGCTACTGCTCCGGTTTCCGGATGCAGGCGCAAGTTTTGTCCGCTGCTTGTTACCAATCTGATTCTATCAACCGTCGGGTTGAAATCAAGAGCTACGGCTGTTCCGTTGATAGCAGGGCTAAGGGCTGCAGCACCTATCAAGCGGGCAGCGCCACTTTCCTGATTAATTACATAAAGCCGGCTTTGTGAACTTACGCCATATAATTCGCCAGTGGCAGGGCGAAAATCAATTGCCGTAAGCATATCATTGGCTTGTAAACCTGTAATGTTGATTGTGCTCGTTGCGGTTTCGGCTTTCATGGCATTAATTTTCACTAATTGTTTGCCATCAACCAATGCAAAGAAATTAATATCTGGTTTTACGATGTCGATAGTTTCGCTATCGTCTTTACAAGATGAAACAATTAGGCCTAAAAGAAGCGCCAGTGTGGAGAATCTGATAATTTTCATAAATGTGTGCTTATTGTAAATACTATGTTTTGTTGGTACTTACGGAAAAAAATCAGCTTTGGTTTTAATTTAGTTTTAATTAGTTTTTAATTCCGAGCTATATTTTTGTAGACTTCTAAAGGTTGTGGGTCGTTTTTACCTAAAAACTCAAAAAAGCCTTTAGAAAAGTCTCCAAAGGCTTAAAAAAACTGTTTCATTTTATTTTAAAGTAGAAGGCTTACTTTAGCTTATAAGTCGTCCCATCAGCGGCTTTCATCATTTTCTCATTAGGGTCGAGTGTCAGGCTAATGAGCTTCTCTGAATGTTTGACTTTGATGCTTGCCTTGTTATGATTTACAGGGAAACTTACGATTTCTTCCCGACCATCTTGCCAATAAAAACCTACTTCGATATTACCATTGAAGTCAACAGGCGTTTGCTTTCCTTTGCCATCTTCCTGATATTTATTCACAATTGCATCAAAACTGGTTTCATATTGATTACCAACTCGGTTACTGCGGATATACTGGGCAGTAGGTTGATAAATAATTATTTTTTTGAATAAATCATCAATACTTGCATGCACACTGGCGTCGGTAATAGCATACAATTCATTCAAAAAATCATTTGTGATAGGGAGCGTATCGCTACCTGCATATTTCTGATAAAGGTTTCTTAGTGCCGTATTGACCTTTTCTTCCCCAATCATTTCAGTTAACTGATACATACTTACCAAGCCTTTATAATACATCAGGTGTATGTTTCCGTCTCTGGTTTTGTATAGTGCTTGTTCGTCGCTAAACCCTCTGTCGCTGAGATACATATTGCGGTTCATTCGCACGTGGTTTAGCATTTGTTCACGCCCATACATTTGCTTAAGAAGCATCAGTTCGGTATATACAGCAAATGTTTCGCTGAGCATTCCTGCCCCCTCCCTTGGGTCGGCAAAAAACTGATTTGTTCCCCACCACTCATGTGCTAGTTCGTGACCCGCCAATTCGTTAATCACATCTTTTTGTTTCTCTTCTCTTACATTTGCATGAAAAACCATGTTTTCAGACATAAAAATAGTAGCCGGATACGCCGTAGCTGCAAAACCTTTTGTAAAGCCCGAAATCTCGGCAAATCGAATAGTTTTGAAGGGATATTTGCCAAAATTACTTTCACAATAATCAAGTGTGTTTTTGGCATTGGCTATCAGCCGACCAACGTTTTCGGCGTGTGTGGGATGGTAATAAACTTCTATACTTATGCCACGATGCTCCACTTTCTGAACTGCGTATCGGGCAGATGATATTCCGAATCTGAACCGAAGAGGTACATCGCTTTTATACTTAAAATAGTTACGATTGTTCGCTTGCCATTGTTTTACAAGTTCACCAACACCAATAGCAACCTGATTGGCAGAAGTAGAAACCTGCATAGCTAAACTAAGCAATTCTGCCTTTGGTTTTATTGGTGCTTCAAGTGTAACTAATGGCGTAGCATTGCCCAAATTACGGTTTTTACGCTCTGTTTCGTCCGATATTTCATTGTCTGATTGATACCCCAATTGCGGATAATATCTGCTGATACGCATAAAAGCCCCATTTTCAACAATGGAATTAAACGATTGGTGTTTGCTGAAAGGATTCCAGCTATAGCTAAAGTCAAAAGACGCACTTATGCTATCCTGAGCTTGTAAAGGCTTAGCCAAGTTAACCCAATAATGCCCGTATACTGTATCTACTGTAATAGAATGTTGCGTAGCTACTTTCAGGTTCTTTAATGAAATATCGGTATCGCTATATAACAAAAGTTTGCTGATGGGTTGGGCTGTTTTATTTTTTAGTATATAAGTAGCCGATACCTCATAGGCATTTTTCTCAGGAAACAGATCAATATTTGTTCGCACGGCTGTGATAACAGGTTGTGGCAAATCCTGAAACTGACGGTATTTTTTTTCATAAGCTGCCTGCCATTGCAATGCAGCTTCATCATTTTTTATAAAAAGATGATTATTGATGTAAAAACCAGAAATTATTGCACCTGCTACTAATACAAGTAGGCTTAGTAGGATTTTTGGTTTTAGTAGTTTTTTGTTCTTCTGTTGAAATTGCAGTGTCATAATCATGATGATAAGCACTACGCAAATGCCAAATAATATTCGCCAACCAAAGGGATAAATGTAAGCACTAAAGCCGCTCATATCGCTGTACTCGGTACTAAAAGCACTGCCTATGCGCAACAAAGGGTGCCTGATATGAAAGGCGCTACCAATGCTTGTTGTAGTAAGTAATACAAAAAGTGTAGCAGCAACCAAACCCACATATCGGTTTCGTATAAGCGTCTGAATGGCTATAATAATACCTGAACTTAGCAATAATGGCATACCAATAAAGTAACTCATACTTATATACGTTAGCCATTTGATATGCGGATATTGATATGCTATCTGAAAAAATATGCCTGCCAAACAGACTCCGCCCAATAGCAATATAATAATAATGCCCATTGAAAACCATCGGGCAAAAAACTGTGCAGCTAGGCTTACGGGTGTAGTGTTTTCTATCAGATGGAAGTTTGATGCCTGGCTACGCCAGAGTAATTCATTACTATAAAATATAATAACCAAGCTGCAAAAAACAGGGAAGGTCTCTAAAATGGTATTCACCATCATGGCAGTGGTTACATATTTTTCAGGGATACGGATACCTTGTTTTACTTCGCCATACATTTCCATCGAAACAAGAAATATGATGCCCGCAAGAATCAGTACAAAAGGGATACTTTTTACGACAAAAGTTAGGTCGATTTTTATCAGACTAATAAGCGATTTCAATTGATGACTGATACTGAAGGGCTGAGGGGTTACGACTTCATAGCTTGTATTCAGTGCATAACTCTGCTTTTTCTCCTTTACTTTTCTGCTTTTACCATCCATTGTGAATCTGAAAATGCGATAGGAAACTATAAGTAGAACAAGAGAAAAAGTAGCATAAAATATTCTGTTGAATAGCATATTACCCGTGAGGATAGTTACTTGTGTGTTACGTTGTATAGCCGACCATTGTAGGGTTTGATGCAAAAAGCTTGATAGCCCGAAAGGGTCGAAGCATGCCGCCATTTGCATACTTTCTTCGGTAGGAGGTAAGCCACCTGCTATAAGCGGCGAACCTGAAAAAATAAGCGAAACCTGATAGCCTATGAAAACAAACAAGCCCGAAATATATACCAATAGTTTGTTTTTACTCAATAAACCAATGCTACATACCACAGCAGTGCAAAAAAAACTATTGGGAACAATCAGTAAAAAGAAAGGCTGAAAGTAATACCAGGCATGGAAAGGTCCAAATTCGCTTGCATCGAAGCGAGACATGGTTTGCCCTACCATAAAGCCTATTACAAGCAAGCCCAGAGCCAGAACCGTAATGCCGAAAACAATCAGAAAACGGCTCAGGAAAAAGTTGATTTTTTTTAGAGGCGTAGCGTATAAAACCGCCGAAAAATGATGCTCCTGCTCACGAAACAATATTTGCGCAGCCAGAATTGTTGTCAGAAAAATACAGAAAAGTGATAAATAGCCTAAAATATAAGTAATAGCAAACGGTGAGTTTCGATAAACGTTGTCGGTAGAAAAAGCCGAGAATGTTGAACCTCCCACAAAACCCATACCCAGAAAAGCTATTAGAACCAGATAAATCCAGAATTTACGAAAGAAAAACAATAGCTCAAAAGCCAGAAGATGTTTAAACTGTGTTGTGGTTTTCATGCTACTTGTTTTTGTTGATTCATAATATAGAAATAGTAATCTTCAAGTGTAGGGGCAAGTACCTCAAAATGGCTGTCGGGTCTTTCTTCGGCATATACATGAATACTCAGCTTGCCTTCTACCAACGTTGTGGAAATAATGTTGAAGTGTTGCTCATATTCTGTCTTTGCTTTTTTATCAATAGTCTTTTTCCAGACTGTACCTGCCAGCGAGCTCACAAAATGAGAAGGTTTACCTTGCGCTATTACTTTGCCCTTATGCATAACAGCCATATTAGGGCATAGATTTTTTACATCTTCTACCAGATGTGTCGATAGAATGATAACAATGTCTTCACCAATTTCACTCAGCAGATTATTGAAACGGTTACGTTCTTCTGGGTCGAGTCCGGCCGTAGGTTCGTCAACAATAATCAGCTGTGGATTACCCAATAGCGCCTGTGCAATGCCAAATCTTTGGCGCATACCCCCCGAAAACGTGTAAACATCTTTGTTGCGTTGCTGATACAGATTTACTTTATCGAGCAAGGCCAAGACCTGTTCTTTTCGGGCTGAAGAATCTAACAAGCCCTTAAGTGTTGCCAGATGATTGAGTAAACTATAGGCCGATATTTTAGGATATACGCCAAAGTCCTGCGGCAGAAAACCCAATTGTTTTTTTACAAAATCGTTGTCAGCAACAATATCAACCTCATTTAATAGAATACTACCACTATCGGGCCTTTGTAAACCTGCAATGGTTTTCATTAAAGATGATTTTCCTGCGCCATTTGGGCCTAATAAACCAAACATACCATTGCTTATATCAAGGTTTACTTTTTCAATGGCTTTCACGCCATTACTGTAGGTTTTGCTGATGTTTTTGAGAGATAGCTTGTTCATAATTTTATATATAATTTTTAGACAATACAATTCCAGGCTTCTTTCCGGAAGCTATTTTTATAAGACCTATTTTCAGATTCGTTTTAGTGCATATTGTGGTGCTGATTATAGCGATTTTTGAGTAATAGTTTTTAGGACAGGCTTATATAAACAAATCTTGCTCATGCTGGAGTTTTAGCCCTTGTTGAAAAATTGCTGCTATGAAATACGCAAACACTCCCAGAAGTATATGCAATGCCACCAATGCTTCGGCGGCACCTTCTACTTCTGAAATGATACTTGCTATCAATAAGGCCAATAACGGCAAAGTAAAATTGCTTATATAAAACTGCTTGAGATGTCGGAGTCCTTTTTGGGTAAATAATTTGGCTTGGCTGAAAGTCAAAAACACATTACTTAATAAGTAAAAGAAAAGCGCATACAAGCCAAAGACCATCAACATGGTGTTGATGTAGCCCATATTGTTGTAACCCAATAAAAATGGCGTATCTGTAAAAGGATAACTTATTTCGAAACGAGAGCCGTTTTCGACTAAACGGAATGCTTGTGTATTGATACTAGAAGAAATAAAAGCATAAACAAAAACAAGCATGTAAGAGATAGCCAACGTTCTTGTCAGATAAAATAAGACTTTTGAAACAATACGGACAGATTTCATTGTACAATGATTAAGTAAATATCATTGCAAATATATAATTAATTAATGTAAAACAATAATTAATTAATAAAATTTGGTATTGAGTAACAGCAATACCAAATTTTGAGGATTGTTAGATAAATAGTGCAAGCTCTAATAAAGCAACTCTAAATGGCTTATTTCTTTTCCTGAACACTGTCAAGTGTAACCCTTATTTTCCTATTAGGCATTTCGGCTATTACTACTGTAAAAGTGGCTTTATTATCTTTCGCTTCAAGTGTTATAGTTGTGTGCATAGTAGAGCCAGATTCGTCTTCAAAATCTGCCTTAATTATACTTTTTCCTTCTTTAAAAGGGGTGGTCCAATTGCAAGTACTTGAAGTAATAGTTCCCTCCATAGTGTTGCCATTGCCAGGTGTAATCAATACTTGTTTTTGAGTAATTTCAATGACACTGTTTTCGTCAACTGTGCGCTGAACAACTTCGGTGCTATCTAGGTATTCAGTCTTTGATGATTTCAGCGATAAATCAAGGTTGCATTGGGCAAAACCCGAAAAACCGGCGAACAATAGAGGAAGTAAAAAGAGATTTTTCATAATTTGTAATTGTTAAGTTTAAAATGTACAAATATAAATGCTTGTATGTAATAAAAGGTAGCTTGTATTACAAGAGGCTGTATTAATTTATAAGCGGAAACATCTTGATAAATAATTGAGCATTAAAAGATTAGATAGATAAATCAGAAATTTGTTACAACGTTTTGACTCAAAAAAGTATCATAGTAGAAAACCCAACTGTATATGAAAAAAAACATCGTCATTCTCCTCCTTCTGGCTTCCTTCGGACTTATTTCTGGTTGTGCAAAAAAATATGACCCCGAAAACCCGATTGTAGGTTTATGGGTTTTAGATACGCAAGAATCGGTTGCAAATCAGAATATAGTTACTTTTCATCGCGCCACTAAGTTTGATAAAGACAAACCCGGGTATCAGATTATAGCAGATGGTAGCCTTGTTTCTCATCAAAACTCAAGCGATTGCGGTACGCCGCCTATTGCTTACGAAAAAGCACAGGGTGATTGGGCCAGAAACAATAATGCTTTTACCATAAATGGCAACTTCTGGGGAGGTACTTATACTATTCAATACGAAATAAACCAGCTTAATGCCAATAAGCTGCAATTGAAACAAGTATCGAGTAAGTACAATTACAGCATTGAATTGTAAATGGTGTTACTTACAATCTAAAAACTGATAGATTATGGAAAAAGCCCTGTTTCTGTTGTTAATGATAGCGTTTGTAAGTGCCTGCAATAAGGGTGATGAACCAGACTTAAGTAAAATGTTTTTATACGAAAACAGGGCTTTTTCCTTACATTTTCCTACACAAGACTGGAAATTGGTGCCTTTGCAAGGCACAGATAGCTATGTTGGTTATTACGGAAAAGATAATGAAAAAATCTATTTTGATTATGGCTTTTATAATGGTATTATCGATAAAAATGCCAACCCTAAACCAATGTATTACGAAGAAACGAGCATAAATGGAAACAAGGCTATAATAACCAAACAACAAGAAAGCACAGGCGTTTTGCTGAGGGTTATTATCTACAATAAGGATAAGATAAATTCAACGGCATTGTCGATACTAAATCCGACTGATGAGAAGGAAATCATCAGAATATTCAGAACACATAAGTTTAAATAAGCATAAAAGTGTCATAGTTAAGTTATTTATAGCTTAACCATGACACTAAAATTTTATTAGGTATTCAGTCCTAAGCGAATAGCTTCTTCAAGGGGTGTATAATCTTTATCTGTATTTTCAATTACCAAATTATTGCGAAGTAAAAGCGGCGGTTGCGCTAAAAAGCGAGGCTCAGTACCATGATGCGGCTGTGCAGCATGCGCTATAAAAGGATGGCACAAATAAACCGTTCCTGCTTTGCCTGTGGCAAGGGCTTGTTCTCTTACAGGCATTTCGGGTAATTTCATAGCCAGTTCCATAAACGAAAGCCCTTCTTCGCCTTCTGCTTGTAGCACTTTCGCTACATCGAGATGCGAACCTACACGAATACGAGTAGGTGCATCTTTTTCGCTTACATCAGAAAACAAAAACAGCATCAACAATGCCCGGCCTTTTGAGTGTACATTTACCCGCCATTCGAAATAATTGTTTGGGTCAGCACCTGGAAAACCAGCATCAACATGCCAGCCACCATCGCCGGGGTCTTCATCAGACGGAAAACGTACCGGAAACGTCCCCATACTCATGCAGGGTATCCAGTTGTTTTGGCCTACCAACTGGTTAAAAGCTGCATGAAGTACTTGTGTATTGGCCGCTTTTACAAAAGGCTCTTGTGTGTACATACCCAGGCGTATTACAGGTTTTGTCCATGTAGTGCTGTCTGCTGGGTCGCAGCCAGTATCTGCCCATAATATTGCCCGGGCTTCTTGTGCTATTTCTGCCGAAAAAGCATTATCAATTCTTATAAATCCTTGCTGAATGAATTGTTGTATCTGGTTTATATCTAATATTTCTTGCATGACAATCGAAGAGTTAAGATGAATAATCTGATTTTGTCTCTTTCATTTTCTTACGCAAATGCATACACAAACGCTACATAAAACTTTGTTTTACGTCAATAAAAATAAAGTATCTGATAGAAAGTAGAGACAATAAAAAGCCTTACCTTACGAAAAAGGTAGACTATGCCTGAAAGACATACGAAGAAATATTAGATCATTGGTGCCATTCTCATGATGCTAAATTAAGCAAATTAATGCGACTCTGCCAATAGTTTTTTCAGATACATGGCATTTGTTATGGCTGCAGTACCCCATGTATTGTTAAAAAATACATAGCTGTTTTTGTTGCTTGCCTTTATTTTTTCAGCCAAAGCATGTAATTCGGCTTCGCTGTATTCTGATTTAAAAAGTACAGGCTTGCCGTGAAGCCTATAATAAAGCGAGTGATTATGATTAACGATTACATCGTCGGGAATATCTTTCGGAATACTAGCACCACAGAAAATAATACCATGCTCTCTCAGAATCTCATATACTGTATCGTTCCACCATGTTTTATGCCTGAACTCCACCACATTCAGAAAACGTGGATTAAGCCCATTAAGCACATTGTTGATATTGATTTTATCGCAAAGAAAAGACGGGGGAAACTGAAATAAGAATCCCGCAAGTTTCTCTTTTAAACTATGGCTGATATGTTTACAGAATTCGCTTATTTCCTGACGAACATTTTTCAATTGATTGATATGTGTGATGGTTTGCGGAATCTTAATAAAAAACAGAAAATGTGCCGGGGTTTGTGCATACCAGTTACTTAAGGTTTTAGAAGTGGGTTTACGATAGAAAGTAGAATTGATTTCTATCGAATTGAAGTGCTCTGCATAAAAAGGAAGATAATCTTTTGACGATAGATTATCGGGATAAAAAAAGCCTTTCCAATCTTTATTGGAAAAACCCGAACAGCCAATAAAATGATTCATGTAATTGTCTCCTATAGAAAAACTTGTGTGTATTTAATAAAATAGCTTTAAAAATATAAGCCAGTTAATAAAGAAACGTGATTAAAACCAGAGAATTGTTAAATGCATAATAATTTACTCAGTCTAAATAAAAATTGAGGATTCTTTGCCACGCCGAATAACAAGATAGCCCTCAGAACATAATTTGAGTGCTGGCATAGAATTTTTCGCAGATTAAATATGAGAAAATCAATTTTCTCTCATTATCTAATAACCTCAAAAAATTAATACTATGGCAACGCAAGAAAACAAGCCGAGGCAAGACGAAAAAAATACGTCAACTCAACAGCAAGGAAATAGAAACACGAGCCAACAAGGCCAGCAATCAAGTTCAGACAAAGGCCAGCAAGGACAACAAAACTGGAATCAGGGCCAATCTGGTAGCCAACAACAAGGCGATAGAAACAGCACTCAACAAGGTCAGCAATCGAATATGAATAAAGGCCAGCAAGGACAAGAAAACTGGAACCAAGGGCAACAAGGCCAGCAATCAGGAAGCCAACAAGCCGGTAACAGAAATATGGGGCAACAAGGCCAACAAAGCAATTCGAATACAGGCCAACAAGGTCAGTCAGATAACTGGAGCTCAAGCCAAGAAGGCAGAGACCGTGACCGTGACAGAAATGACGAAGGTATGAACAGAAATGCAGATGCTGATTATTCAGAAACGAGAGAAATAGACGAAGATAATGAAGGCAGACGCCGTGAACGTGATAGAGACCCAAATAGCTTATAATACAGGTCTGTAAATTTGCAATAAAAGCCGTTAGGCTTTAGTATACATAAAAGGTGATGAAACACAAATCAAGAGGGTCATTAATGCTCTAAACTACTATTGTGTTTCACCACCTTTGTATTTTTAGGGCTTTTGAAGCATAGCTTTGCTTATCAAATCGTGTTCTGAAAGCTATGCAATAGTATAAAATCAGGCACAGTTTGAGAATAGCTGTGGCTTGACAGTATTTCAGATTTTAAGTGATACCAAACTACTTAGAGTGAAGCAGGTAAATATACATGGAAAACCGCTCCTTGGCCAGGCTCGCTGGTTGCTGTAAGATGCCCGTTGTGATTTTCAACAATTTTTTTGCATAAAGCCAGACCTATTCCTGTACCGGCATAAGAATGTTTATCGTTGAGTCGCTGGAAAATCGTAAATATCTGGCGTGAAAACTGCTGCTCAAAACCAATACCATTATCCTGAAAATCTATCAGATAATAACTTTTGTTAGCGTTTAGCTCTATTATATTATTTACCTCCTCTGTGTTTAGTTTCCTACAAGTTATGTTAATAACAGGTCTCTCTTTTGAGAATTTAAGCGAATTACTTAATAGATTGAAAAATAGTTGGGTAAGTTGAAGATAAATGCCTGGTATTTTAGGCAATATATCGCTGTTGATAACAGCATCTTTTTCTTCAATCAATAATTCGAAATCAACTTTTACTGTGTTTAATATTTCGTTCAAATCAACCTCAACAAACTGTTCTTCTGACCTTGCTAATCGTGAATAATCTAATACGTCTCGTATGAGATTCGACATCCTGTTCGACGACTTGATAATTCTATTGAAGTAGTCTCTTTGTTTTTCGTTTAATACAAGAGACTCATTCAATAACTTCGAAAAAGTAGTGATTTTGCGTAGTGGTTCCTGTAAATCGTGGCTTGCTATATAGGCAAACTGCTCAAGTTCATTGTTGCGCAGTAGTAATTCTTCATTGATTGCTTTCAGTTTCAACTCATGTTGTAGCTGGTCGGTAATATCTCGGCCAAGTACTACAGCACCGTGAGTTGTTTCGGTATCGTCAGATAAGGGAATATAAAACACTTCGTAGAAACGCTGTGAAATAGGCGATTGATGCACTGGCTTGTGGCTAGGTGTTCCGTTTAGTGCATCTTTTAGTGATTTATAAGTGCCGTTTTCTTTAATAACAGGAAAAACATCTGTTATATCTTTACCTAAAACTTCTTCTCTTTTTTTGCCGCTTAATACTTCGTAAGAATGGTTGAAGGTGATAATCCTGAACTCCTGGTCTATCGTCAGAATATAGTCAACCGACGAGTCGAGTACGGTTTCTATAAAATCGTTTTGTCTTGAAAGACGTGTGTTTTTGATTTCAAGCTCTTGTTGATGTGCTATCAGTTCTTCCTGAATCAGTTTAAGTGCTTGGTTATCACGAAGTGTTTCTTCAACTACTTTCTGGGCATGAATATCTACAAAGAAACCAATCCAGTTAGTTACTAGGTCATTGTCGTTCTTGATAGGCATTATCGAAATCAGGTGCCATATCAGGTTTTCTTTTTGCTTCAACCTACCTTGTGCCTTAAATATTGTCTTATTCTGAATTGCCCGTTCCCAATCTCCATAAAAACCTCTATAGTCAGGCTGGTTCAGCAGAGAAAACCATGTAATATTGTTTGGTATTAAACCCTGTGATTCAATAAACTCTTTAAGCCATTTATTGGCATAAGTTATTTTACCGTCGTTGTTAATAACAAACATCATCAGCGGCAGGTTATCGCTTACCATCCGATAGCGGTTTTCGCTTTCACCAAGTTTATCAATAAGCTCAAGTAGTTGTATATTCTTTTTTCGTATTTCATCATAGGCCGAAATAGATGGCTCGTTTTTGAAATACTCTTTAAACGATTCAATTTTAGCTTTTGAAATAATACCCCCAAACTGAATACGGAATTTGAGGATAGTTTCATGAAAATAATTATTATAGGAAGTCTGAATATCACCTAATAGGCGGCGTGCATAAGAATAAGGCTCTGTATTAATGGCTTTCAGATCTACCTTATCATAAATTGTGGCAACAATTTCTTTCTGATTTAATCGAAGAATGTTAATGCTCAATACTATGAAAGATTTATCACCGTAACTGATGGCGAGCCGAGCCACTTCAGATACGGCTGTTGCAAAGGTGGTCTGAGAAGCAACCGAAAGCCCGCATAGTTCTGCTAGCCTCATTGTTCTTTTATGAACAATGATGAGGTCCATTTCGTTGTCTAAATTTATTCTTATAATTTCTTCCATCTATTAGCTAATTTACTCTCCCCATCAATAGCGTCATATCATCGTTTCTTCGGGCATTATCTTTAAATATAGCGGCAGCAATAATAGGAGAGGCGTATTTGAGTATTCCGGGATACTGATGTAAATCCCAATGATTACGGATACCATCAGAAAACATAACTATGTGCTGGTAATCGGTATCTGATAACACATGTGAATTTAGGAAAGAAGGGATATTGAGACCAATAATGCCATTATGTGACATTATTTTTTTGCTGGTTAAGCCCTCGTAGAAACGAGTTGTAATATTACCTACACCGCAAACTTTCCACTCTTTTTTGGTGTGATTATAGCTAGCTATGGTTCCTACCAGACCTCTGGTTTTTTTTACTTTCTGGTGCATAAAACGCAGAATATCTGTGGGGTCAGTTTCTTGGCATTCATTAAAAGCCTCAATTGCTTTTTGAACAGCTTCGTGCGCATTGGGGCCATGCCCTAAACCATCTCCCAGAAAAATCTGCGTTTCATTATTAATTTTCCGTATTTGATAACCGTCTCCGCAAACATTTTCGCCAGGCATACATACCTGAAGTGTGTCAACATGAATATCTTTTCTAGGTAAAACTATTTTTTTTTGTGCTTCGTCCATCAATATTTTTGCATAGGCAACTGTTCCCCATTTGGCTATCGAATAAATCTGAAAGAAATTACTCAGTCGCTCAATAGCACCCAAACCATGCCCTAGTGTATTTGATGAAGAAACACCGTCTTTCATCATTTTACCAATATTATTATTACCAGGGCCGTTATCTATACAATAAATCTCAAAAGCCTTAGAATTGTTTTCGGTATCGCTTAATTTAAAAAATATTTCTCCACTTCCGGCATGTTTAATTAGGTTTGATAGCAGTTCTGATACTACAATATCCAGCTCTCCGGCTCGCATTGACGAAAAAGCTGTTTTAGCAATTAAGTTATGTATTTCTCTTTTAATGAAAGAGAGGTAGCTTCGGTCCTCAATCTTGTGGCCGAAAAAAAAGTTATTATCCATTCTTCCATTTAATTATACTGATGGTTGTTCCCTCATTGATTACAGACTGAATATCAAACTCACTTACCAGCCTTTTGGCACCGGGTAGGCCAAGGCCTAAACTTTTACCTGTGGTAAATCCGTCTTTCATGGCCTGATTAATATCATGTATTCCTGGGCCTTTGTCCACAAAAATCAGTCTGACTCCGTTTTCTCTTCCTTTGGTCACGATTTCAATATTAACAGTACCGCCACCACCGTATTTAAGCATATTACGTACAAGCTCGCTAGCGGCTGTTATAAGCTTGGTCTGGTTTACTAGGCCCATACCAATCTTGGTAGCCCATTCTTTTATGCGATTACGTAAAAAAATAGTATCTTGTTCTCTTTGTACATTTATGGTATCTTTACTCAAGGTCACTATCATCGTCGTCTGTCTCTTCTTGATTGTCGAATCCTATTTTAGAACGCAATAATTCCATTCCTCTTTCGACATTCAGTGCGCAATGTATTCCTTTCAGAGGTAAGCCCAATTCTACCAGCGTAATAGCTACTGCAGGTTGCATACCTACTACTACGGTTTCGGCATCCATTATTTTCGACATGGTAGAGATATTTCCTAAAATGCGCCCCATAAACGAGTCGATGATAGAAACTGCAGATATATCTATCAAAACTCCTCTTGAGTTATATTTTTTTACCATGTTTACTAAGTCTGACTCTAGCGTTTCGGCTAGCTGGTCATATAAATCAACTTGAATTGTGACTAACAGAAAGTCACCCATTTTAAGAATAGGTATTCTATCCATACTGATTTACCAATACTTATTTTGTATATGTTATTGAAAAATTTTAGGGGTAACTTTTTTTCTTACTTCTAGCTCTATCATACTAAACGCCAATTTTAAAGCACTGGCCAAAGTAGCTTTTGTAACGATTTCAGACAGGTCGATGCCTAAATGTACAACCGTCTGAGCTATTTCAGGGCGAATTCCACTAATGATACACTCAGCTCCCATCAGGCGGGTAGCACTTACGGTTTTAATTAAGTGTTGCGCAACCAGTGTGTCGATGGCAGGCACACCCGAAATATCAAGAATAGCAATAGAGCTTCCGGTTTCTACAATCTCTTGCAAAAGGTTTTCCATCACAATCTGTGTGCGTGAGCTATCTAAGGTGCCAATGATCGGCAAGGCCAGAATACCATCCCAGATTTTAATTACAGGCGTTGAAATTTCGGTGATTTCATCAGTTTGGCGCAGAATTACATCTTCACGGCCTTTAATAAAGGTCTCGAATGTAATCATACTGAAGTTATCAAAAAGACTGTTGATTCGCATACTCTCGGTATATAATACCGTAGCATCGCTAATTTCTTCTGATAATGTTTTTAAAATAGCCGCTTTTAAACTGAAAATATAGACTCCTGTCTCACGTGGAGAAAAGCCTCTTCTGGCTCTGGCAATAGCAATACCTGATAATATCTCTTCGATTTTCTCAAAATCTCTTGACTGAAAATTGTCAAAATTATCATCACTAATGCTGGCAGCAAACAAATTGATGAGCTCTTCTGACTGTATCCGTTGGTCATCGTTGGTGATTAAATCTTCACGTAAACCTTCGTTGTCAAGTTGGTTCTGAAACCATTGCTCAAGTATGTATTTTTTCTTTGCTTTAATAATTTTTACGGCTTCGTTTTTCATAATTATAACGACCTTATTTTTAGTGCTTATGATAAGCAGGTTGTAAATGTGTTTGAAAAAAAACTTTTAATAGCCCAGAGAGTTCTTTAATCCCTGAGGGTTTAGTGATAAAAGCCGCAGCACCCAACTTCTGGGTGGCTTCTTTATCTTTAGGGTGTGAGGAAGTAGAATATATAACGACAGGAATGTGTTGTAGACGTGAAATTTTCTTTATTTCGGTTAAAAACTGTATGCCATTAATGCGTGGCATATTCAAATCAAGAAAAATATAGTCAGGTAAAAGGGTGTCGGTTTTTAAAAGTTCTTGCAATGCTTCGCTGGTATTATTATAAGTTTTACATTGCATATTCAGACCAGATTCTTCTAATGCTAACGTGAAGATTTCCTGGTCGTCCTGGTCATCATCTATCAATAAACAACGTAAAGCTGCGGACATAAAGAGAAAGTTTGGAAACAAATATAACATTTGTTTTGGCAATAAAATATTTAAGCGATGATTAGTACTTAAATTTTGACTAAAAACCTGAAAATATGGGGCAAGTATTAAACTTAAGCTATTTTTAATAGCTTTTTGCGCCTTATTTTTTGTAAATTGTAGCAAAAAATAGCTTTCCTTATACTCACCTTTTTACACTCCAGAATTGTATGACAGTAACGAACGGAGCACAGAGCCTCCACCGTGCTGGCAAGCTTTTAGGGCTTGACCATCTGCGTGCTTTTGCCATTTTTTATGTTTTCCTTTTTCATTACAGTGCATTGTTTCCCAGCCCCGAATGGCTCTATACTATCGGTAAATTTGGCTGGACAGGCGTTGACCTTTTCTTTGTATTGAGTGGGTATCTGATTTCAGTGCAACTCTTTGCCCAGATTGACCGACAGGAGCCTATCTCGTTCCAAGAGTTTTTTCTGAAACGCTTTTTCAGAATTATTCCGGCCTATGTACTTGTAGTAGCTTTGTACTTTTTGTTTCCGTATCTGCGAGAGCGAGAATCCCCCGCGCCACTCTGGAAATACCTGAGTTTTACTCAAAATCTAGGGCTTGACCTCCGAACACAAGGTACATTCTCTCACGCATGGTCGCTTTGTATCGAAGAACAGTTTTATTTGTTTCTGCCGCTTATACTCATCACACTGGTGTATTTTAAAGCAATAAAAAAAGGACTCATTTTATTGCTATTGTTGTTTGTAGCCGGGTTTGGTGCAAGACTTTACGCATGGCATACTTTTGTAGAACCACTTTTAAACAGCGACGGTTTGTGGATAACCTGGTATAAATGGATTTACTACCCAACTTATAGCCGACTAGATGGCCTATTGGTTGGGGTTTGGATAGCTGCTATTTTTCAGTTCAGACCAAGACTAAGACAGTGGATACAGCAATATGGCAATTACTGGCTATTGACAGGTATTGCGGTACTTGTAGTTGCCTATTTCGTGGCCGAAAAACAAGTTTCGTTTGGGGCTTCTATTTTTGGTTTTCCATTGATAAGTCTGGGGTATGGCTTGGTAGTGATGGCCGCCATAAGCCCTACATGTTTTCTGTATCGGGTTAAGTCAAGTATTACAGCTCAGATTGCGGCTTTGTCATACGCCATTTATCTGACCCATAAGATTGTAGTTCATGTTTCGCAGGAGCAATTAGTAAAGCTCAACATTGCCGAAGATAGCTCGCTGATGTTTGTATTGTGTGTGTTTACATCAATACTAGCGGCATTGATAGTGAACAAACTGGTTGAGAAACCATTTTTGAAACTAAGAGATAAAATTCTGAAACCAACAAAGCACGAAGTATTAGTGCCTAAGCCATGATTTTATCAAGCGTTCGTTTAATAATTGCTTTATCAGCTTCTGAAAGGGCGAGTTTCAAAGCTGTTTGTAGATGTTGAATCGCCTTAGTGTTATCAATATCTGTATAAAGATTCCCAAGTAGCGAGTAATAGAAGTGGTTATCGGTTAAGGCTAGTTTTTCGGCTTCTACGATAGCCTCTTCTTTGCCATTCGCTTTGGCTAGGGCATAAGTTCGGTTTAAGGCAGCAATGGGGGAGTATTCTAACTGTAACAGTTTATTATACAATTGTAAGATGCTTTCCCATTTCTGATTCGTATCTTCTTTTTGTGTATGCCAGTAAGCAATGCCTGCTTCTAAATGATATTTTGATAGATACCTGCTTCGGGAAGCCTGCTCCAAAAAGTATTCGCCTTTGCCGATTAATTCCTGATTCCAGAGATTGGTGTCTTGGTCTTCGTACAAAATAATTTCCCCTTTCTCGTTCATTCTTGCTTCGAACCTTGAGGCATGAAAACACATCAGCGAAAGTAAGGCGTTTACATCAGCTTTGTTGGTGCTGGCGTTTTCAACAAGAAAATACGCAAGGCGCATGGCTTCGGCACATAAATCTTTGCGGAGAACCGTATTTTGCGAAGTAGAATAATAACCCTCGCTGAATAACAGATAAAGGGTTGTGAGTACAGTATCTAGGCGGGCATCTATTTCGGCAGGGGTGGGTTGTTCAATCTTTATTTTTTCGGCTTTTAGTTTTTCTTTAGCCCGGTTAAGGCGTTTATAGATAACTTCTTTATTGGTCAGAAACGCATCGGCTATCTCCTGAATACCAAAACCGCAAAGCAGGTTTAAAGCCAGTGCAATTTGTGATTCGGTAGAAATAGACGGATTACAAACCGTGAAAATCATAGCCAACTGGCTATCGTTGATATGCTTGGTCGATAAATCAATATTGATTTCCTCAACTTCCGATGTTCCGTATTTGAGTTCGACAGCCAACTTCTCTGTAAAAATACTATTGTGTTTTAAATGGTTTTTGGTTTTGTTTTTGGCTACTGTATAAAGCCAGCCAGTAGGATTATCGGGCACACCTTTCTGGCTCCATAATTCGGTGGCTGACAAGAAAGTGTCGCTCACAATATCTTCGGCGGTTTCAATATGTTCTATGCCAAACAAATAGCAAAGCACCGATACTATTTTTCTATACTCGGTTCTGAATAAGTGTGGAATTAACTCTTGCTCTTTCATAATAGGTATAAGTGCCTTTACCAATCTATAAAGGCACTTTTGTATTTTAGCTATTGCTCATTATTCTGCGTACTTCTACATTGGCATTCCAAGGCGCTACCAATGCCGGGCAGCCTTTGGCTATTGCTACGGCTTCGTCAAAATCGGCGGCTCTTACAATAATAAACCCGCCAATTGTTTCTTTTATTTCGGCATAAGGGCCATTGATAACCACATTGTTGGGTTTTACTACTTTGCCTTCAGGGTGCAATCTGTTTCCTGAACTCACGAGCTTATTTTGGGCAGCAATTCCACCGAGCCAATCTTGCCAGGGCTTAATAGATGCTTGCATATCGGCAGGCGAAGGCTGATTTTCTTTTGTTTCAGACTCTCGTCTGAATATTAATAAGAATTCTTCCATTTGCTTAGCTATTATTTGTATTGACCAACCTGATAAGTGCCAACTGCCGCACCGAATGCAATATTAACACGATTATAACTATTAATTGCTATTACGCCTATGGTTAAATCCATCAACTCGGTTTCTGAAAACTGTGCAATTGCTTGTTGGTAAATTTCATCTGGTACCAAGCTACTTTTAATGCTGGTTAATGTCTCGGCCCATGCCAGTGCAGCACGTTCTTTGTCGGTGTAGAATGGGGCTTCTCTCCAGGCATCAAGCACAAGTAAGCGTTGTATGTTTTCGCCGATGGCCAGTAAATCTTTCGAGTGCATATCAAGGCAAAAGGCACAGCCATTGATTTGAGATACACGATAGTAAACCAGATGTAATAATTTTTTTTCGAGTTCTGATTTTGAGAGATATTTACCAAAGCCATATAAAGCACTCATGGCTTGTTGGCCTTTCTCCTGAATGTTGATTCTTGGTTCCATTGTTCTTTAAGTTTTATGTTTTAAAGACTAATGACAACCCAATTTTCAGATTTGGACAAATAGAACGAGAAACTTTTTAAATTTTCTTTTGTTGCCAGATATGAGTACCACAAAACAGAATTTTACTCCTTTTTCTGCTTGAATTGCTCATTAAAATCTTTAAACAGGTTCTCTTGCCCTACAATTATATCAATAACTTCAAAATAAGGTACAGCATAGATTTTGGTATCTCGTAGTAATTCTATCAACATTTTGTATTGATTCAGGTCGTGGGTGGTAATAATCATGAAATCGGATACTTTGGCATGAAAATATTCGCTATCAAAAAGTCTGACTTCAACCGATTTGCCGACTTTCTGAAATACAGGCATTAATTGAGCCTCAAAAAACTGGCTTCTTTGGTCTCTTGTAAGTGATAGCCATTGGGGTGTAGCATTCATTAATACAAGAATGGTATAGGGTTTTGGGGTTTCCATAGTATTTAAACGAGATTGTGCCTTGCCTACAGTAAGCAGCAAAACGGTGAGAAATGTGAAGAGGATTTTTGCCATTATGTATGATGTTTATTAGGGCACAAAGTTGAGTATAGGTATAGCCGATTGCATTAACATAGGTTAAGAAATGACGACATCAAGAGAGAAAAACCGAAATACTTTAAGGAAAAGAGAAGAAAATGTAAGATAATAGCGGTAGACTTAATTAAAAATGGAGCCAGTATTCTGCTGCTACTAGCCCCACTAAATATAGATAACAAGTATAAAATTTATAGCTTTAGTTTATCTACCAGATATAAGTATTGTTTGGGTAAATGGTGTTGCCAGATATTGGGGTTTTCGGGGGCATTGCTATATAGCTTAAAATATTCATCGTCGGGTACCAATACAATTGTATTGCCTGTTCTTACATAATAGTTACTCTCATAATATTGAGGCGTTACGAAGTCAGGAATTTGTTTCCGTACAGCCATCGAAACCATTTTGCCTAGATACCTCTGATAGTTTTTCTGTGCTTTAAGGCTTGGTTTACTCATTTGCTTGTATATATGTTTCAAAGCCAGATTTTTCGGAAACTTCTGTTTCTTTATCATAGCCTTAGCGCCATAAAAAGGGTTAACAGCCGTAAAGTCGTTAACGGTCTGGACACTAAATGGCACATCAGGCACCCAATCGGCCGCGTTTACTACATTATACGCCCAACCGCCTTGGGTCATGTTTTCGTAGTCATAGGCATAAAACAAATTGCCGGGTTTAGGGCCTGCGCTGCAATACGTTTTAAACCGTATATCGGCTGGTAGTTTGTTTTCCGCTTTCAGGTTTTCAAGATAAGAGTTAAGCAAAAAAGTAATACCTCCGCCTTGGCTATGCCCTGTCAGAATAAAGTCTTTAATGCCGGTTTTATAACAAGAGTCAATCTTTGGTTTAATAGTTTTAGACAAATAAGCCATTGCCACAAACCAACCCACATGCACGGCTGCTTTGGGGTTATTAGAAAGCGTATAGTTAAACTTAAAATTTTTATCGAGTTGTAGCTCACCTTTTGCCGGAATCATGGCTGCATACAGGTTGGCTAAAAAACTGGCTTCGGTTTGAATACTGCCTTGTACTGATATAACTGCTACGGGTTTGGTCTTATTTATCCATAAGTCCCAGATGTTGTCGAAAGCTACTACCGGAGAGCGATACACAAAGCGATGGTCTTGTGGGTCGGGTACATCGCTAGGGTTGGTCCATTTACTTAGAGCAATGTGTACTTTCTGATTAATTTTAAGGGTTTCAATGTATTCGGCTTTATCGAAGCCAGGCTTGAGTATTTGCCCAAAAGCGTTTGCAGAAATAATAAAAACAAGTAGAAAAATCGATAAGATATTTTTTTTCGATGGCATGATTATGTTATTTTAAGGTGCAAGGCTATTAATGACTTAAATATACTTACAAATTGAGCTAATATTTAGTATATTGGTACTGATATATTCACATTATTTGTTCAACCTACAATGAAAAAGACTATTAACTTATTAGCAAGCCTGCTATTATTAGTATTTGGTGCAAATGCCCAAGAGAAACTGGTAAAAGTAAATGGGAAAAACTTCGCTGTTTATACCAAAGGACTAGAAAGCCGAAAAGCCAATTCACCAGTACTTGTTTTTGAAAATGGCATGGGTGAAAGCCTAGGTAGCTGGGATACCGTACTAGACCAACTAGCAAACACTGCACCTGTTTTTGCTTATGATAGGGTAGGGCTTGGGAAATCGGATAAGGCTTATGAGATGCATACCCCTGAACAAACTGCCGAAAACCTGAAAAATATACTTACTACACTGAATATCCCACCTCCTTATGTACTGGTAGGGCATTCGTTGGGCGGGGTTTATATAAGAGGCTTTGCTGGCTTGTATCCTGATGATGTTGCAGGCTTGGTATTTGTTGACCCGGCGGATTTTACAGAAACCAAAGACGATTGGAACCAGATTTTCAGAGAAATTGGTGTGCCCGAAAAACGAATAGATGAAATGATGTATCAACGTTTGTATCAATCTAAACCAGCTACTGCCAGAGATTCTCTTCGGTTTGCGTTCTGGAGCGAAGCAAAGGTGTTGGGTGATTTAAGACGAACAGATTTTGCAGAGCTCAAAGCCTTGCCTATGCCTAAAGTATCTACTTACTTTTTTGTCGGAGGCAAATTTGAAGTGCCTCTTGAAAGGCGAAGCAAAGAGTACGACCACGAAAGGTTTTTTCATGTAAAAAACGATAAAAATATGGAGCGTTGGCGAGCACTGATTCATGCTTCAGGCAAAAGTGGTGCGCTTATTTATCTGACAAATAGCGGGCATTATATTCAGCGAGACGATCCTAATGCTGTAATTGCCAATATTAGGTTGCTAGTAGAGAGCCTCAATACAAAATAAACAAGAGGTGCCTGATGCCAGACACCTCCGATTAGATACACTCACGCCCGAAAAATTTAGTGATTAGATGATTGTGTAGGAAGAGAGGAGTCCATAAAATACTTATGAACTCCTTATGTACTTCCATTCTTTCTACCACGAAAGGTCTCTTATGATTTATAAAATCAGGTTAAATTCGCTTTAGAAATTGTTTGGCTCTTCTTCTTGATAAATTAATAAGCTCGTTGTTGCCCATCTCAATGATATGTAGGTCTTTCTGAAAACCAACCATATAGTTGAGATTAATAATCACAGAGCGGTTGGGTCTGAAAAACGGCTGGTTAAATAAGCGTCTTTCAAATATACCCAATGTGCGTGAAGAAAGCACCTTGCTACCGTCTTCGAGTAAAATATGTGTGTAATTAATATCTGCCTTCAGCATCAGTATATCACTCGAACGCAAGGTGAGATTTTTGTCAATAGTGATAAATAAGTCGTTTTTCATTTCGTGGTATAATTGGCTATGTGATGATGATACAAAACTATACGCTGAAGCGAAGCGACTGTTAGCCCATTTTCGACATTCTTTATCTCATTTTGAACTTTAGCGACTTTTTTAAGTAGATTTTAAAGGAAATGGCTTATTTAATTAAGTTTTATGGCGCTTTGCTTGTGGCAGCAATTGTCTACGTCTACCGTAATTGCATACCTAAGCTACTGTAATGAAGTCTTTCGGCAGTGAAAGCACCAATAGCTTTGTAGCTTACCGTCGTTATCTGGTTGTCTTGGCTACACGAAAATGCCAGTACAGAAATTAGCATAGTTACGAGTAACAGGCGGAATTTAATTCTCATCGTTTTCATTGTTTTAAGTATTTAATTGGTTTTTGATGAGAAGCCGTAGCCAACTTTTAAAATGCTAAAAAAGCCCGAAAAAAAATAATGTTTTTTAGAAGATACCGTAAATCGGTGAATGGTTGGAGCGGGGCGGAAAATTTCTGAGAGCCTTGTAAAAAGAAAAATATAGGCTATTTTGTGACTTTTGAGTAGATTTTTAGTCTAAATATATTTTTTGATAAATAGGGTAACGAACTGCATAAAGCTTAAAGAGATTAATAAACAAAAAAGGCAAAGGTAAAAATACCCTTGCCCTTACTCTTGCGCACAATCCTATCTACTAATTCCTTATTTTATTATTGCACTGCGAGTTATTTCACTTTGGATAGTGAAATCGTGCGAAAGTTTCTCGTCTCCTGATACAACAGATAATGTGTAGGCGCCATCTTCTAGGTGTGAAAGATTCAATACCAATGGTTTGCTGGTTTCGCTAAGGTCTTGGTAGAAAACATCACCTTTCGAGTTGTAAATCTGAACACTTGCAGTACTTTTAGCTACCTTGTCAAAAAGTACTTTCAAACGTAAATTGCTAATATCCTGAACTGTAATTTTCGGGTCTGTTTTTTCGGTAGAATTTACCGGAGTTTTATCAAATGCAAAACTGAAAGTTGCTAATGATAAAATAAGTGCTAAAGCTAAGAATGACTTTTTCATTTTGTTGATAATTTAGATTTTATAAAGATAATTTTCTTTGGTGAATCAAAGGTATATAGTATTTTTTTAAGAATACTCGAGAGTAGATTAAAACCCTGACCTTATATGATGAAAACCGAGAATGAATTGATTTTGTTCCAAAAGCTTGGGAAAAACTTGATTATTTCTCTTTTATCGTGATTATCGACCGAAATTATAAATTTATCGACAAAATACAGGAACTTGTCAAGAAGATAGAATGCTAGTGATAAACTAATATTTTGAAAAAATATGAATTTGTATTATTTAAAGATATTGCTTGATTATTTTGTTTCTTCTCAATAAAATACTTGTTGCCCAACTCAGGCTTAACGAAGAGATAAACGCCAACAAGAATTTCTCAAAAGCTGATATATCGTAGGGCTGCAGTAAGAACTGAATCCAGGTAAGAAAAACATAATGTATGAGATAGATAAGGTAGGCGTTTGCCACAAGTGAGTTCCACCATTCAGATGATTCTCGTACTAATTTACGGAATGCTGTTATAAAAGCAATGCTACTTAAAGTGCATGAAGCCGTATAAATGCTAAAGTAAATCAGCCATCCGCTCAAGAGCCCTAATTGATTAGTTTTTACCATATTGGCCAGTATTTCTTTTTGCTCAACAAGGCTTAATAGGGTATAAACCGATAGCGCAAGCAATACCCAAAGCCACCAGTTTTTTACAATACCTGATGTTGGAGAGAGTAATTGCTGATTGAAGTCGGTAGTACCAATCAGAATGCCTATTATGAAATAGCCAAAATAGAGTGCTACCCTGCTAAGCTGGAAATCAAAAGGCCCGATGCCCGTCCAGGTTCCCGGGCCTACAGCACTCGCTAAGGGTACATACAAAACCCAGGTGATAAACCATAAAAGAATAAAAAATAAGATTGGTTTGTGCTGAAGCGAATCAATAAAATTATTGGCTTTTTGGCTGATGTTTTTGATAAATGGATTTAGTAAGGCAAAAAGTAAATTAAAAACAAACAACACCCATATAAACCAAGGCGGGCCAACGGGCCATTTTTCAACTACAAAGAAATCCTGGATGTAGGCTGTAATATCAGTATTGCCTTTAGCAACATAATAAGACGGAAAATAGGCTATCAGCATAAATAATGTGCCTAAAATAATAAAAGGCAAAAACAAGCGATAGAATCGATCTTTTATGAATACAAATACTCCTTTTTTATCAATACTTTTAGATAGAAACAAGCCTCCAATAAGAAACATTAAGGCCATAAAAAACACATCGTTGAAATTCTCGAAAATATCGAGTCCTACCCATCTTTTATTATCTACAATGGCATGTGTTGACCTGATATAAGCCTCTTTATCAAACTTAGCGAAGGTAGTATAGGCCAAACTGGCATGGTGCGCCACTACTAATACAGTAAGTGCCGAGCGCAGATAATCAACCCATAGGTTTCGGTTGAGGGGTTTTTCCATGTAATGCTTTATTGATATAATTTTCTCCTAATAATCAATGACAAATTTTTAAGGCTTAAGTTGCATCCCTGATAAATTAAGTATTGTGTATTGAGAGCAAATTACATGATAAGAGCCGCTATTAAGCAGCTCTTATAAAACAGAATTACATTATTTTGTTTTGTGTTTTTTGCAAAAAGGCGATTTGATAGATATAAAAAGAGACCATCTCAAAATAAGCGTAGACCCAATACTAATTGATCTTGCAAAATGTGAGATGGCCTTTTAAGTTAAGGTTTCAATAATCAAGCTTAGAAACCAAATGCTTTTTTCATTTTATGAAAAATATCATTGTTGAAGTAGATACCTGAAAACTGTTCTGCACCTTTGCCATAGGCATAAACTGGAATCATAACACCAGTATGGCTTTTGGTAGTAAATTTCCCTTCTACTTGTCCGTCTTTCAGGCCATTGATAGAGAAACCACCTGTTTCATGGTCGGCAGTAATAATTACAAGTGTATTGCCATCTTTATCGGCAAAATCAAATGCTTCGCCAATGGCCTTATCAAAATCAAGCATTTCGTTTACGATATACTGTGTATCATTTGCATGGCCACCCCAGTCAATCTGAGAACCTTCAACCATCAGAAAGAAACCTTTTTTGTTTTGTTTCAATATATTCAAGGCTGTTTTAGTAGAAATAAGCAATTGGTCGCCTCTACCTTCTGACATTTTTGGCTGCTCTACATCAGCAAGAAAACCAGCTAATTTACCGCTTTTGATTTTCTCTACTTCTTCAATCGACTGGGCAATCTGATAGTTTTTAGCTTTCAAATCATCAATCAGGTTTCTGCCGTCTTTACGTTCAGTAAAGTGTTTGCGGCCACCGCCTATAAAAACATCTACATCTGTATTAAGAAAATCGGCAGCAATTTCTTCTACCATGCCTCTTGATGGTTGGTGGGCAATAAACGAACCAGGTGTTGCATGAGTAATTGAGCACGTAGCAACTAGGCCGGTTGCAAGCCCTTTTTGCTCGGCAATTTCCAGAATAGTAGGTATGCTTTTTTTGTCTTTGTCTACACCAATAGCACCATTAAAGGTTTTTTCTCCGGCCGAAAACGCTGTTGCACCAGCTGCCGAATCGGTAATAAAACTATCAGAAGCCTGGTTTTTATGAAAACCTATAAACTGGCTTCTTTCGATATTAAGTGTTGATTTACTGCTGGCGATTCCGGCATAAACCTGAGATGCACCCATACCATCACCAATTAATAGAATAATGTTTTTGGGTTGTGCGTTTTTTTTCTGTGCAAAACAAACTATAGAGGTAACGAATAAAAGAGAAATAATTAACTGAACTGATTTTTTCATTGATTAGCTTTTTAGATGATGATTCAGATACGGAGCCCCGGGTAATTCGCCTAAACAAGCCGAAAATACACGCCGTATCTCATACAGAGATTAATTCAAGCAGCAAAGCACGGAAAACTAAAGCTAAAATGAGGATAAATAGCTATTATGTTTTTATTAAGAAATGGCCTACTAAATGCCAGACGCAAAAGAGCAAATGGGATGAAAAGCACATTAGCAAGTCATATAATGAAACCATTGGAAAGTAAAATACTTTCATTTTTTGCTTTTCGGAGTTTATCTGTCGGCTTCTCTCAGATATTTTCTATATATAGTGGCATTTGGTATTAAAATTTCAGTATAATCTCGCTATTTTTCTACTTGATATAAGAAAAAATTATGTTTTTTCTTAATTTTTCAAGACCTTTGACTAACCACACAATTTAAAATAAAGTAGGGTATTATCCTTTTCTTTAGCAAACATTCAGATAAGACATTATAATATTTCGCCCATTAAAGAGTTTTTAGTTATAGTGTCTAGCGTTGTAAAAACATGAAAATTAAAAAATATAATATTTTCTACACTGATGATGATTTGGATGATAAAGAAATCTTCAAAGAAATCATTAACGAACTCCATCCTGATTTTTCAATTGAGTTTCAAAGTGACGGTGTAGAGTTGCTGAATCGTTTGAATGAAATAGATTCTAAACCCGATATATTGTTTCTTGACCTGAATATGCCTTATTCAGATGGTTTTCAGGTTTTAGTACAAATCAGGCAACAGGCAGATAAGAAAAACTTACCTGTTGTGATTCTTTCAACCTCTAACGATACCGATGCTATTTCAAAAGCAAGAGAGTCTGGAGCAACCTTGTATATATGCAAACCCAACTCTTATGCAAAACTTAAAAATATACTTGCCGAATTATTGAGTCATAACTGGTCGAATGGGTTAGATTCTCAGCATTTCGAAGATTTTGTTTATTGTTAAGCAATGTCTTTTAGCTCAAAAAGTAAAATATAATGTATGAACTCAATAGTGAATATTCTTACTCAACTACGAACTCACACCAGCACGCTTCATTCAGAGTTAGAACAAACGCCCTTATCTCTGGCACTCCTAGATGCAGATGTATCTTCACATAATTATGTAGCTTATCTGCAAAAAATGCGAGGAATTATAGATTTTTATGAGGGTACTGTTTTCCCGGTTTTAAAAAACACCTTAACTGATTTATCGGAAAGGGAAAAACTGGCTGCTATTGACAAAGATTTAGAATATATGTCAGCCGAAAGTAATAATTTACCTGTTTTTGCTAATCCGGTAGCAATCAATCCAACAATTGCTTATGCTTTTGGTTGTATGTATGTTATAGAAGGTTCAACCTTAGGAGGCAAAGTTATTCTGAAACATATTTCTAAAATGCTCGGTATTTTGCCTGACGAAGGAGGTACTTATTTTGCAAGCTACGGCGAACAAACAGGGCATTATTGGAAAACATTTCTGAATAATTTGCAGGAGTATTCGGCCAATAATAATTGCGATGCAGAAATCATAACAGGCGCAAAAGATACTTTTACCGCTATAAAGCACTATTTTGAGCAGTAAGAATGAAACTGAAAGATATAGTAAACAGAGAAATTGTAAACCTCACCAATTGTGAGCAAGAGCCTATTCATGTTCCGGGAAGTATTCAACCGCATGGATTTTTAGTTGCTATAGATAAGGATTTTGTAATAAGGTATACCAGTGCCAATATTAATAATTATACTTCTCTGGAAGTAGAAGAAGTATTACAGAACCCGATTGAATTATTGATAGGAAATGACCAGCTGGCTGAATTTAAGTACTATATCAATCATTTACAAGAAAAACTAACAAGCCCGCATATTGTTAATATTGACAATACACAGTTTCAGTGTGTGATTCATAAAAGTAACGATTTACTTATTTGTGAGTTTGAGCCTGTTTCTGAACAAATTCCAAGAGTATCAACGGTATACGACCAGGCCATTAATTTTGCAAAATACATGGGTCAGGCCATGACACTGCAACAGTTGTGTGATAATGTAGCTACAGAAATTAGAGCACTAACAGGCTACGACCGTGTAATGGTATATCGTTTTGATAAAGAGTATAACGGAGAAATATTTGCCGAAAGTAAAAGCGATGACCACGAGCCTTTTCTTGGCTTGCATTATCCGCATACTGATATTCCGATACAAGCAAGGCAACTTTATATCAAAAATCTTTTAAGGTTGATTGTTGATATTAACTATACGCCTGTACCGATTTTTACTAAAGAGCATGCAACAAATGAGAGCCTTGACCTTAGCCACTCTACTTTAAGAAGTGTTTCTCCGATTCATGTCGAATATCTGAAAAACATGGGCGTAGGCGCTACGCTTACAATCTCGCTTATTCATGAGGGTAAACTTTGGGGCTTAATAGCTTGCCACCATTATTCATATAAATATCTTGACCATTATACCCGTATTGCTGCTCAATTGCAGGGGCATTTTCTTACCTCACAAATACAAGTAAGAGAAATGGCCGAAGAATATATAGTGGCCGCAACAATCAATAAGTCTTTGGAAACACTGCTGAATCAGACTTTCTTGCCTGACAGGGTTTCTTTAAATGATTTAGTACATCAGCCGCAAATATTAGAGATATGCCATGCAGCAGGGGTAGCTGTTATTTTAAACGAGGTAGTTTATAAAGCAGGTAAAACTCCTGAAGATGATAGTATTCTTAAGATTGCGACCTGGGCCAAAGAAAGAGCATCGAAGGGTGTTTATAGTACTTCTAGCTTACCTAAACATTTTCCGGAAGCCGAAGAGTGGTGTAGTACGGCATCGGGTATTTTGTATTATCAGTTAGGCGTTGTTCATAACGAAACCATTATTTGGTTCAGACCTGAAAGCCTTCAAACAATTAACTGGAGCGGAGACCCCGAAAAAGCTATTGTAAAAGATATAAATGGTTTATCGCCTCGGAAATCTTTTGAAAAATACCAGCAGATAGTGAAATGTCAATCGTATGATTGGACGAAAACTGAACTAACGGCAGCATCAACATTCTCTTATTCGCTACAGAAATTTATTACTTTAATATTACTTACCGAAGAAGAGACTCGTCAAAGAGAGTTAACTAAGCAATTGAAGGAATCGAACCTTGAACTGGAAAATATCAGTTGGATAAGTACGCATGACCTTAAAGAACCTTTGAGAAAAATTCAGTTGTTTTCTTCAAGGTTACTCGACTTAGAGAAGAATATATCGCCCGATGTAAGCATTACTTTACAAAAGATGAATGCTTCGGCTAATAGAATGCAAAAGCTTATTTCGGATATAACCAATTATTCGAAAATCAGGCATTCTGAAAACTCTTTTGAGTCAATAGATTTACAGAAACTGATTGATAAAATAACGCAGGAACTAAACGACGAAATAGAAGAAAAAAACGCTGAAGTTACTACCAAAGGTTTATCATCGCTAGAAGGTATCCCGGTTATTGTACATCAACTTTTTAGCAATCTGATAGGCAACTCGCTTAAATTCAGTAAAGCCGATGTGCCGGCTCGCATACATATTGCACAAGAAGCAGAACCACATCGTTCGCCAGAGCCGCATGATACCAAGTTATATACTAAAATAACTATTATTGATAATGGCATAGGCTTCGAAAACGAATTCAACGAAAAGATATTTAAGATATTTACCCGCTTACACGCCTCTGATAAATACCCGGGCACTGGTATAGGGCTAGCCCTAAGCAAGAAAATTATGCAACTGCACAACGGCTACATTTTTGCCGAAGGTAAGAAAAACGAAGGTGCTGTTTTTAGTTTGTATTTTCCGGCGTGATATAAAAGAGCCACACTTCAAAAGCGTGGCTCAAAAACTATTCTTCTTATAAGTTTCTATCAAAAATCTCCATCAACAGGCTCTTTGTTTTTCTTCTTGGCCTGATGCAAACGATAGTTAAATGTTAAGTTTACTTGTCTTAAGCGACCTTGCCCACGGCCTTCGGTAAAGAAGTTTGGCCCTTCGGTAATAGAGCGGTAAATTCTTGAATTGAAAACATCACTTACATTAAGGGTAAGTGTTGCGTTGTTTTTCAGAATATCTCTGCTCACTGCCAAATCCATTACGGCAATGGCCTTACGGCGCCCTTGTGGGGTTTGTTGTGGTGCTTCATAATTGCCCCTAACCTGAAAATCGGTATTTTTCCAGAGTGTAAAGCGTGAGGTTAAGCGTGTAAACCAGCTATAAGTATCACTTTTCAGGCTTGCATCAAAGTTAGAACCATTGATAATAGCACGGAAAAAGTTAAAACTGGCATCTAATTTCCACCATTTATAAGGCGATAAAGCCGTAGTAAGTTCATAACCAAACGAGTTTTCGGTTGCCAGATTTTCTGGGCGGGTGAAAGAGTTACCGTCTGTGTCTACTGTTCTGATACGAACAATTTTACCATCTGTGAATCGATAATACAAACTAGAGCTGATAGAGCCGTTTTCAAAATATTTGATATGACCAGCCTCATATACATCAGTAAATTCGGGGTTCAAATCAGGGTTTCCACTCCAGAAGTTACGGCTATCGCTGAACGTTGAAAAAGGGCTCAAATCATTATAAGTCGGGCGGCGGATACGACGGCTATAGCTGATTTGAATTGAGTTCTGTTTTGGCAATTCATACGTTATATGTGCACTTGGAAACAAGTTGTTATACTTACGAGGGTTCACATCGTTAGTTTTTCTAAGCGTAGTGCTTACGTCAGTCCACTCGGCACGTACACCTAGCTGATATGAAAATTTACTTACTTTATTGCCTAAAATCCCATAGGCTGCATGAATATTTTCTTCGTATAAGAAATCATTAGTAAAGCCTGCAATCGGAAACCATACTCCGTCCTCACCTCTTTGTGTCAACGAGAAATCGTTGGTCATGTCTCTTGAGCTACTTCTGGCACCTAGTTCAAACTTGCCATCTTTACCAAATGGTTGGGTGTAATCTACTTGAAACAACAATTGCTTTTCGGTTTCGTAGTTTACAGAGCGTTGTAGCTGAGGCGGAATATCAGAAGCACTACCATCAGGTCGGAAAGTTGCCTGATTGTAATACTGGTCTGAATCTTCCCAGTTGTCCAGATAACGTACGTCAGCCGAAAGTTCATGGCCTTTTCTTTCAAACTTACGTTTGTATGTAATGGCGTACTCTGAGTTTGGCTCGGTCTCGGTTTCGTCTTGCGTACGGTTAGTGATACCTGTCGGGTTGTTCAGATTATTCAGAAAATCTCGGTATCTGATGTCCGAAAAACGTTTCCCTTTACTGATTCTCCATAAGTAAGAGCCTGTTAATACATTATTTTCGTTAAAAAAATAATCTATCCCTGCTCTTGCGCTATTATTCTGCCCTTTTAAGCTACTGGTTGAGTTTTGTTGTGTAATAATGGTAGAATCGCCTTTATAGACCTCCTGATACTGAGAGTTTCTGCCCGGAGTATTACGATACGAAGCTGTATAATTTACAAAGAAATTAAGGTTTTTACGACGATAGTTAACATTGGCAGCCAAACCAAGGTTAGTTGGGTAGCCTGTGATTACATCAAACGAACCATTAAAGCCTTCTTTACGCTCTTTTTTGAGAATGATGTTGATAACACCGCTCATTCCCTCAGCCTCATAGCGTGCCGATGGATTGGTGATAATTTCGATGCGCTCAATACTGCTTCCTTGCAATTGTTGTAGACCGCTACCGCCTTTGATACTCACAAGCCCAGAGGGTTTGCCATCAACTAAAATCCTCACGTTACTGCTACCTCTTAGGCTCACGTTTCCATCAATATCAACCGATACTGATGGCACATTGGTAAGAATATCAACGGCCGTACCGCCAGCATTAGCCAGGTCTTTGCCTACATTAAACACCCGTTTGTCGAGGCTCATTTCCATTGAGCTTTTTTCGGCTCTCACTTCTACCTCTTCCAATATCTTGCTTGATGCAGCCACTTTTAAGGTGCCTAAATCATAGGGAGCGGTATCTGGCGTTAGCGAGAATGTAAGGCTTTTAGTAGTTTTATAGCCAATAGATTCTAGCAAGGCATAATAGGTGCCGGCAGGAGCATCAATCAAAAAATCTCCGGTTTCGTTTGTTATGTTACCTATAACAAACGAGCTATCGGGTAATTTAAACAGTTTAACACTCGCAAAAGCTAGCGGAGCGCTTGACTGGGCATCTATTATTTTGCCTTTAAGTTTTAATTTTCCGGTATTCTGAGCAACTGCAATGTTGGTAAATACTAAACTAATACTTAAATAAATAATAAATGATAGAACGCTATTTGTTGAAAATAGAGAGGTACTTTTTGTAAAAATTTTCATTTCAAAGGTTAAAATAGAGTATAGGCTGAATATGGGATGGATTAGTTTACTTTATAAGCTACTACTTTGTTTCTCAAAAAAGTAGGCACAATCAATAGTTTTTTGCTTGAAACATACTCAAAATCGGCAGTATTCATCGGTTTATCGATAGTGTCTAGCAATAAGCTAGGTTTGCCTTGAGGGCTTACATGCCATATTCTCCCTCTCCATTCGCTTGTAAAATATCCTTTTTTACCGTCTGACTCAATACCGTCAATACCGCTTTTCTCGTTACCCATTCCTTCTGCAAATTTGCTAAGGTCTTTTGTTTTGGTATCGTAGGCATACAAAATACCTTCGCCGTTGCCAATGAGTAATTTGCCGTTTTCGTAGAATAAACCATTAGGGTTTTTAAGTGGGCTACCTTCAAGTATTTTTTCTAATTTGCCATCTTGCAATTTCCAGACACTATTGGCACGCATATCTGTTACGTACAATGTTTTGTTTTTGTCGTCAATAGTTATGTCATTCAACATTTTGGCATCAGGTACATTATATTTATTTACTACTCTGCCCGTAGCTAAATCAATTTCAACTATTGCAAAGAAACCTGCAGCATAAAGCTTGTTACCAATAATACCCATACCTTTTATGGCATTAAGGCCATTTACAAAGATTCTTTGTTGAATCTTGCCATCTAAGCTTATTTTGGCTATAAAACTTTCCTGATTTTCGGGTACAGATTTGCCATTGATACACGACACATACAACACGTTGTTTTTAGTATCAAACAATACAGACTCTGGCGTGGTAAGAGTGGTGTCAGTTTCCCATACTTGGGTTAATGTAGGCGTTTGAGCCATTGCTGTAATGCTTAGCGCACAACAAAGGCAGAAAGAGGTGAATAAAGTTTTCATAAATAGACAGAGGTTAAATAGACGTTTGAAATTGAGCTGATAAGAACTTGAATATTACGAATTTTTTAGCTGCCAGACAAACAACCTATTAATAAAATAGACTTCCTATTCTTTTAAATCGACCAATCTATCAAGCAGCCCGAAAAGAGAGGCTTATAAACCAAGTAAGTTTTAATTAGATTATTTGAGGGCATCGATAAGCGATAAAGAAACTGATTTTAAACAGTTTGTGCGTTAATTCAAAACTCGCCGATTAGTTTTCATTAAATAAAACAATACCTTTACACATCTATTCTATTGACTTAAGCGCTATGAAAAAACACCTATTCAGTACCTTTACAATTGGCAGTGCTTTTTTTCTGTACACTTTTACAGGTACTGCACAAACTATCTATGTTTCGCTTGTTGGCAACGATAAATATGCTGGAACAAAGCAGAACCCTGTAAAAACCTTTGCAAAAGCGCAAGAATTAGCCCGTAAAACGCCTTCAAGTCAATCGGTAGAAGTGATTTTTGCTGATGGTATTTATTACCTGCCTGAAACGATAAAGTTTACCACCGCCGATAGTAAAACAGCAGGCGCCAAAATTACTTATAAAGCCGAACACGAAGGCAAAGCCGTTATAAGTGGTGGGAGCCTTTTGAAATTAAACTGGCAACCTTGGCAAAGGGGTATTTACAAAGCACGGGTGCCCATACAAGTAGAGATAGATCAACTCTATATAAATGGGAAACGCCAACGGATGGCAAGGTTTCCTAATGCTATTGCTGGTAAGAATGTTTTCGATACCTGGGAGCTTAGTCATAATACAGTGCCTGACACGGCAAGTAATCCTTTAACTCAACAAAGAATTGCGACTTGGAAAGACCCAAAGGGCGGGTACATTCATGCTATGCACAATGCACTATGGGGCGATATGCATTGGCTGATTACAGGCAAAAATACTGATGGTAGTTTGCAATATGAAGGTGGCTGGCAGAATAACCGCCCATCGGCTATGCATCCGCTTTACCAAATGGTAGAGAATATTTTTGAAGAACTGGATACAGCGGGAGAATGGTTTTACAACGCAGACGAGCAAACTATTTATTATATGCCTGCACCCAACATTAACCTTAAAACTGCAAAGGTCGAAATAGTAAGGTTGAGGCACTTAATAGAGCTAAACGGCTCAAAACAAGCGCCAGTTCAGCACGTGAATCTGAGCGGATTTGTGTTTAGGCATACCACTCGCACATTTATGGATAACAAAGAGCCACTATTACGCTCTGACTGGACGGTATATCGGGGTGGGGCCGTTGTATATAATGGCGCAGAAGATTGCAGCATAAGTGATTGTGAATTTGACCAAGTAGGCGGAAATACCATCTTTGTGAATAACTATAATCGGAGAATAAGCATTCGGGGCTGTTATATCCATCATAGTGGAGCAAACGGAATCGCTTTTGTTGGTGATCCTGCTACGGTTCGGAATCCTTTATTCAGATATGGCAATCAGGATTTTAAAGGGCTTGATAGAACTCGAGGTCCGAAAGGCGATAATTTTCCGGAGGATTGTCTGGTAGAAGATTGCCTGATTACCATGACAGGACGTGATGAAAAACAAACGGCGCCTGTTCATATTTCAATGTCGCATAAAATCAGGGTTAATCATTGCTCTATTTATGATGTTCCAAGGGCAGGTATAAATATCAATGAAGGAACCTTCGGTGGGCATATCATCGAAAATAACGATGTATTTAACACTGTGCTTGAAACCGGCGATCATGGTAGCTTTAATTCATGGGGGCGTGACCGCTTCTGGACTCCAGAAATCAACGAGACAGTGCCCGAAGTAGCCAAAGACTCAACTATGCCTTTCTGGGATATGTTAGGGCCTAATATTCTGCGCAACAACCGCTGGCGTTGTGACCACGGGTGGGACATTGACCTTGACGACGGCTCAACACAATATAGAATCTATGATAATCTGTTGCTGAGAGGGGGGCTGAAAATGCGTGAGGGATACGATAGAATTGCTACTAACAATATTATTATCAATAATAGTTTACATCCGCATGTGTGGTATCAGAATAGTGGCGATGTATTCAAAAATAATATTGTATTTATGGCTTATCGCCCAGCTTTGATGAACAAATCTATTGCAGAAGATGGAAAGTGGGGTAAAGAATTAGACTATAATTTCTTCGTTTCTGACAGTGAAAACCGGAGCCGATATGCTATCAACGGTTCTGATATGCATTCGCTTAATGGCAACCCACTATTTGTTGATGCTCCAAAAGGAGATTTCAGCGTAGAACCCCATTCTCTGGTATTGAAGTTAGGATTTAAGAATTTCTCACTGACAAACTTTGGTGTTACTAAGGCAGCTTTAAAAGCTATTGCCAAAACTCCCGAGATTCCGGACATAAATATTCAAGACGAGTTTATCAGCCAAAAAGTAGGAAGCACTTACCAATGGCTGGGTGCTACCTTAAAAGAACCTAAAGGAGAAGAGTTGTCTGCCTATGGCGTGGGGTATGATGAAATTGGGGTGGCTTTAACCAATATTAGCAATAATCAACTAGCATTAAAAATTGGGTTTTTGAATGGTGATTTGATTCAAACTGTCGGTGAGCAGAAAATTAGTAATATTCAACACCTGAAAGAGTATCTTGCTAAGAATGTATCTACAAGAGCACATACTTTTTTTATAATACGTAATCAGGCTAAGGTTAAAATCAATGTTAATCAAGCATTACCCTTAGTTTCTATTAAGGAATAGTTTTTCTGATTTTTACTGTTGTAACAATTGCTAAATAAGTGCGAACCAGATTTTGCAATGCATTGTGTTGTTTTAGTACATTCCACAATCTGAGTATGTTCTTTCTCAATATTCTGTATTTACACTTTATGGCATGGTATTTTTAACTTATGCTACATAAAACATGACACACAATGAAAGAACAAGATACTAGCTTTTATAACCAAGGTGGTGAGAAAGCAACTGAAACAAACAAATCACAACCAGAGAAAACATGGGATGGCCCAATGTTAGAACCAGAACGTACAGCCGAGAAAGAACAAGAGGTAATAAATGAGCGTTTGGCTGATATAGATGATAGAGGAGAAGGCTCAGATAGCCCGCCATTAAGAAGCGAACTGAACCCGCCAACTGCGCCGGATATTGTTCCGGATCAATCACCTGATGAAGTCAATTATCCGGGTAAGAAAGAACATCCTCAGGTTGAGCAACCTAAATATTATGGTTCATCGATAAGCTCTTCATCATCAATTGGTAACGAAGATGATAGAGAAGAGAAGGGTGAAGAAGCACAAGAGATTCAGCAAAAGGAAGAGGAAGAGCGCCAAGAAAAAATAAAAGAGAAAGAAGCTGATTTGAGAGAAGCACGCGAAGGCCGTGAAGAAAGTATCCGAAAATCGGAGGAGGGAAATGTTACTGATAACAGAGGATACAACGAAATCCGTGAAAATTCTCCTGTCGGTAGCGATAGAGACAAAGAATTTCTGAATTAGATAAATAGTGTGAATTTAGATATGGAAGGAGTGGTTAAGCCCTGCGATTGAATTTTCAATTTCAGGGCTTTTCTGTTTTTAGTTGTATATTTGAGCAAAATCTTCATATGCAAAAACTTCTATTTTTACTTTCAGGCTTTATAATTACGAGTTGCAGCGTGATACGGCCAACTCCTAAAACAGCTTTGGTCGATGGCTTATATCTACAAAAAATAGATAATCTAGCCAGAAAAGTATATGTTGATATAGAAGAAGATGTTTTGCGTATTCATTCTACAAAGTTGTCGAGCGGTAAGCTAAATATTGATACTTTAAGAATAATAGATTTGTATCCCGAACAAATAAAGGATAAAAGTATGGAGAAGAGTTTTTTCTCTAAACATAGCTTCGACGTTGACTTCCTGACAATCCCGTTGAAATATCGTTTTGCCCGCCATGATGTGCCTCCACAGTTGAATACAACTTTAAATGGTGCCGTTTATGTGGGTTATAGAATAGACAAATATGTAGTAAGCTACAAGCCCGACTTCCTTAATCGCTCGGTGCGTAGCCTTACACATTATGGGTTTTCATGGGGTATATTCAATGGTTTGGGTAGTACCGATATGAACTCTACAAATACTTTCAATCGTGTTAGTCAAGAATACGATGGAGTGGTATGGAACAAAGGGATTGCCGGAATTCTGGCTATTAATAATTTTACTTTGGGTATATCTGTGGGGATAGATAACCTTTTGGATAAAAACAAAAAGGTTTGGATTTATGAGTCCAAACCTTGGTTAGGTATAGCTTTTGGTCTTAATCTGAATTAGCCTTTGCGCTACTGCCCGAATATCTCAGCCGAAAGTTTAGCATCAAGTCCATACAAATCATTTCTGAAGTTTATTTCACCTTTGCTGTCAACCCAAGCTGTAAAATACACAATATAAACAGCTAGGGGAGGGCTTATTTTTATGAATTTTTCATTATCGGTTTTTAACAATTCATCTACTTTGTCGGGTGTCCATTCTGCATTATTTCTGAGCAGGTAAAGTGCTAACTTTTTAGGGTCTGATAAACGAATACAGCCGTGACTAAAAGCCCTTTTTGAATCGGCAAAATGCCCTTTAGATGGGGTATCGTGCAGATAAATATTAAAACTATTAGGAAACAAAAACTTCATTTTGCCTAGCGAATTGTTTCTACCCGGCCTTTGTCTGATTGTATAAGGTACATTTTTACTATAAGCACCCCAATCTACACTTGATGGGTCGATAACTTTATTGCCCGATAATACTTCCATATTATTACGACTCAGATACCCCGTTCCACGTTTAAGTTGCGGTAATATCTCGTTACGTATAATACTTGGTGGTATGTTCCAGTATGGGTTCAGCACTAGCTGCGAGAGGTTACCTTTAAATATGGTTGTTTGTGAGGCTGTTTTACCCACCACTACATTCATAGCCCATACCTGCTTGCCGTTTTCAAAAACGTGTAATATGTATTCAGGAACGTTAATCAGCAAATGGTCTTTTTCCAGTTCTTCCGGTACCCATCTTAGGCGTTCCATATTCAACATAATCTGTTTTATACGGTATTCAACCGGCTGATTCATCTCTTTTAGCGTTGCTACATCAATGCTGCCATTATCTTTTAAGCCCATACGTCGCTGAAAACGCATTACAGCGCTTTTTAATGAGTCAGTAAAGGTCATGCTTGTATCTCGCAGCTTGAAATCGCCTGTTAAAAACAGGTTTTGCTTGGCTAATAAAATACTTGAATCTCTATCGCCAACAGCCAACTGTTTCTTAGCCGTAATAATTTTTGGCCAGCCTCCCTTTTTTTCAATATTTCTATAAATCCTAAGTTTATCTTTCAGGCGTATATAGTACTGATTTACGGGCTCTCGTACCTTTTCACCTTTATCCAGAGATACGAGTGAATCTAGTAATGATTGATAATTTTTCTTTTTACGAGGAATAAACCACTCTAAATCGAGCGGATTTTTAGTAATGCCGCCATAAGCCTTTATAGCATAATTAAAGAAAGTAGTAGTGAGTAAAAGTTCTAGGCGTTGAACCTCAACATTCCTTTTCATAAAGTCCTTCTCATCGTTTTCGGCGCTGGCGAGCAGGTTATCCATCTCAACATTTCTCAGGCTGCTGTCAGCAAAGTCATATTCGTAGTTTTTTAGCTGACTATAAAAATTTTGTGCTGCATGGTTCATGCCGTTTTTATTAAACCAGGCCGATTGATAAGCCCGCCGTGCATAAAACTCTTTCACTTCTTGTTTCACTGTATCTTCGGCACTAAAACTTCCGAAAAAATTATTGACAAGTGTACTATCTAGCATTATGTCAGTAAAATTCTCAGACGAATAAATACTCGAGTCAGGCAGGGTACTTCTACGTGATTTTTTCTTTTTATTGCAGCCGATTATACATACGGCTAGCGTTAAAATAATGCAGGCAACAGCGACAAACTTTTTACTTTTTAGCATAAGCTATGTGTGGATTTTCTCTATGTATATATAATAAACTGCCATCGGCAATTACAGGTACAACTTGCGGTATCAGTTCGTTTGGTAAAGCAGGACAACCAAAGCTGCGGCCTAATCTACCAAATTTTTTTATAAACTCGGTGCTTACATAATTTGCCCCATGAATAATAATTTCACGGCGGCGGGCATTATCATTAATGCCTTTTTGCAAACCTGCCAGTAACAAAGCCATGCCATGTTTAGGGCTTTGGATTATCTGGCCAACAGTGTAAAAACCCAGACTACTCTGATGCGATTCCATGGTGTTTGAAAAATAATTGGCCATGTTATCACCCGATTTCTGCCCATGCGCCACTAACGACGAGAACAAAAGTTTTTTCTGAAGTATATCTATCACAAAAAACCTTTCTTGGGTTGATGGTAAATTGAAATCAACTATTGTAAGAATCGATTTCTTGGGCTGATATTTTTCGTAGCCTTCCATCGATTTCCGGAAGGTTTCAAAATTTACTACACCACTCAGTTGGCAATCGTTATAGAGTGTCTGCACGGCACTATTCATAGAAACTATATTCTTGCCTGCGATGTTTTCGTGATTTGCTTTTTTTGAAATAATTGTACTTGTTGAGGGTAGTGCAAAGCTTAGGGCAATCAGGAAATAAATCTGCTGAAAGAAATTGAACATAATGTAATAATTAGGTTAATAATTAATTAATCCAGATTCTTTAACGCCTTGTTCGGTACAAACATTTTATCAAAAGTAATTTATTTGCTTTGGGTAATGTGTTAGTTTTGATAAAACCAGAAAAGTGTAATGAACCTAATGAGCATTATTGAACGGAGTAAGAAAAACAGCCACATTTTTAAAACAGTTCCACGCTCTATAGTGCTTTCTAAAACCAAATCTATATACGAATATAGTCTTTTTTGCCATTTTTCCTTTCTATTTCCTTGTCATTTTAGCTAATAAATGACTTTAGAGGGCAATTAACATGGATAAAACAAAATTGCCTCTATAACGCACGTATACAGGCAATTTTCTATTAAAAATATCTGAATCAAATATTACAAACCATTATAATAAACAAATATTCTAGCCAAATCGCTTTCTGTTTTCGGGTTTAGTTTTTCGGCTTTTATGTACTCTTCAATCTCAGAAGCTTTGTCAGATAATACCTGAATAACCGACTTTTTATCGTTCTTTATTTTAGTAAGTTTACTTAGCTCACCTACATAATAAGTGTTGTTGTTTAATACGTTTCTTTGTACAGTAGCAGAGCCATAAGGTTTTTCATCAATCAGGGTTTTATGATTTTTTTTCCACAGAGGAGTCTTGCCATTTACCAGGTTTTCGTAGAAAATTCCATCAGCACCTTTGGCAAACGTATGTTGTTTTGCTCCTTCACCAATAATAAAAGAAAGTATAGGCTGATTAAACGCTTTCACTTCACCTTTTGAATCTTTAAAGAGTATTTGATTAGCTACCTGATCGAACATCAGTTCAATGCCTTCAAATTTTTGCCCTGATGCCATCGTAACACTTCCTTTCTCCCAAGTTTCGAGCAAGTATGGCGAGCCTTTTATGTTTACATAGTTCTGGCTACCCATTGGTGGGCCTCCTATCTGGTCGCTTGGTAATGATAATTGGGCTTGCGCCGAAGCCCATGTCATACAACCGGCAATAAAGATTTTTGCAGAGAATTTCATAGTTTTTTTCATAAAGTTAATACTAGAATTAGGTTTAATAGTTAAACATACGCTAAACAAAATGGGTTGCCTTGTATAAAAAGACAACCCATTAAATAAATTAAAGAACTAAGCGTTATTAGTTACCAATACCAGGGTTGGTTTGGGTTTCTGATAACGGAATTCCAAAGATATATCTTGTTTCTGTTGGTTGAATCAACGCACCAGCACCAAAAGAGTTGATAGGTTCTGCTCTTCTAACGATGTCGTTTGTTCTGAAACCTTCAGCAAATAATTCAATACGTCTTTCAGTTAAGATAGCTTTTATTAAACCTGCTTTGTCAAGCGTACCGAAATCGTAACCAGCATCAGAACGGCGGTGAACAGCGTTCAGGATTGCTAGTGCACGGTCTTGGCTACCAGCCTCAGCCTCAGCCTCAGCAAGGTTCAACAATACCTCAGCATAACGAATGTTTGGTACGAAATCGATATAAGGAGATACCCCACTGAATTTAGTGCTTGATGGGAATGCAGCTACTGCAGTACTAGCAACCATCAATTTAGCCTTACGATCATCAGTAGCTCTGAATTGAGGGTTCGAGTAAATACCAGTAGGGCCAGTGTTAATGAAGTATTCTACGTTACCGGCGTTGAAATAATAACCTAACTGATTTTGAGTACCAGGGGCATTTGTTTCAGCCATTGGGAATGAAAGAATAGATTCAGAAGTTGTATAAGGAGCTCTGAATACAGAAACTACATCTGCTTGAAGCTCATGAGCTACTCTGTTTGGCGATTTGAATGGAGCACTAGCAGAAACAATTTTGTTTGCTTCTGAAATTACGCCAGCATAATCTTTTTTCGCTAACAATACACGGGTTTTTAAAGCAATTGCCGTGTTTTTGTGGGCTCTTGTAGTACGTAATAATGGAGTACCATAAGTATCAGGCAAACCAGCCTCAGCTTCGTTCAAGTCTTTTAATACTTGTTCGTATACCTGAGCTACTGTGCTTCTTGGCAAGCTATTGTTTGCCGAAGTAGTTTCTCCTTTTAATCTTAATGGTAAACCCGGAGACGCACCATTATCTAGTGCATAAGGTTTTGCAAAGAATTGTACAAGAGAGAAGTAGGTAAGTGCTCTCAAGAATTTAGCTTCACCAGCGTAGCTAGCAGCTTGAGTTGCGCTAACTGCATTTGGATTAGCGGCTAAGCCCTCAAGAAACAAGTTGATTCTGTTGATAGTTAAATAGCCTTGATTCCAGAAACCTGCAATGTATGTATCTGATGGGTCTTGGTTACCTTGGTATGTAGAATAACCTGTTACCGAGTTAGTGGTACGGTTAACAAACTCTTCTGCACGGATATCGTTGTAAATCAAATAACGACCACCGAAAAGTGAACCAGCTTTAGCAGATCCATATAAACCAATTACTTGCGACTCAACACGAGCCGGAGTTGAGAATACAGTAGCATCTGACAGGTCAAGTTCTGGAATAGCTTGCAAGAAATCTTCTTTGCAAGAAGAAAGACTCATCGTCAGGGCTAGTGATAGAATTCCTATTTTTTTAGTTAATATTTTCATAAATTCAATGTCTTTAAAAATTAGAAACTTAAGTTAAGACCAGCTGTGAATTGTCTACCTTGAGGAATTGAGTTACGCTCAATACCAGAAGCAAGGTTAGAGTCTCCGTTGGTTGAGATTTCAGGGTCAACACCAGTATATTTAGTTAATATGAAGGCGTTGTTAACCTGTACATAAACTCTCAAAGCAGTGATACCTGTTTTACCAAATGAACCTGGTACACGGTAACCTAAAGTAGCTGTTTGTAAACGTAAGAAGTCTCCTTTTTCAAGATTTTCAGAGATAAGGAATGATGAACCGTTTGAGATGTTATCACCGTATACTGCTTTAGGAACATCAGTAATGTCGCCTGGTTGTTTCCAAGAGTTCAATACATCTACTGAGTTATTCCAAACACGTTGGTCTCTTAAACCGGCTTTGCTACCGTTATAAATGTAGTTACCACCAGAGAAAGTAAAGTTAATTCCTAAATCAAATCCTTTATATTTCAAAGTATTGTTGAAACCACCGTACCATGTAGGAAGTGTATTCCCTAAGATTTGTTGTTGGTTAGATGGTGAAACAGTTGGTGTTCCATCCAAGAATGTCCATGCGTTAGGGCCGCCAAAGTGCATATATTGTACTTGTCTGCCATCACGAGTCAAGAAGATACGACGACCATTCTCAGGGTTAACACCTTGTGTGATTACACCATAAACTTGTGCCGCAGAGTAACCAACTTTAGTGATACTTGTAGCCTCTAGGCCTGAAGTGTTAGTCAAGATAGGTGTGTTGTCATCAACAAGTGCTGTAACCATGTTTTTGTTGGTAGAGAAGTTGATATTGGTTGACCAAGTGAAACCTCCTTTATTAACAGGAACAGCGTTTACTGAGAACTCCCAACCTCTGTTATACATTGAACCAACGTTAGCAAGAATTGAGTTATTTGGGATACCTTTTGATGGTGCTTGTGGTACTTCCAAAATCAAATTGTTGATGTTTTTGTTATACCAGTTTGCTTCAAAAGTAACACGGTCGTTAAGGAAGCTTACATCTAAACCAACGTTTGTTTGCTCACTTGTTTCCCATTTCAAATCTTTGTTACCTGCTTGGTTAAATGCCAAAGTGGCAGATGTACCATATAGGCTAGAACCGAATGTTGAGTATGAACCATAAGCGTTGTTTACGTTACCATTACCTACTTTACCCCAGCTAGCTTTTAAACGTAAAGATGAGATTTTGTTGCCAATACCTGAGTTTTTAAAGAATTCTTCTTCTGAAACTGTCCAACCAGCAGATACCCCACCGAAGTCACCCCAACGGTTCTCAGCAGCAAGAGCAGAGTTACCATCACGACGATAGTTACCGCTGATGAAGTATTTGTTAGCGTAGTTATAGCTGATACTACCTAAGTAAGCTTCATAAGCTACTTGAGAGATACCGTTACCACCAGCTAGGTTAGTGCCGAAGTTTCCTTGGAAATCTTTAAAGAAAAAGTCAGCCAAACCTTGACGTACTGCACCCCAAGAAGTAGTTCTTCTTTTCTGAACATCAGAACCAGCTACCAATGACAAGTTATGTTTTTCGCCGAAAGTTTTCAAATACTGTAAAGTATTGATCCAGTTCCAGTTGTCAGCACGTACACTTTGGTTATAAGCATCACCAAGAGCAGCCCAACCATCACCATTGTATGGGTTCCAGAAACGAATGTTTTCTGTATTTCTTCTATCCCAAGAGTAAGTAGTTTTGAAAGTCAGACCTTCATATAATTTGATTTCAGCACCTAAGTTAGCAATCAAACGAGCTGTTTCTGATGTATTTTTATCTAAGTCTCTCAAAACAGCAGCATTAGGGAACTGTGCAGGTAATAAGTTGTTTTTACGACCTACTGTGTTGTTTTCGATATTATATGAACCATCTTCGTTGTATGCAGGCAAGTTAGGAACCTGCGCTACTGCAATACGTCCTAAACCTGAAGTAGCAAACGCACCACCACTATACGAACCACTGTTAGGTGATTTGTTCATACTGTTTGTATAGTTGAAGTTAGCATTCAATTTCAACCAGTTTGTTGCCTGGTGATCGATATTCAAACGACCAGAACGACGTTGGAAGCTGTTAGCTTGTAAGAAACCATTTTGGTCAGATAAACCAGCTGAGAAATAGTAGTTGGTTTTTTCTGTACCACCTAGTAAAGTGATATTATGGTTTTGTGAGAAGCCTGTACGATATACTTCTTTGTACCAATCTGTGTCAATCAAATTACCATTTGAATCATAATTTGGTAAGAAAGACTTGTTTTGGTCATTTCTTTGAGATGGAGCAACCGCATTTGGGTTAATCGCCAATGCGTTAGCAATTGCACCATTTTTGTGGTCCATGTATTGTTGTGCGTTTAACACATCTGGTAAACGAACAGCGTTGCTGATACCAGCCCAGCTATCAACAGTTACCTTTGTTTTGCCTGATTTACCACGTTTAGTAGTGATCAATAATACCCCGGCAGCAGCACGAGAACCGTAGATAGCCGCAGAAGCAGCATCTTTCAAGATGTCGATTGACTCGATGTCGGCAGGGTTAATATCACCAAGTGGGTTGTTGGTAGTTGCGTTAGAAGAAACGTCACCTGTTGTAATAGGTATACCATCAACTACTACTAATGGGAAAGAGCTCAATGAAAGTGAGCTAAGACCACGCACACGAATAACAGGAGGGTTATTTAATAGACCGTTAGGTTGTGTAATGTTCACACCTGAGGCCTGACCTGTTAAACCTTGTGAGAAACTTTGTACAGGGCGCTCAGCAATAGCAGTTGCTTTTACTGTTGATGCCGCACCTGTAAACTCTGTTCTTTTTTGTGTACCGTAACCTACAACAACAACTTCGCTCAATTGTTTGCTATCAGAAGCCAACTGAACATCAACGATTGTACGAGTTCCTATCGCTACTTCTTGTGTGATTGTACCGATGAAACTGAAAATTAAAGTTGCATTACCCGAAGCACTGATTTTGTAAACGCCGGAAGCATCTGTTTGTGTTCCTTGTTTAGTTCCTTTTACCGTAACACTCACCCCTGGAAGCGGTGAACCATCCTCTGAAGCCGTTACCTTTCCAGAAATTGTCCTTTCTTGCGCAGACGCCTGCCACCCAGTAAAGATAATCCCCAGCATGAAGAGAAGTAATAATTGTTTTCTCATGTGTTTGTAGGTTTGTTTAGTTTGTTTATTAAAAAGTAAGACACAAAAAAAATTGGACTGTAAAATTATTAAAAACTGATTAAAAAAAAAATTAACAATAAAATCATGTAAACAAAGGGTTATTAATATTAGAGTATTTTGCCTTATTTGTGGATAAGGCGTCTATAATTGTCGACATTTTGGGTTTTTTTATAGACTTAATATTTTATTAAAATTTATATAACAAATTAGAATAATTATACATTGGCAACTCTAAAAGATTTAATCTCAATGGTTTGCCATACATTTTGCGTAATATAAGAATCACTGTTATACCATGCCTGCATTTCTTGGTCGGTCTCAAATTGAAGTATCATAACAGAGCCAATCATTTTTCCGCTATCGTCAAGTATAGCGCCTCCTGATATGTATTGATTATTGTCTTTCAAGTTTTTTACACCTTCCAGATGAGTAGGGCGGGCAGCCATTCGTCTGTCAATGGCTTGTTCATCTGTGCCATCTCTGGCAATAATTACGTACTGATTCATCAGTTATACGTTTAGTTCAGGGTTAGTTTGTTTATTTTTTTCTGAATTCAAGGTAATCATAATTCATGTTGCCATGTGCCACTGTATGCAAAGTGAGCGTATGAATCCCTTTTTTTAGTTTTACTTCTGCCAGGTTCTCGGCCTTATTCCAGTGATGCCATTGTCGCCAGGCAACAGGTTCGTTAGGATCGTTGGTTGAAACAACTTTTAAGTTTTCGGCTATCGGTTTGCCATCAATATCAAGTGAGATAGCCCCATCGCCGTTAGCTGTGTACATCAACCCGACAGTATAAATACCCGTTTCATTTACATTGACGTAATATTTTATCCATTCGCTGTTTTCTGTCCAGCCAACATATAATTTATTTAGCTCAGGCATAACTTTATTGTACTTTGTATTGTCAATATCGTTGGCCTTTGTGTAAGAAATGTCTACCCCTTCGTTCATTCTAAATTCGTTCAGATAGCTTCCATTTGCAGGGTTTAGCTTACCGCTGCCGTTATTTAAACTATCTGTATCATGGTAGGCAATACCCTCGCCACCTTGGTTATAAAATTCACATTCAATTTTTCCCGGAATCTGCTGAATTTTATTCTGCCATGCTTGTCCTGCACTATGCGGAACCTGTTTTTGTGTACAAGCCAAAAGCACTATTGAGATAACAAGAGATAGATAGAGTTTCATTTTTTATCGAATGCGAAAATTTGTTGCAATTGCAAATTACCGCAATTTTCTACTTACATCTATCGTGGCTGCCCAATAATTATTTTACCAATACAACTAAAGGCAATAGCCTTACAAATGCAAGGCTATTGGCGTTTCTTGATGATTTATTAATGGTCAGGCTCTTATTAAATATATAGTATTATCGATATAATTATTTAGAAGAGCCGTTTGTTTAATTGTATAATTCTGGCAGCTACAATTAACAGATTACAGATACCTACTACCCCCAGCCATATCATGCCACTTGGTACCATCAGAAAAATTCGTTCCCAACTTAAAGCTCTTTGTGAGATTAAGGCCAATATGCTTGGAGCTGATACAAACAGTGCTATTGGGATTAGCCTGACGATGCTTTTGCTAATAACAACCCAACTTGGCTTTGCTTTGTGTTTAATTGCCCACATACGCAGGTTGCGGAATCGCATAACTGTAAGGCCCAAAGTAATGATTATAAAGGCAAACAGTAGCATTTCGTAAAAAGAATTGGGCAAAAAGGGAAAAGTAGGCTCTTGGTTAGTAAGAATCTCGGCTACGCCCTGAAGAAAAGAATGATAATCCTGAAAGGCATTGATACCACTATTAAAAAGAATTACTATGCCATAGCCTTCCTTGGTCAGAATCATTTGTTCGGCTTGGTATGTCCATAATACGCCGCTGTGAGAAATGTTCTTTTGTTCATCAACAAACCATCCTAAGCCATAAGAGCTATTGGCAGGCTTTGTAAGCATTGTTTCTATACCTTGTTCGCTCAATAGTTTTTGGCCATTATATGTGCCCTTGTTCATATACATCATCAGCCATTTGGCTAAATCAGAAGTAGTAGAAACCATACCAGCTGAGCCTTCAATAAACCAGTTTGGTTCGTCGATTGCTAAGGGTTGGCCAAACAAAAATATATTGCCTTGTGGTAAATTCTTGCGGAATTCAAGTGTGCTATGATGATTACTACTGTGTGTCATTTGAAGCGGAGTAAAAATGTGCTTCTTTAAATAACCTGAAAACCTCTCATGACTTGCTACTTCAACCAAACGAGCGGCCACGTGGTAATTAGGGTTATGGTAATGAAATTTTTCGCCCGGGTTTCCGGCTAGCTCAACATCTTTCAGGTTTTCAATCGTGTTTTCTGTAGAAGCAGGTTGCTGCTTGAATGTGAGCTCAGGATAAACCATGTCTGACAAACCGCTGGTTTGATTCAAAAACTGCCTGACCGTAATCTGGTCGGCACGGCTATCAGCCACTTTAAATGAAGGTATGTATTCTTTAACCGGAGAATCAAGATTCAGTTTTCCGGCTTCTACCAATTGCATCACAGCCATTGCCGTAAACGCCTTGCTCAGTGAAGCAATGGCAAAAGGCGAATTGCTACTAATGGCTCTGTTGTTGCCGTCTTTTCCGTAGCCTTTCGAGAAAAGAACCTTGTTTTTATCAACAATGGCGATAGACAAGCCGGGAATATGGCTTTTTTCGATATTCTGTTCAATAAACTGATTTATTCTTGAGAATGTATCAGGTGTTTGCGCATAAGCATTGCCAAAGGCAAAAGTGAAGTAAGCCAAAAAGATGAATGTCAATTTCTTTATCATAGGAAGCACGAATGTTTTTTGCAAAATAACGCACAAACGACCCTATAATTCATTTACATAAGTAAAGAAAATTTAAGCCTCCAAATTTTTTCTTCTGATGCGGCTCAATTGTGTAGGGCTAACGCTCGAAGTAGGATACTATAAAAGTTTGACAACCTTGCAAGCCATCTGACTGTACAAAGTTGCCAATACTGAAACTTCAATTAAAATTAAATTTTTACTTAGTTTTTATTTCTTACATAAACATTGTTGCTGATTGATTCAAGATGTACTTCCGGGCCACCGCCGTAAACTTTGCCTTCAAGCAGATAGCCAACTATCGGGTTTTTCTGTCTTTTGGTTGTAAAGGCAATGTCAAGGTCTGAGTACACTTCGCCTGTGATGGTTTTCATGCCTATGTTACCGCCTTTGCCTTTTGGCCAGTTGAGTTCTACAAAGCCACTGATGGTTTTAGCATTGAGGTTTCCGGCTACACTGTTTATCCAGATATTGCCATTTATAGTTTCCAAGCTTACTTCGGCTTGTTTTGGTAAAAACACCTCGTAGTTGATAGTGCTGCAAACGTAGTATTCTTGTCCGTTGTTGCTCCATGATGAGCGACGTGCTTCTTTGCTATCAGGACAGTCTTCCGGGCGGCCTTTTTTTAGCATTTCGTTGTCGAAATCAATTTTTAAACTGAGATCTTGTGCTGTGTTATTCGTTGTTACCACTAAAGCATCGTTAAGTTTACCAGAATTGATTTCGGCGCTGATTTTTACATAAACCTCGGCTTTGTCCCAGTATTGTACTTTAATATCGTTGGCGAATCTGAGATTAAGACTTACCGTCTGTTTGTTTGAGAAGGGCAGGCGCTTCTCGATTATTTTTTGATTTTGGGCATAGGCAATGCAGTGGCCTAAAGCCAGTAAGAGTAATAATGTTAGCTTTTTCATAATTTTATATAAGAGAAGGTTGTTATTTTGACTTGCGAACGTAGAGGTTACCGCTCACGGTGTTTAGCTGAACCGTTATGCCGCCACCGTTAAGATTACCCGTGATATTGTGCCCACCACCTACTTTTGGCAGACCATCTTTACCACCTTTAAGGTTTAAGTCCAGGTCAGAGTATATTTCACCTGTAACCGATTTCATCGACAAGGTAGCTTTAGCATTAGTAGGAAGTGTTACGTCTATTTCACCACTTACTAAAGAAACAGCACATGGTTTTGACTGGCTCAGTGAAGAAAAAACAGCCGAGAAGTTACCACTGATACTATTTGCTACAATTGGCCCTGTTACGTTGTTTAGTTTCATGTCGGCATTGTTGGTTTTTATTTCCATGTCGCCTTCGATATTACTGAAACTGATAGGAGAACCTTGCCAGTTTGACTGCACGAATGATATGCTCGCCTTGTTAGGTACAAGAATAGTGTATCTGAAATTCTTTCTTGAAGCCTTTTCTATTTTCACTGCACCACCTTCTGACACTACTGATAGCCCAAGCCCTGTGTTGTCTACATTAGTATTATAGAGTGGCTTTAGCCCTTTGGCTTGCTCAGGTGCGGGCTCTGTGTTGCCGCCTTTTATGATTATCTCGTCTCCGGCGTGGCCTTCTATCTTAATACTTTCGGCCTCTAGCTCTATGGCTATTTTGCTATCTTTGTTGTTGGCTACTTTGTATTTAAACTCTTGTGCCTGTGTATAGATAGCACTTAGAAACAAGCAGGCGAATACGAACATATTTTTTTTCATTGTAATTTGCTTTTAAATAATTCTGAATTGATTGTTTAATAAGATTACCAAAGAATAAGGCCTTACATTTCTTCAGAAACCTGTTTTTTGTTAATTGTTTACTGTTTATAAGGTAATTAGCGTTGCCGCTCCCTCTTGCGCTTTCATGCGCACAACATCCATCACTTCTTTGTCTTGCGAAAGCTGCTTCATTGTATCCGAAGCTCGTTTTTCTTTCATCAATACCAGTAGTTCGATAAGTGTTATCTGGATATTCGGGTCTGTCTGAATTTTGAGCGATTGAATTAATCCTTCTCTTACCGAAGGCTCATTTTCGAAACGAGCCAATGCCTGGCAAGCAGCTAGGCGGACATTCACGTTATCGTCGAAATTCAGCGTATTAATTAAAAGTTGTATCAGCTCTTTGTCTAGCTCTTGCAGTTTTAAACTCTGGTTAACCGCATCAATTCTTTCGCTAGCCGATGTGTAGTTTACCTGCTCAAATTGCAAAGTTTGCTTCATGGTTGAGGCTGGCGTACTTTCAGTTATTGCTAAATTTGCTTCATTATTATTGTAATAATAACCTGCCGCAAAACTTCCTATTACTAATGCTACACCCGCTGCTATTCTTAAACCCAAAGCCTTGAACTGAATAATTCTGCCTCTTTTTTCTATTTTACTAAGCACAGCTTCGTTCAGATTTCTTGAAGGCGTTTCTTGTGCTGCCTGTATATAATGACCAAACTCGGCTACGTGGTGCTGTAAATGTTGTGGTACATCACCCTTACTAAAAAACTCTTTGATATACTTTTCTTCCTGGAGTGTGGTTTCACCTTCGTAATATTTCTCCAGTAATTTTTCAATTTCCTGAAACATAATTGTTTGTTTTTAAATAACTATCTCTCACACTTTTTCTGGCTCTCGACAATATGACTCTTATATTATTAATGGTCTGTCCGGTTACCTGTTCAATTTCTTCAAACGAATACTCTTCTACATCTCTTAAGTGCAAAATCGTTTTCTGAAGCTCGGGCAAATTATCGATGATTTTTTTCAATAATTCGTTACTATCTGTTAACTCTGCCTGCTCATGTGGGGTGTAAGTTGTTGTACTTACTTCTACCGTCTCTAAGCCCGTACTTGTATGGTTGTATGCATGAGACTTTAGTTTATCAAGACAAAGGTTTTTGGTCATTTGTACTGCCAGTGCTTCTACGCTCTGGTATGCCTCGAGTTGTTGTCTTTTATCCCATAGTCTTAAAAATATTTCCTGAACGGTGTCTTCGGCTTCTTCGGTATTTCGAAGAAACAGCTTTGCTACCCGAAACAAACGGGCTTGGTGCTGAAGAACCGATTGTGTAAATATCTTTAAATCCATTTCAATTACATAGACGACTGAGACCGAAAGTCATTACAAAAGTTTGTAAAGTTTTTTTGAAGAATAGCAAAATTAGCAGATTTAAACACCAAAATAATACAATAATTAACTCTGAAATAATTGTAAAAGATAAATTAATTATTGTTTTGTGATAATTATAGTTTATTTTTACATGATATTAAAAAACTTTCAGATGAATAAGGTAAAAATTATTTCTAAAATTCTTTTTTACATAACCCGGCTTCTGGCCTTCCTTTATTTAGGTACTACTTTTTATTCGCTTTTCTGTTTACTAACGGGCTGGTCCTTGGTTTTTAGGGAGAATCAGAAATACTTTCAGGTATTATATCCTTTTACACAAACGGCATTTCTGAACGGCGACTATAATATGCCTTATATCATATTCGAATTTCTGTTGGTATTGGGGCTCTATGGTTTGTTCTTTTTGTTGGCGAGCAATATTTTTAAGGTGTTTTTTCAGCCCCGATTGTTTTCGCAGTATGGTATTAAGCAGTTAAGGTTATTCTATTTATCTAATCTTTTTCTACCTGGTTTGGCGGTGGTATTGGCCAGTATTTTTGCCGAAGTAGATGACATAGCTGTTATTTTAATTATCTTGCATTTTATATTGGGTATCTTTGCCTACTTTTTTGCAGCCATTTTTAAACAGGGTTTACAGCTTCAGAACGAACAAGATTTATTTATTTGAGATATGCCAATTATTATAAATGTAGATGTGATGCTTGCCAAACGCAAGATGCAAAGTAAAGAGTTGGCAGAAAAAATCGGAATTACGACTGTTAATTTATCTATCTTAAAAACAGGTAAAGCCAAGGGTATTCGTTTCGATACCCTCGAAGCTATCTGCAAAGTACTCAATTGCCAACCAGGTGATGTGTTGGAGTATGTGGAGGAGGAAGAGTAAAATTTATATTTGTATGAAATACATAATAGTTGACTTAGAAGCTACCTGTTGGGAAAGAAGAGATAAAATGCCCAACGAAATTATAGAAATAGGGGCTGTTTGTATAAATGAAGAAAAACAACTAATCGGTGAGTTTAGCAAGTTCGTTAAGCCTAGTGTTCACGCTATTCTATCAGACTTTTGCACAGAACTAACATCTATTACGCAAGAACAGGTAGATAGTGCGCAGCTATTCCCTGTTGTATTAGAAGAATTTCAAAACTGGATATTAAGCTTTGGCGACGAATACCTGCTTTGTTCGTGGGGTTTTTATGATAGAGTACAATTTAAAAACGATTGTGAGCTTCATGGCTTAGATACCGCTTGGCTTGAAGCACATATCAGCCTTAAGCATCAATATGCCAAAATCAGGCAGACTCGCTCGATGGGTATGAAAAATGCCCTCAAAAAAGAGAAAATTGTATTAGAAGGCACGCATCACAGAGGTATCGATGATGCCAAGAACATAGCCAAAATATTTCTCAAACTTTTCGATAAGTGGAATTTTAAAGCGAGAAGAGAATAAAGATTACCACTTCAATCAGCCAAAAATCATTAAACCAATTTTATAATCAGAAGCTTGTAAAGTGAGTAAAGTATTAATTATAGACGACGAAGAGAAAATCAGAACCTTGCTTTCTAAGATTATCAGCTTGGAAGGTTTTGAGGTATGGCAGGCAGGCGATATACGCAGTGGTTTGAAAAAACTAGAAACAATTGATATTGACGTTGTGATATGTGATGTAAAGCTGCCTGATGGCAGTGGTGTTGAAACCGCCAGAATTATAAAAGAGAAATATCCGGCTACCGAAATTATTTTGCTTACGGCTTATGGTAATATTCCTGACGGAGTACAGGCCATAAAAAACGGAGCCTTTGATTATATAACTAAAGGAGACGATAACAACAAGATAATTCCGCTGCTCAATAAAGCCTCTGAAAAGGTACTGCTCGCAAAACGTGTAGCGCAATTGGAAAAGCAATTGGGCAAAAAGCACTCCTTTGAGAGTATTATAGGCAAGTCGAAAATTATTAACACTTCTATTGAAGCCGCAAAAAAAGTGGCAGCCAGCGAGGCAAGCGTTTTGCTCACAGGCGAAACCGGCACAGGTAAAGAAGTATTTGCGCAGGCTATTCATAACGCAAGCCCAAGAAACAAGCATAGTTTTGTGGCTGTAAACTGCTCGGCATTTAGCAAAGAATTGCTCGAAAACGAATTGTTTGGGCACAAAGCAGGTGCTTTTACAGGAGCAATAAAAGATACCAAAGGCATTTTTGAAGAAGCCAATAACGGCACAGTTTTTCTGGACGAAATCGGCGAAATGCCCCTTGACCTACAAGCCAAATTATTAAGGGTGCTTGAAACAGGCGAGTTCTTGAAAGTGGGCGACAGCAAAGCAACCAAAGTAAATGTGCGCATTGTGGCGGCCACAAACAGAAATCTGCAAAGAGAGGTAGAAGCGGGTAATTTCAGAGAAGATTTGTTTTACCGCATTGCTGTTTTTCAGATTTCATTGCCGCCATTACGTGAGCGGATTGTAGACATAGAAGAACTGGCAACGTATTTTCTGTATACGTTTGCCCACAAAACCAACAAAAAAATTACGGCTATTTCAAAGCCTTATCTGGAAGCCCTGAAACAACATTCGTGGAAAGGGAATATCAGAGAGCTAAAAAACATTATTGAAAGAAGCGTTATTCTTACTGACGACACCGAGCTCACAGTTGATAGCTTACCAGTAGAATTACAGCATATTAATACAAGTGCTACCAAAGAAAAAATCTTATCAGCCTTTGATTTGGCTAGTGCTGAGAAAATTCATATTCAGAAGGTACTCAACTACACCAATGGCAATAAAACAGAAACCGCAAAGCTGCTGAATATTGCACTTACTACTCTCTACCGCAAATTAGACGAATACCAGATAAAATAAACCCTTTCAAAACGATAGTCTAGACCCTTTCAAAATGAAAGGGTTTTTTATTGCCCTGATTTTGCTGAAAACTTTAACTATCTGTCTATCAGTACTTCTCGCCGTGTTTCAATTCCTTGGTTCATCAATTGTATATCTATTGGCATATCAATATTTTTTCAAATGGAAAACTGGAAATACAAGCTCATCAGACATACTAAGCCCTGGCAATTGCTAGCAGTGTTTTATGGCACAATTGCCGTAGTCGGAATTATTTACAGAACATTAAACGGATAAGCAATGGCAATTTTACTCACAATCTCAGGCGCAGTGCTTTTTGCGCTATTTTTTTTATCAATCAAATTTTTTGACAAAGTATGACAGCATTATTCATTATCGCAATCGGAGTATTTGGCTATATGTGCTACGTACTTATCAAGCCTGAGAAATTCTGACAGACACAACAGAAAGAAGTAAAAAGCTAAGGGCATTTACTTCTAAACGAATCGGCTTAAAATTCAAATAAAAACAAATTATGAACACAGAAATTTTTGGAATTGTATTAATGTATGCCCTGCTGGTGTTGTTCGCAATACCACTAGGCCGATACATTGGCAAAATCTTTACTAACGAAAGAACGTGGTTAGATAAAATCTTTAACCCACTTGATACCCTTTTTTATAAACTTGGCGGTGTAAATCCCACAGTTGAAATGAATTGGAAACAGCACCTTGTTGCACTGCTTTCAATAAACTTTTTCTGGTTTCTGGTAGCAATGTTTGTACTTACAAACATGAGCTGGTTGCCATTAAATCCTGACCAAAACCCATCAATGAGTGGTGATTTGGCATTTAATACTGCTGTAAGCTTTATTACAAACACAAACCTGCAACACTACTCAGGCGAATCGGCATTATCTTATCTTGGCCAGTTGAGCTTAATGCTCTGGCAGTTTATTAGTGCAGGTTGTGGTATAGCCATAGCTGCTGTTGTTTTTATAGCCATGAAAGAAAAAACAAGCCAAAAACTTGGCAATTTTTACTTTCTTTTTGTGCGCTCATGCACAAGGGTATTGTTCCCATTGGCATTGATAGTTTCGCTATTATTGGTTTTCAATGGCACACCTATGACCTTTGAGGGTAAAGATACCATTACCAATCTGCAAGGAGATACCGTACAGGTAAGCCGTGGGCCTGTGGCTGCCTTTGTAGCCATTAAGCAATTAGGTACTAATGGTGGAGGGTTCTATGGCCCTAACTCTACACACCCGCTAGAAAATCCGAATTACTTTACCAACATGGTTGAGACTATTTCAATTGTCTTAATTCCGATGGCATTGGTATTTGCGCTAGGTTATGTATTGAAAAGAAGAAAACTGGCCTTGACAATATTTGGGGTAATGACCTTCGGTTTTTTCTTATTGTTGATACCAACCGTAATAAACGAAATGAATGGAAACCCAGCCATTGCAAAATTTGCTATTACCCAGCAAATGGGCAGCATGGAGGGTAAAGAAGTTAGGTTTGGCTCGGCGGCATCGGCCTATTGGGCAATTAATACTACCAGTACCAGCAATGGCTCGGTAAATGCCATGCACGATAGCCTTACGCCCCTTTCGGGAATGACCACTCTGCTGGGTATGATGATAAACTGCTTTTACGGTGGGGTAGGGGTTGGTTTTCTTAACTTTTACATTTTCATTATTCTGGCAGTGTTTATCAGTGGCCTGATGGTGGGCCGTACCCCTGAGTTTCTGGGTAAAAAAATAGAAGCAAAAGAAATGAAAATAGCCATGATTATTGCCTTGCTACACCCTTTACTGATTCTTGCCGGAACCGCCATAGCGAGTTATTTATATGCACATAATCCCGAAGCCTATGCTTCTTGGCTCAATAATCCGGGGCATCATGGTTTTAGCGAAATGCTCTATGAGTTTACTTCTTCAAGTGCTAATAACGGCAGTGGTTTTGAAGGGCTGGGCGACAATACGCCATTCTGGAACATTGCCTGTGGTATTGTAATGCTGTTGGCTAGATACCTGCCTATCATTGGTCCTGTTGCTATTGCAGGTAGCCTTGCTGCTAAAAAATACATTCCCGAAAGCGCAGGTACACTTAAAACAGATACTGCAACCTTTGGCCTTATGATATTTGCAGTAATTGCCATTGTAGCGGCATTATCTTTCTTCCCTGCTTTGGCATTAGGGCCTATTTCTGAATATTTCTTATTGTATTAATCAGTAAAATCATGAAAGTCGATATAAATAACAAACTGTTTCAACCGGCATTAATAAAAGAGGCCCTGAAACAATCGTTTATCAAACTAAACCCTGTAAAAATGTTCCGTAACCCTGTTATGTTTACAGTATGGGTCGGTACGTTGGTAATGGTAGCCGTATGTATCTGGATTATGACAGGTGAACAAAATCAGGGAAGCCTGACCTACAACCTCATTGTAACTTCGGTTTTGTTCATCACTCTGGTATTTGCAAACTTTGCTGAAGCCATTGCCGAAGCAAGGGGTAAAGCACAAGCCGACAGCCTACGTAAAACCAGAGAAGAAACCCCTGCCAAATGGATACAAACTGTTGGCGAGATGTATCTGAACGAGATAAAGGTTGTGCCCTCATCTCAACTCAAAAAAGGTGATGTTTTTTTGTGTGAAGCAGGCGACATAATTCCGTCGGATGGTGAAATAATAGAAGGCTTGGCTACTATTGACGAAAGCGCAATTACAGGCGAAAGTGCTCCTGTGATTCGTGAAGCAGGTGGAGATAAAAGTAGCGTAACAGGTGGTACAAAAGTATTGTCAGACAAAATAAAAGTACGTGTAACTACCGAAGCTGGCGAAAGCTTTTTAGATAAAATGATAGCCCTGGTAGAAGGTGCAAGCCGCCAGAAAACACCAAACGAGATAGCACTTACTATTCTACTTGCTGGCTTTACATTGGTATTTATTATTGTAAGTGTTACGCTGAAACCCTTTGGCGATTACGCACAAACGCCTATTACCATTGCGGCCTTTATCTCGTTATTTGTTTGTCTTATTCCTACAACTATTGGTGGTTTGTTATCGGCCATTGGTATTGCCGGAATGGACAGAGCTTTGCGAGCCAATGTGATTACCAAAAGTGGTAAAGCAGTTGAGACGGCAGGTGATATTGATGTGCTGCTTTTAGATAAAACCGGAACAATTACGATTGGGAACAGAAAAGCAACGAATTTTTATCCGGTAAAAGGCGTTGATGAAAAGCACTTTTTGAAAGCCGTAGTACTAAGCTCAATGGCTGACGAAACCCCAGAAGGGAAATCGATTATTGAGTTGGCAGGTGTTAGTCCATCAAATTATAAGGTAGAAAACGCACGGTTCATAAAATTTACAGCCGAAACCAGAAGCTCAGGTATTGATTACGAGACAACTAAAATCAGAAAAGGCGCTTCTGATGCTATCAGAAATCTGGTTGAGAAAGCAGGAAACGTGTTTCCGAACGAAACGGCTGATAGAGTAAAGGCCATTTCGAGCAATGGCGGTACACCGCTTGTAGTAGCCGAAAATGAAAATGTGCTAGGCGTAGTAGAGTTGCAAGACATTATAAAACCGGGTATACAAGAGCGTTTTGAACGTTTACGCAAGATGGGTATCAAAACCGTGATGGTAACAGGCGATAACCCTCTTACAGCAAAATACATTGCCGAAAAAGCAGGTGTAGACGATTTTATTGCCGAGGCAAAACCGGAAGATAAGATGAACTATATCCGTAAAGAGCAAGGCGAAGGCCGATTGGTAGCCATGATGGGCGACGGTACAAACGATGCCCCCGCACTAGCACAGGCCGATGTGGGTGTAGCTATGAATAGCGGTACACAGGCTGCCAAAGAAGCAGGCAACATGGTAGACCTTGACAACGACCCTACCAAATTGATTGAGGTTGTTGAGATTGGCAAACAATTACTAATGACCCGTGGTACGCTTACAACATTCAGTATTGCTAACGACGTTGCCAAATATTTTGCCATTGTTCCGGCGCTGTTTATTGCATCTATTCCGGCTTTGCAGGGCTTAAATATCATGAATCTGCATTCGCCTGAAAGTGCAATACTTTCAGCAGTGATATTCAATGCTATTATTATTCCGATGCTTATACCATTGGCTTTAAAAGGAGTGGCTTATAAGCCAATTGGTGCAAGTGCATTATTGCGCAGAAACTTACTGGTGTATGGTTTGGGTGGTGTGCTTATTCCGTTTGTCGGAATCAAGCTGATTGACATTCTGGTTTCACTATTTATTTAAAATTAAAAAAAATGAAAGAACATATTTTTTCCGCAATAAGGCTTACAATCGTTTGCTTATTGTTTTTCGCAGGTGTTTATACAGTTATTGTATTAGGCGCAGCACAGGTATCTGACAATAACGGTAGAGGCGAAGTGCTTGTGCATAATGGTAAAACCTACTATGCTAATGTAGGCCAAAAATTTACCGACGATAAATATTTTTATTCTCGCCCATCGGCAGTTGAGTACAATGCTGCCGGTGCAGGTGGTAGTAATAAAGGGCCATCAAACCCCGATTACTTAAATACAGTACAGGCACGTATTGATACATTTCTGGTTCATAACCCCGATGTTGCTAAAACAGAGATTCCTTCTGACATTGTAACGGCAAGTGGTAGTGGGCTCGACCCACATATTTCGGTACAGGCAGCTAAAGTACAGGTAAAGCGTATAGCTAAAATCAGAGGTATTGCTGAGGCAAACCTACAACAATTAATTATTTCTAATACCGAACAACCACTGCTTGGCTTGTTCGGAACCGAAAGAGTAAATGTACTCAAACTAAATATTGCATTAGATAATTTAAAATAAGTGAAATGAGAAAATTGATGGTTGCAGTACTATTGTTATTTGCAACAAAAAGCTTCGCACAAACCGACAGTTCAAAATCCACATTGACTTTTAGTGCTTACCTGGAACCATATTATGCCTACGACTTCGGGAAGCCACAAGACCACAGCCGTCCTGCATTTGCTTATTCACACAACAGGCATAATGAAGTAAATCTGAATCTGGGCTTTGTAAAAGTGGCTTATCAGGCGCAAAACGTAAGGGCTAATCTTGCTTTGGCTGCAGGTACTTACATGAATGCCAATCTTGCAGCCGAACCAGGTGTATTGAAAAATATCTATGAGGCAAACGTAGGAGTAAAAATCTCAAAGACAAAAGACCTGTGGATTGATGCCGGAATATTTGCCTCACACATTGGCTTTGAGAGTGCAATAGGCAAAGATAACTGGACACTCACCAGAAGTATATTAGCCGATAACTCACCTTATTATGAAAGCGGGGCGAAAATTACCTATATAACAGATAATGGCAAATGGCTTGTTAGTGGTTTGGTGCTTAATGGCTGGCAGCGAATCCAGCGAGTAATGGGCAACAACACGCCAGCATTTGGGCATCAATTGGTATTTAAACCCAATTCAAAAATCACTTTAAATAGTAGTTCTTTCGTTGGTAACGATAAACCCGATAGCACAAGGCAAATGCGTTATTTTCATAACTTGTATGGTGTTTTTCAACTAACAGATAAGTATGCACTAACCTTGGGTTTTGATATTGGCGCAGAGCAAAAAAGCAAAGGCAGTAGTAGCTATAACACATGGTGTACACCCATAGCAATTCTCCGATTCAGTCCAAGTCCGAAACATAATTTTGCATTAAGAGGCGAATATTACAGCGATAAAAAGGGTGTGATTATTGGCACAAATACGCCTAACGGATTTAAAACTTTTGGGTATTCGTTAAACTATGATTACAGCATTCGGGATAATATTATGTGGCGGATTGAAGGCCGAGGCTTTGCCAGCAAAGACAAAATCTTTATGCTCAACAACGAGCCAAGCAATAGTAATTTTTTCGTAACCACAGCATTTGCCATTTCATTCTGATGTCTGAGAAAGATCAAACAGTGCAGCATTTTCTTGATTTGATAAAGAAATCAAGAAGAGGTAAGTTTAAAGTCTACATTGGCATGAGTGCCGGTGTAGGCAAAACTTACCGTATGTTACAAGAAGCCCATGCTTTGTTAAGAAACGGCATTGATGTAAAAATCGGCTATATTGAAACCCACAACAGGGCCGAAACCCACGCATTGTTGGAGGGTTTGCCTGTTGTGCCTCGCCGGAAACTCTTCTACAAAGGTAAAGAGCTTGAAGAGCTTGATGTGCAGGCAATCATAAACCTACGCCCCGAAGTAGTGATTGTTGATGAGCTGGCGCATAGCAATATCGAGGGTAGTAAGAACGACAAACGCTGGCAAGATGTGGTAGAAGTACTAGACGCAGGCATTAATGTGATAAGCGCCGTGAATATACAGCACATCGAAAGTTTGAATGAAGAGGTAAAAGCAATTACAGGCATAGAAGTAAAAGAACGCATTCCAGATAGTGTACTTGCCCAAGCTGATGAAGTAGTAAACATTGACCTAACAGCCGATGAATTGATTACAAGATTGAAACAGGGAAAGATATACGAACGTGCAAAGATTGAAACGGCACTGAATAATTTTTTCAAGAGCGAGCATATTTTGCAATTGCGTGAACTGGCTTTGAAAGAGGTGGCTTCGCAGGTTGTGCGTAAAGTAGAAACCGAAGTTACATTAACCAACGCCGTAAAACGGGAAAAATTTCTGGCTTGTATTAGTTCTAACGAAAAAACGGCAAAGAACGTAATCCGTAAAACTGCAAGGCTTGCCAACTATTACAACAGCAAATGGTATGTGCTGTATGTACAAACGGCTAAAGAAAGTGCTGATAAAATAGCACTCGACAAACAGCGACATCTGATTAATAATTTTAAATTAGCAACCGAATTAGGTGCCGAGATTATCAAGGTAGAAAACAATAATGTTTCAAAAGCTATTGTTGAGCAATGCGAAAAAAGGAAAATTACAACTATTTGCATTGGCAAGCCACATTTGAGCCTCATGCACATTATTTTAGCAACAAATGTTTTTAACGAACTATTGAAAAAACTATCGACTAATGATGTTGACCTGGTGATATTAAGTTAAAGATTTGAACAATGAAGATAAAAACAAAACTAGTGCTTGGCGTAGGGCTTTTGTTTGCAATGATTGTGGGCCTCACAGCCATAAGTACTACTTATATAAACAAATTGTCGGACGACTCGAAGAATATATTGACCGACAACTATAATACCCTTGCCTATTGCCGACAAATGCTCAATGCATTGAATGATGATATTGCAAACCCCGAAGCCCAAAAAAATTTTCAAGAGAATCTTGCGAAACAAACTGCTACTATTACTGAAGTGGGCGAAAAAGAATTAACCGATAAGGTAACAGTAGATTTTGCCCGCATAATGCAAACACCTAATGACAGGCTTTTGATAAAAACGATTCAGAGAGATATTACTGATATTATGCTCTTGAATATGCAGGCCATACAGCGCAAAAGCGAGGTAGCCACAAAAACTGCCGACAGAGCCATTGTCTGGATTGCCTTTACCGGCACACTCTGCTTTCTGATTGCTTTTACGTTGCTGGTGAATCTGCCCTCTAATGTGGCCAATCCAATCAGAGAACTTACCGATAGTATAAGGCAAATTGCTGATAAAAACTATTCGGAACGGGTACATTTTGAGAGCCATAGCGAGTTTGGCGAACTGGCGAGGTCTTTTAATACAATGGCTCAGAAACTGGAAGAATATAGCAACAGCAGTTTGGCAAAACTCATGATGGAAAAGCAAAGGATTGAAACACTTATCAACAACATGAGTGAACCTGTAATAGGTCTCGACGAGGCAAATATACTCTTATTTATGAATGACATTGCCCTGAAAATTGCTGGTTTACAAAAAGATAATGTGATAGGGAAGAGTATTTTAGATATTGCCAAACAGAATGATTTAGTAAAAACTTTGGCACAGGATTTAGTAACAAACGATACTAACACCAAAATACTGCCCATTAAAATATATGCCAATAACAAAGAAAGTTATTTTGAAAAAGAAATTATACCGATTAAGATTACGCCAACGGGCGAAAAAGAAGAAAAATATATTGGTAATGTGATTCTTCTGCAAAATATTACCCCATATAAAGAACTTGACTTTGCCAAAACAAATTTCATTGCTACTGTTTCTCATGAACTGAAAACGCCTATTTCATCAATAAAAATGAGTTTACAGTTATTAGAGAATAAAAGGGTGGGAGAGTTGAATACAGAGCAGCAAAGCCTTGTAGAAAGTATAAAAGAAGATGCAGGCCGATTGTTGAAAATCACAGGCGAATTACTGAATATGACCCAAGTAGAAAGCGGTACTATTCAGATAAACGTTGTGCCCTCAGAAGCTAGAGAGATTGTGGAGTATGCCGTAAATGCCATTAAAGCCACAGCCGAACAAAAGCAGATTAAATTTGAAGTAAAGATAGCTGATGATTTACCTAAAATACTTGCCGATAATGATAAAACGGCTTGGGTGCTTACAAATCTGCTTTCTAATGCAATCAGGTATTCTTATGATAACTCGATAATAACTATCGAAGTAGCTAAAGAAAATAACAAAGTACGTTTTTCGGTTACAGATACAGGGCAGGGTATTTCGCCCCAATACATCAACAGAATATTTGACCGTTATTTCAGGATACCCGGTACAAAAAAAGAAGGCACAGGGCTAGGCTTGAGTATAAGTAAGGAGTTCATTGAAGTGCAAGGAGGTGAGATTTCAGTAAAAAGCGATTTTGGTGCCGGAAGCACCTTTTCGTTTGTGCTGAATAGCTTACAAAATCCCCCTGAAGCTTATAAACTGATGTTATGAAAAATAGCTAAATTAGGTTTATGACAACCGATTTTGATTTGTTTACCAATTATTTAGTGATTTTCTTTGTAAAAACCACCTCAACAGGTTTATCATCAATATTAGATAATAGCATTGGGCATCAATTTGGTGTAAGTTAACTATCAATTGAAAAACAGTAAGGGGTTTTGGTGCTCTAAACAAAAAAAACGATTTTTTCGAGATTTAGTTAGCAAATCCTTCAATAATCAAGTACTTTTTAGGCATGTATTATGTGAGCGTTTGTAAATTGATTCAGATAACCTTACTCATGTTTTTTCTTATAAAAGCATCTAACTGGGGCTGTTAAATCTAATTTAAAAGGGGCTTTATTATGCGCTAAGTAAATGAGCCTGTTTTGCAAAGGCATTTTACAAACGAAACGTAACATCAGTTACTATGTTGAAACAAAACACTTAAAATGAAAAGAAAAATCAGTTTACTGCTCCTCTTGTTTTTAGGGGGAGTATTTATGGTGAATACTGCCATGGGCCAATCGAAGCCCCGAACAATAGTAACTACCGATGGCGAGATAGACGATGTTGATTCGTTTATCAGAATGTTGTTATATGCCAATGAGTTCAGAATCGAAGGTTTGGTGTATAGTAGCTCTATGTGGCATTACAAAGGCGATGGCAAAGGCACCAAGTTTGTGTCGGAAATGGAAATGACTAAGAAGATGTATAACGAAAAAACTGACCTTCGCTGGCCCGGTGTTACCTGGATGCAGGATTTGATTGGGGCTTACGAAAAAGTATATCCAAACCTTATTTTGCACGATAAAACTTTTCCGACTCCGAACGCACTTCGTAAATTGATAAAAGTGGGTAATATTGATTTTGAAGGCGAAATGGAAAAAGTAACCGAAGGCTCTGAGCTTATTAAAAACAAATTGCTTGATGCCACCACAGAGCCTATCTATTTGCAGGTATGGGGCGGTACAAACACCATTGCAAGAGCTTTAAAATCAATAGAAGAAGCGTATAAAAATACACCTCAATGGCCGAAAATATATAAGAAAATATGCGATAAGGCTATTATTTATGCTATTCTGGACCAAGATGCTACTTATAAAAAATATATTGCTCCAAACTGGAAAGACCTTAAGGTTTTTTACAATGCAAGTCAGTTCTGGTGTTTTGCTTATCCTTGGAAAAAAGCCGTTCCGCAGTCGCAACATTATTTGTTAGAGGGTAAATTTATGGGCGACGAAATCATTAATAATCATGGGCCGCTTACAAAAATGTATTATAGCTACGGCGACGGACAAAAACAGGAGGGCGACGATGAGCATATACACGGCGATTTAAGCAAAGTAAAAACAGGGCAATGGGGTGAATTCGGTAAATATGATTTCATATCAGAGGGCGACTCACCAGCGTATCTGCATCTGGTTGATGTAGGCTTGGGTAATATTCAGAACCCATCGTATGGTGGTTGGGGTGGTAGATTAAACCAATCTGCCGAAAACCCGAATCGTTGGGAAGACGGAAAAAATGTGGCTGACTATAATCCGTATACACAAAAAATGGATTTAACGTATCCGCAGACCCGTTGGATAGAGCCTATTCAATTAGATTTTGCAGCCCGTGCCGACTGGTGTATAAAAGATTTTAAAAACGCTAATCATCCACCAAAAATTTTTGTAAAAACCGGAAACGCTATAAAAGCCAAAGCCGGTAGCAAGCTGAAAATTGTAGCAAGTGCCAAAGACCCCGATAACAATAGGGTTAATTTTAACTATTGGCAATACAAAGAAGCAGGAACTGCCAAAGAGGCTGTTGGAATAAACAAAAATACTAACGAAATGGCCGAAATAACATTGCCTGCTAGTTTAAATAGTGGAGATACGATACACATTATTGTTGAAGGAAAAGATGATGGCTCGCCTGCATTAACACGCTACCAAAGAGTGATTATTACAGTTCTATGAGATTGAATATACTAGAGTAGAAGCATAATCTGCTTGTTAATCGGTATCGAATTTTTCGATACCGATTATTTGTTTTTTAATTACTATTTTTAAAGAGTTGCAAGTTTTGAGAACCCGGCGTCAGATACAAAACCTAGCTTTAAAACTTGTAGTTTAGATAAAAAGCTAACATTTAAGCAGGTTTTTATACTTTCTTTAGTTTAAATTTGTACAGCATTCTCTTAATTTAATACTATATTACTTTCTCAATAAAAAGAAATATGATAGATGTCGTATTAGTAGATGACGAAAAAGATAGTACAGAAATCTTAGATATTTTACTTAAAGCTAATTTCCCGGATTTAAGGGTAATAGGTAAATTTAATGATCCTTTGTGTGCGCTCGATTTTCTACAAAAAAATCATTTCGATTTACTTTTTCTTGATATAGAGATGCCCTCAATGAACGGTTTTGACCTGGTGCGTGAAATACAAAAAGATGATTTTGAAGTAGTTTTTATAACCGCTTACGGCCAATTTGCCATAAAGGCATTCAGATACAGTGCTTTCGACTATCTGTTAAAACCAGTTGAGGTTGAAGACTTAGTAGCTTGTTTAACTAAGTATGCCGAAAAAAAAGTACAAGTAAAAGCCCGACTCGAGTATCTGCAAAAAATGGTAAAGCAAACAGGAATAGCCATTGAAAAAATAGCCGTTCCGACATCGCAGGGCTTTGAGTTTATAGAAATAAAAGATATTATACGCTGTGAGTCAGATGGTAATTATACACGCCTTTTTTTTACTACTCAGCCCTCAATGCTGGTGTCAAGAACTTTGAAAGATTTTGACGACCTACTTGAAGAAATGAATTTTATACGTGTACATCAATCACACCTGATTAATCTTAAATACATAAAAAAATATGTACGTAGCGAGGGTGGCTACATCGAAATGAAGGACGGTACCCAGATTACAGTTTCAAGAAGCCGTAAAGACGAATTGATGAATAAATTGAATTTTCTGACCTTTGGCTGAAAACAATTATTTCAGACTTTTAATTGCTACTTTACTATCCTGCCTTTCCGGATACTAGCTCAAAATGACTGATTAATAAGTCATATATTGAGCATAATAAATTATAAGCTTTTCTTCTGAAGCATCTCTCTACTTTTGAGTTACTATCAAAACAGTATCTCAAACCATGAAAAAAATCATTTCCCTTTTGTTTGCCTTGTTCATTATGGTAAACATTGCTTTTGCACAAATCATCAATCCAAAAGAAACTGCCAAACGAAAAGCCAATGACCGTGTTAACAACGGTATAGACCGAAACATAGATAAAGGACTGGATAAAATCGAAGAGGGTATTGGCAATATTTTCAAGAAAAAAGATAAAAAAGCCAAAAAGTCAAAAGATGACGAGGAAATAGAAGAAGAAGAGACAAGCACTGCCAAGTCAAAATCTAAAAAGAAATCGGCTGCTGATGATGATGAAACGGATGCCGAAGAGGATTCTGAGGTTACTCAAACCAAGAAAAAAACTTCTGGTGGTAATGATGAATCTATAACGCAGACACCGAAAAAAACTTCAATGAAAGCCTACTCAAAATTTGATTTTATACCCGGCGAAAAAGTAGTAGCTGTTGAAGATTTTTCTCAAGATGCCGTGGGCGACTTTCCGGCAAAATGGAATACTAATGCAAGTGGTGAAATCGTAAATGTTGACGGTAGTACATTTAAATGGTTGCAATTATCTGCTAATGGTATTTTCTATCCTGAATTTGTGAGTGAATTACCCGATAATTTCACTTTAGAATTTGATATGATGATTTCGGAGGATTTTGATAACAATGGTTCAGGACTAAAAGTAATTTTTCCGGAGTTGAGCCAGCGTAATGCAGCTTATGACCAACACTTTAATGGAGAAGCAAGAACTAATTTTGATCTTCATCCTTTACCCGCTGGCGATGGAGTATCACTTGCCTGGGTAATAGACAATAAAAACACCAAAATACTTGATAATAGCGTTTCGATTAGCTGGAAGCCGCAAGAATCTAATCATATTTCTATCTGGCGACAAAAAAATCGTGTAAGGCTGTACATTAATGAAACTAAAGTTTGGGACTTGCCTAGAGCTTTTATCACAGATGTTAAGTACTCTTTGTTATTTGCTACGTATACAAATGGCGGCTTGCCATACCTTACAAATCTACGAGTTGCGGTTGGAGCACCAGATACAAGAAGCAAACTAATTACCGAGGGAAAACTTGTAACAAGAGGAATTTTGTTTGATGTAAATTCAGATAAGTTAAAGCCTGAATCTTATGGGGTTCTGAAAGAAATTGGCACCGTATTGAAAGAAAACCCGACTGTAAAAGTAAAAATAATAGGCCATACAGATAGCGATGGCGACGATAGCAAAAATCTTGACCTATCGAAACGCCGTGCAGCAGCAGTAAAAAATGCACTTACAACAGACTTTGGTATTCCTAATACACAGATGGAAACTGACGGCAAGGGTGAAAGCGAACCCTCAGAGCCTAATACAACACCTCAAGGTAAAGCAAATAATCGTAGGGTAGAGTTTATAAAGCTATAATCAGGAATCGATATGAAAAAACTCAAACTACTTTTCTTTTGGCTTATTGCCATCAATAGCTATGCCCAGTTTGGTGTAATCACTGCCGATTCAAGTACGTTTCATGGCAATATCAGGTTCAAATCATATAGTCTCAACATCGATAGTAAGTATAATGGAGCTGATTTTTCATTCTATATTAATGATCTGCCGTCTATACTTGCTCATAACAATTATCTCAGAAAAAAAGTCGGCGGCATTAGTATGAATTATTCAAATGGTATCGGAATGTATGGAATGGATAAAAACATAAGCCTTTCTAGCACCGTAACTACAAACAATAATACAATTGGTAAAAGTTACTATTTGGTACTTAATCAAGTAGGAGTCCTGACGCTTTATGAACAAAGTTTTAATTCTACTGTGAAATTTGTTAATCATGGATATACAAAACTCGGACAAGATGCCCCTGCTATTAAAATGAAGAAAATCACAGCAACAACCTCAAATATTCAGGGAGGGTCTGTGAGTGTTAATACTGATATACCACTCGAAAAAATACTAAGTGTACAGATACTGGCCGAATATGGCACTTTTGGGCATATGGTTCCACCAAATTATGATGCTAACTCCGGTTATAAATATAATTATTTTGTGGGTGGCAGTACCAACAATGCCACAATTACTGTCTTAAATGCTGCGGGCAGTAGTAATCAGATACTATCAAAACCTATTAAGATACTTCTTACTTATGAAGAGTAATATACCCATGAAAAAACAACTATTGTCTATCTGTTTCTTGTTGCTGTGCATACAGGCAATGGGGCAGTCAGTAAGTATTGAGCCGGGTGTTAGCTTATTTAATAATAGCAGTACCGGTACTGAAATAAGAGCAGAGCACACAAGACCTCTCAAAATATCGGCAGAGGGGCACCTTGCGCCTATTGACTTTTATAATTATACCCAATTGCATGGGCGAATAAGGTCTTCGTATAGCACTATGCAGATACATGCTAAAAATGGGGTATTATTGTTTCCAACCATTGACTCAACCCTTGGGCCTAAATTTAACCTGAATGCCACAGGAAAACTTGTGCTGGCCGATAACGCCAATAACGGCCTCTACAGGCTCAATGTGCTTGAAAACGACGAGAATGTTGCATTTTTTGGCAATACTAATATTGATGGCAATACAACTGTTAGCCTTAACAATAAAGCTTTTTTAACATCAGGTTTAAGTGGTTTAAAAATAAAATCAGATGTTGGTATTGATTTCGAATCCAACACAACTGGTTCTTTTCTTTTTAAATCCGATAATAAAAACCGTTTGTTTATTAATGGTAGTACTGGGTATGTAGGCATTGGCACAAACAATCCGCAAAGGATGCTCAGTGTAACAGGGCCAAGTGATACACTTGCAAGTTTTAAAAGTTCGTCAACCAGTTTTTCAACAATACTGATTCACGACCAGTTTAGTCTGAAAGGTGGGCGTATTTTTTCAGGTAATATCTTTGAAGAATATGGATCTATTAAATCCTCCGGGTTGCTTTTTGTAACATCAGAATTGCAACAAAATTACAATGTAAATGGTAACTATGCCATGCGTATAGATAATGACGGCAGAGTAACCATCAGGCCCTCGTATAATGGTACTTCTTACAATGATGCCAAAGCAATGCTTGATGTTGGCGGTACTATACGCTCAAATACCCTTGATTTTACTGAAAATAATGCCACCGAACGTAGACCTGTATTTGCGGATAAAGACGGTGTACTTCGTACCACCAACAGTTCCAATGAATTTATCAGCTATAATTTTAGCCATGTCCAAGCCCAAAACTGGACTGATGAAATACGGCGGGGCAGTGGTTTTGCGTGGTTTAATACAACTACTAGCGGTGGTACTATGTATCTACCCGTTAACTTGCCCGATGGCGTAAAAGTAACAAATATAAGAATGTATGTACTAGACAACTCAGCCTCTGATATTTCGTTTACTTTTAGCCGCAATGCACATACCACCAATAGTTTTAATACAATAGCCAATGCTACCAGTAGCGGATCCATTGCCAGCATTCGTAGTATCAATAGCACTGCAAATGAGGTAATCAGCAATTCAGACTATTCTTATTATATCAATATCTCATCTGTAGGTAACTGGACTGGCAATACTTTACAGTTTCATAGCCTGGTTATCACTTATCAATACCAATAGCCATGAATAAGAAACAAATATTACTATCGGGTCTTTTTCTTTTTTTATTTGGTGTTCCATTACTAAGAGCCAACAATGCTTTAAGGCGGCTGCCTGCTACTGTTATTGACGACTGCCTACTTTCTTATCAGGGCAAACTAAACCAGCTTTTACCGATTGATATAATCAAGAAATATTACACAAGCAGTTTAGCAACCGCCAAGCTTACTTACAGACCATCAGCAATAGGAAAATTCGACTATGATTCTTATACCTATTCATGGCCAAGCGATAGAAAAGTAAAAGGTACATCTTACCCACAATCGAACGAGATAGGGCTGAAATGGCTAAAAGTAATTGATTTTTATTCAAAAAAAGAAACACCATTAGCTACTTTTAACCACCTGTATCGTAACCCAACAGAAGCCGAAAAAGAAAAGGCTTTTCAGGAGGCAGAAAAAGGATTAAATAAGAAAGGTGTTGCAGAAAAAGATGTAAAAAATACTGTTGATATAGCCAAAAGTCTTGCAGCTACTACTAAATATTTGCGTATACAAGGTGTAGGCGACGCCGCAGCTTGGGAATATAGCAGTAACTATTTAATAGTGTTGGCAGGAAAAGTTACTTTTAGAGTGATTGTGAATGTAAGCGAAAACCCAGAGGAAAACATTGCCTTAGCCCAGAAACTGGCTTTGGAAGTACTAAAAAAATGCACCTAGCTTAGGTAATATATAAGGCGAATTCAGTCATTTTAAATAAATCCTATTGATAGAAATTTTATAATATGAAAACTAACACACTATTATTAATCCTGCTACTAAATCCAGCTTCTCAGATGTTTGCTCAGGTAAACGAAAAACCCAAAGTGGCTTTCTGTGAATTTGGTAAAGGATGTGTTTTTTATGACCATCCTTTTACTTACAAACAACTCGATGCCATGTTTAATTACTTAGGCAATTATGAAGCCAAAAAGGGAATACTGACTTTCTCATTAGAGAGTGATGGCACAAGAACAAATTATCCGGACAGAAAACGAGACCCTAAAGAATTACATAAGCTTTTTGGTGGCAAAGGAGACCCCCTTTTTGTGCCGTGGTCGATGTTTATACACCAGAATATACAACCTGAAGACGGTAGATGGACAGTACAAAACGAAAAACCACAGATTGGAAATTGTCCTAAAGGAATAGAAACTCAGCTAGATAAAATAAAAATAATAGAAAGTGGCAATAAGGTATTCGATAAACCCTTTTCGCCAGTTCCTCTCCTTGATGCAAAAGAAGCAAAATGGTTTCCGGTTGAGTCTAATGTATATAAATGTATTTTGCAACTCACCGAAAGCGATGTTATCACAACAGTATACGATGTAAGAGTTGTGAGCCCTAAAAATATAGAAGGCACTATGAATTATACGTTTAAGATAACTAATTTGCCTGTCTGTCGGATAAAAGTAAATTTTAAATACACAAAAAATTGAGGTAAAACGGGCAAAAAATGTCAATTTTAGGTATTGAATTGATAATACATCTTAGGCAGATGTATAGGTGTTTATACACATGAGTCGGAATTACTTAAAAATTATTTTATGGCTACTGGTGGTTAATCCTGTACTGGGAAAGCCCGATACACTGACTATCACCGATACTTCAGCGTATTCGCCGATATTTGGCCTCAGTCAGATTCTTATCACAACAAGCAAAATCGAAATTGAGGCCATAAAACAACAAAAAAACTGGCAACCCTTGAATAGTGTGTATTTGATACCAGGAGAAAAAAATGTTTGGATACGATTTTTTCTGAAAAACCAATTCAACTATCCTCAAAAGTTTTATCTAAGAAACCCAGATAATGAAACTTGTGATTATTATATCTTCAAAGGAAAAGAGAAGTTATATTATCTGAATAATGGTGAGTTTGTTTCAACATATAAGCGAAACTCAACCGAGTTAATAGGAGTGAATACTTTTGAAGTGCCTGCAAGTGCAACTGTTGAGATTTATATAAATATATATAATTATAAGGGGCTGATTCCGGCATTAAGAATATTCCCTCAGCGGTCTATAAAAACTACTTATGCTTTACTAAACGAGAAAAGATATCAGAATTGGCTCAATAACTACTATGCCCATAACCTTGAAGAGCTTCAGATAAGAACGTTTTATCAGGGTGGCTTGGGTATAATTTTAGTAGTTGCATTTCTGATTTTTTATCGGAACCGTCATGAGAAAATCTATTTTTACTACCTTCTTTATGTACTGGCGGCATTTACCTTTACACTGTTTAAGAGCCGTAGTTTTACGTATATTGGCCAGTTGCTAGGTCTTTTGCCTATAATTAAGTTTTACTCGCCTGAAACCACAATATGGCTAGGGTTTGCAGTGTATTTGTTATTCATAATAGAGTTACTTGACCTAAAAAAAAACCATTCAGATTTTTCAAATTTTCTTAATAAGCTGGCAAAGGGGTTTATAGCTTACAGCCTAGTAGTTTTTGTATGGTTGATTCTTACTAACGATTCGGGTTTACAGTTATGGTTGTTTAATAATAATCGCATTCCGCTTCTGTTGCTTTATACAGGTATACTCATTTTTGTGGCCGTAAAAGTAGGCTCTTCAATGGTAAGATATTTAATTATTGGCAATAGTCTTCTGATTATATTTGGTATGCTGGCCTGGCTAAAAGGCGGAGTTTTAAATCAGCAGCATTGGTATGGAGTTCTGAATCATTTGTTTACACTTCCGTTGGCAATTCTGCTAGAAATTATCGTCTTCGCACTTGCTATAGCAAAAAAAATTGAGGCAGAACGCAAAATAAAAAATGAACTCGAACAAAAAACCATGCAAGTTGAAATGATGGCTCTACGGAGCCAGATGAACCCCCATTTTTTATTCAATAGCCTAAATTCAATAAGATATTTGGTAATGGTAAATGAAAACGACACTGCAAGCGATTACCTGACAAAGTTTTCGAAACTACTGCGGATGATATTAAATCATACCGAAAAAAATGTAATTAGGTTGTCGGAAGAATTAGTTGCGCTAAAATTATATCTTGATATTGAGAAAAGGCGTTTTGGCGAAACCCTTAGCTACGCTATCATGGTAGATGAACAAATTGAAGCCGAGGCACTACAAATACCACCAATGCTTTTGCAACCATTTGTTGAAAATTCGATTTGGCATGGGCTAATGCCAAGCCAGAGAAAAGATAAGTGTATTGAGATATTTATCAAGAAAATTAACGATTCGCTAGTTGAATTTATGATAAAAGATAATGGTATAGGTAGAATAATGGCTGGCGAATTGAAAGAAAAGTCGATGAAGCAACATCAATCAAAAGGTACCGAAATTACAAGTCAACGTATCGAATTATTTAACCGGAACTATGCTAATAAAATAACAATTTCTATTAACGATTTATATGAAGACGGTGAGCCAGTTGGCACAATGGTAAGGGTTTTGTATACTTTATAAGTAAAATCTTAAATTTCATGATTATTTTTCTGTTAGATGCGTAGATTCTTTTTTATATTTTTTGTGTGGCTAGGTTTACTCAATTCTGTATGTGCAGGGGATGGGCCTTATGTAATCAGTAAACTTAAAGATAGCATAAGGGTGCATACAGAAAAAATACTTATTGAAAACGATACCTCTGAGCCCGCTGTTGTCTATTTTTATTCAGCAACTAATGAAGAGATATGGTTATTTGATCAACAAAAACAAGAGCTAAAATCATCAAGCTCACTTGTTCGGTCAGACTGGGAAACTGATGGCATTCATAGTTATCAGAAAATCGTTTTACCTGCCAGAGCAACAAATACATTTATTATCAGTCCAATTGCCTATTGTTCGGCGTATCAACAGTTACTTAGTATTCCGTGTTCGGTTTCAACTCATAAGTATTATGTTTTTTCTCAACCCTTTTTTGATAATTACTATAAGCAAATACAAGAAAAAAATAATGAAGAGCTTCTTTCCGGCTATATAATGTTGGGAGCACTAGGCTTTGTGAGCCTGTTTTCAATTATTATGTTTATGCGTTACCGCAGGCCACTTTTTCTATATTATTTTCTATATGGCCTGGGTAATCTGGTCTTACTATTGCTTAAAGTAATTTTACATCATCAAATAAATGGTTCAACCCCGCATAAGTTTGCTAATCTTTCTTACTTACACTTACCAGAATGTGCACAAATGCTCAGTATGTGGGCATATATCTTTTTTTTGATAGAGTTGCTCGACCTTAAGCCTAATTACCCTAAGCTTACCCGTTTTTTGTATTACTTATCATATTTAATCATTTTCTATGGTATAACAGACCCATTGCTTTTGCTCTTTACTAAAAGCATAAATGCCCATGAACTCTATTTTGTTTTTTCGGGTGTGTGGTTATACCCCATGCTTTTGATAGCATTGATATGGATTAGCTTTAAAGTAAAACACCAACTCATAAGTTATGTCATTTTTTGTAACCTTTTCCTGGTAGGGCTTTTATTCGTTGCTTATTTACGATACGGGCTTCTGTCATACCTTGTAATTCCGGGTATTTTAGATACCATATTTACAATGCCCTTTGCAGTGCTGGTAGAGATGTTGGTATTTGCTTTTGCTATTGCTTATAAGGTTGATGACGAACGCAAACAAAAAGATAATATTGAAAAACGAGTAATGCAGGTTGAGATGATGGCTTTAAGGAGCCAGATGAATCCACACTTTCTGTTTAACAGCCTTAATTCAATAAGGTATATGGTAATGGTAAACGAAAATGAAAATGCAAGTGATTACCTATCGAAGTTTTCAAAATTGCTGCGTATGATACTTAATCATTCTGAAAAAAATGTCATTCGTTTATCAGAAGAACTGATAGCACTCCGGTTATATCTGGATATTGAAAAGAGGCGCCTTGGCGATAATTTTAGCTATTCTATTATGATAGATGAGCATATAGAAGTAGAAGCCTTACAAATACCCCCAATGCTTTTGCAACCATTTGTAGAGAATGCTATCTGGCATGGTCTGATGCCCAGTTCCAAATCTGATAAGCGCATAGAAATTTTTATAAAGAAAATTGATGATTTTATGGTAGAATTTCTAATAAAAGATAATGGTGTTGGGCGGATTAAAGCTGGCAAGCTTAAAGAAAAATCAATGAAACAGCACCAATCAAAAGGTACAGAAATAACCAACCAAAGAGTTGAGTTGTTTAACCGAAACTATTCGAATAAAATAACTATTTCAATTAATGATTTATATGAACATAATGAACCCGTGGGAACGTTAGTCAGAGTTTTACATTTGGTGTAGGTGTAACTGAATGAGATGCAGATCTCGAAATTATTTTACCACCCCACAACTTTTAAGCATGATCCATGATCCCTTTGAATTGCAAAACAAAGGAAAATAAGGGCAAATAAAAAACCCTTGAAAATTAGCTGATTTGCTTATTATCAAGGGTTTATTTTGCTCGTTTTTGAGCTGTTTTGTACCGGGGACGGGAATTTACTACGAATACGTAAAGTTATTATAATCAGTATTTTATGTGTATTCTATATAATTTAAATGGGAAGTTTCTACAATTTTTCTACAGTTTATGAATATTCTACAATTTGTTTATAAATTTACTAATAAGAACTAAACAAGGACAAATTGATGGAATTTAAAACAACTAAACGAAGAGTTTCTATCAAAGAAAAAAGTACTTCAGAAAATAAGTTAAGACTTTACCTAGTTTGGTATCAAAATCACAAACGTATTTGGGAAGCAACAAATGAATTTTATTTTATTACTCCTAAAGGTGTACTTGAAAGACAGCATAATAAGGATGTAAAGATAAAAGTTGAAGCATTAAGGAATATAAGAGAAACCCAATTGTTTACCGGTGAAATAGATGAAGCTTTAGAACAAAAGAGAAATAGAAATGTTGAGTTTCATTCTGCATTTGAGAGTTATCTCGATTCTTACCAGCAAAAGGATAAAAGAGTAATGCAGGCAGTTTATAAATTATTTAAAGAGTTTGCCCCACCACCATTATCTACAAAGCAAATTGATGAAACACTTTGCATAAAATTTAAAGATTTTCTTGAAAGTCGTTTAAATGGAGAAACACCGCAGGGCTACTTTGCCCGATTTAAAAAATTCTTATCCTTTTGTAGTAAAGGTAAAGATAAAATTTTTAAACAAAATCCAGCTAGCGATGTCAGAAATAATAAAATAGAAAATAAGTTAGAAAAGGATACATTAACTATAGCAGAAATGAAGTCCTTAATAGCTGCAAATTGTGGCAATAAAGAAGTTAAGAGAGCTTTTTTGTTTGCTTGTAATACTGGATTACGTTTTGTAGATATTAAAGCTCTTAAATGGCAAAATATTAAAGATGATAGTGTACAAATAAGACAAGCTAAAACAGATATAAATGTAAAAGTATTTTTAAATACTAACGCCAAACAATTTTTAGGAGAACGAGGAAAGGAAGAAGAATACGTTTTTTCTTTACCCAGCCATAATGCTACTATTAAGAACCTAGAATATTGGGCTAAAAGAGCTGGAATTGAGAAGCATATAACTTTCCATTGTGCAAGACATACTTTTGGGACTTTATTAGCTTTTTATGAAAATGATATTTTAACAATTAGTAAGCTAATGGGGCATACTTCTCTAAAGCATACAACAAAATATATAAGAGTAGCTGATGAAATGAAAAAGAAAGCAGTTGAATCTATACCCACATTTTAACTTATTTCATTTTTGTATGAATAAACAAGAGAAAAGATTATATAGGGAAGAGCTTAGGGCGAAATTCATAAAGATAATAAAGTTTGAAGAGAAATTTATATTTTGGCAAAATCATTATACTGATTTAAGGTATTTAGATGATAGCTTATATATACAAGAATATATTAAAGCAGAAAAAGGTATTAATGACGTTTATAGGTTAGCGGAAATTAGAGATACTATTTATAAAGAATATGAACAAATGGGAATTTATGAACCAGTTCCAATTACTAATCAAGAGAAAGCATTTGTTAGTAAATATTGGTTTCAAGACAGTTTAATTTTTAGGAAAAAAGAAAATCCTCCTATTTATGATTATGAAACCTATAAAGTGATTTTTCTACAGGACGTGGATAAAAAAGCTGATAAATTAGAATATGCTAATAAAGAATTAATCAGAATAACCTATCATCTTGAAAATTTAACCTTTAATAATGAGAAAATATCTACACCGAATGAAGGGAAGAAAAACGTTAGGGATTTCTTTGAGGACCTCACAAATAATAAAGATAATTTTAATCCAGATTTTACTCAATTGTATGAGTGTTCAACGTTAACTGCTAATGTATTCTTAGATTTATATTTTTTGGCCTCATATCATATCCCTTTAAATCAATATAAAAGGTTTTTAAAAATTTATCTTGAAAAAAATGGGCATATAGAAACTGATGAAAATAAGTTACTTGGATACGATTTGGGATTTTCAGAAGAACAATTAAATAACTTGTATTTTAGGCTAATAGAAGCCGGATTCTTAAGCACAACTACTAAACTACTGTATTTTATCAATGCATTTAATGGAAAAGTATTATGTGAAGATTTTGAAGTAATTAAGTGGAAAAGTAAAACGAAAGGGGCAATTTTTATTAAACATTATTTAGTAGATGAAGAGGCGTTTTGGCAAAGATATGATTATCTATTTGAAAAGGGGAGCTATAAACAACTTTTGAATCAAAGTATGAATGTAAATAATACATATAATAAATTTTCAATGGAACTTTTAAATATTGATAAGATGATTTCTAATAATTTACTCTATATACAGTAAATTATGGTCTATTCTTTTGCTTTACTATCTTATCTTTCTTTGCCTTTGATATCGAAAAAGGCTTTGCAAAGCCATATTTTTTAACATAAAAAATTAAGAAAATGGCAGAAAATCAAAACTCACTTGTTCAATTTTTTGAGCAAACCAACAACAAACTAGACCGTATAGAGCAAGGACTTATTGCGCAAAAAACCGTGCTTAATTTTGAGGATTTTTGTAGATATGTAGGTATTTCTAAATCTTATGGATATAAATTAACCTCTTTACGTGCTGTTCCGCATTTTTGTCCTCACGGCAAGACACTTTTCTTTGAAAAGGCTGAGGTCGATAAATGGCTTCTACAAAACCCTATTAGAACTCATACTCAACTTCAAAAAGAAGTCTCATCTAATAATTCAAGAAAATAATCATACAAATTCCTTAAGAAACACATGTATGATACTTTAGGATTATGGTATAATGGAGCAGGTTTGAAACTTGCTCCATTACTTAGCAATACTATTGAATGTCGAAACGATTACAATTCTTTTGTATTAGGAAAATTGGGGAATTTAAAAGTAACACTTACAGAACAAGGTATAAAAATTCAGGGGAGTTTGAGCAAATGGTACTTGAAAAATAATATTCAAACCTTTACAAGGATTGATGTGAAGAATGCCATAGAGGCATTGTCTGATACTTTAAAAATTCCGCTAGAGAAAGCTAGAATCACTAGAATGGATATAGGACATAATTTTATTATGAAATACTCTCCTAGTGCTTATTTCTATTATCTAGGCCCTAGTTCACGCTATAGACGCTCTTTAACATCGTCATCACTTTATTATAGTAATAGTTTGAGGACAAAACTTTTTTACGATAAAATTGCGGAGTGTAAAAAGAGTAGGAGTATAGTGCCTAATATGTTAAAAAATAAAAACCTATTAAGATTTGAGTTAAGGTTTATGGATAAAATTAATAAAGCCTTTAACTCTAGGGAACTGCTAGTACAAATACTTTATGATAAATTGTTCTTTGTTAATATCGTAGACAAATATGTTAGTGAATACATATCAATTAATAAACTTGAGAGAATAGCTTTTAATAAAAATGTTAAGTTAGAGCCTAAGGATATTTTAAACCATTTAATTCTTCAAGGTATTAGTAGCCTAGGAGGACAAAATGAGGTATTTGAATTAATAGAAGAAGCTAGGAAAAAGAATCAATTTAAACGTGCTGAATATGCAAGTAGAACAAAACGTATGTTGACAGAACTTTATAATAATGGAATATTAATAGAGCCAAATGAATTAATAAAAGAACTAAATGATAAAGTAATAGCATTACAATCAAATTATGATTTGGAGTAATATAATAAGGGGTATCTTTGACATTATTTGTCAAATTTTACACCTTAATTTGTTAGTATTTTCCGAATTTTCCGGTCTTGTATATAATTAAGAGAATTGGGGAAATTTCTATAGGAAAGAAGCTATATTTAAGATTTAAATATTCTTGAAATCATATAGATTATTTATGTGAGCTATTTTTCTATTATTATTTGCTTTAAATAAAATCATCTAATAGTAATTTTGTAATAAGCTGTGAACTTGTTCATTTTATGATAATGTTTAACATTCTTTTTTATGTCCTTAATTTATCTTGATAATAACGCCACTACAAAAATAGACTCGCAAGTTTTAGAGGTAATGTTACCATACCTCACTGACAATTTTGCAAATGCTTCCAGTACACACTCATTTGGAGTTGGTGCTAATGAAGCTGTCAAAGTAGCACGTCAACAAATAGCAAGCTTAATAGGTTGTGAAATAAACGAAATAGTTTTTACTTCTGGCGCAACAGAGAGCATTAATCTTGCTATAAAGGGGGTAGCAGAAATATATCAAAATAAGGGTAAGCATATTATTACAGTTCAAACAGAACATACCGCAGTACTAGATGTTTGTAAATATCTAGAAAAGAAGGGATTCGAAATAACTTATTTACCTGTAAAAGACGATGGCTTAATAGATTTAAATCTCTTAAAGGCTAAGCTAAGACCTGATACAATTCTAATTTCTATTATGGCCGTAAATAATGAAATAGGAGTTATCCAGCCTATAAAGGAAATTGCAGAATTAGCACATAATAACAGTATCTTATTTATGACTGATGCAACCCAAGCGGTAGGCAAAATTCCAATTAAAGTTGACGATTTAGGAATAGATTTAATGACTTTTTCAGCACATAAAATATATGGGCCAAAGGGTATAGGAGCTTTATTTATAAGGCAACGGCGACCCTTTAGAGTAAAATTGGAAACTCTTATACATGGAGGAGGGCATGAAGGAGGATATAGGAGCGGTACATTGAATGTAGCTAGTATTGCCGGATTTGGCAAAGCATGTGAAATCGCTAATAAAACAATGAGCATAACAGCAAAGTATGTAGAAGATTTAAGAAATAATCTAGAAAAAGAACTTTTAAAAATTGAAGATAGCAAGATAAACGGGAATATAGAAAAAAGACTTTATAATGTTTGTAATATACGTTTTAAAGGATGTGATGCTGATGCTATGATTTCAAGTATTGATAATATTGCTTTTTCTAATGGCTCTGCTTGTACATCTATATCAATTGAGCCTTCTCATGTTTTGATAGCACTTGGTTTAACGGACATTGAAGCTTACTCGAGTATCAGGCTTAGTTTAAGTAAGTTTAACACTATCGAAGAGATACCATTAGTAGTAGAAATAATAAAGAATAAAGTCATGGAATTAAGAGCCATGCTCTAAGACAAGAAGTTTCTATTATTGTTTCAATAAGATAGTTAAGATATAATTTTAACTATCTTATTGAAGAACTAAAATCAGATTGTTGAAAACTATTAAAATTGCTTTTTATATTATTAGACATTCTGGAGACTGTAAATTAAACTGTGTCAAGGTAAAATTTAGCTAAAATGTTAATTTTACTTTAAACA